>JAOAUO010000029.1 GCA_030157565.1 Legionellaceae bacterium
GCATGATACTGCCCATGGGATTTATTATTATTCTGGCAGCCATTTGGCTCATCAAAGGCCAGCCCATTGCCATCGATTTAAGCATCCATCATTTAATCCCCCATTGGAGTGATACGCAATCATGGGTTTCATTGACCGCCATGATGACCTCCTTCCTCGGGATGGAGCTTGCCGCCGTTCACGTGCGCGATGTTAAAAATCCGCAGCAGGTTTTCCCGCGCGCCATTCTTTTCTCGGTCATCCTCATTTTAATCACCATGATCTTCGGATCGCTCGCCATTGCCTTTGTCATGCCGCAAGACAAAATCATTCTGGTACAAGGCGTGATGCAAACGTTCAGTTTCTTTTGTGAGGCCTATCATCTAACCCTTCTCATGCCCGTTTTAGTCATTCTGCTGTTGCTGGGCAGCTTAGGCAACATGATCAACTGGATTATTTCACCGGCCAAGGGCTTACTGATGGCGGCCGATCATGGGTTCTTGCCTCACTGGCTTTATCGTTTAAACAAGCACGGCGTCGCCTCGCGAATACTGTTACTGCAAGCGGCATTGGTCACTCTATTATGCAGTGTGTTTTTGCTATTCCCCTCCGTGAATGCAATTTACTGGCTATTCACAGCATTAAGCACTGAGCTCTACATCATGATGTATGTGGTCATGTTCTTTGCTGCCATCCAATTAAAGCGGAAACATGCACATCTCCCCCGTCCATTTTCAATTCCTGGTGGGCGTTATGGGTATTATTTTACCTGTGCGCTGGGTTTGGCGGGCTGCATCATCACATTGGTGATTGGATTTTTTCCACCGGCAGACAGTTTAGAGATGGGCAGTGCCAACCACTTTCGGTTGATTTTCACCAGTGGCATCCTGCTCATGTTATTCCCGGCATTTTTGCTGTATTTACGTAAGTCTTGGCGTTTGGAGGAAAAAGCATGAAAAAAGCGACATGCTTTTCTGTCTAAAGCAAACATCATTCAATCACTAGAACACCATTTGTCGTCCCCGCAAAAGCGGGGCTCCGGATCTCGTTTTGTCCAAACTCCAAATATATTTAATGATGCTCTTTTATACGCGATGTTTTCCGCCTGATTGTCTGCGTCATTCAACACCCCTCATTTTGGCTCCCAGGATCGCTTGTACGCCTCCAAGGCTAATAGATCACTTACCTTTTTAAGTTCATTGAAGGTATCCGAAAGCGTTGTCATGGGATTTTTAAAAAACTGTCGATTCCCCGTTAAGGATCTGGCAAAAGGGGTTTCACCTGTTGCGTTAAAAGTATCCTTGGTACTTTGCGATACCAAGATGTCAATTCCGCGTAATATGGCTCGCATGCTGTAAGTTAGAATGAAGCTTAATCTCTCCAATGGGGTTGCATCGCTAGTTATAAGATCTTTTTTGTATATATACTCACTATGCCCATCCGTGCCCCATGATGGGAGATAATTAAATTTAAGAATCAGGTTAATACTATATTTTAGAATATTAATATCTGGGTTTTCATTAGCAATCAATGAACGTAAATTTTCAATTTGCTCCCTTATTGTTTTAAATAGATCTGCTGCGGCTATTTGATTTTCCCCAAAACCAAGATTGGTAGGCCAGTTTGAACCTTCTTCCATCCGGAGCCCAGCTTTTGCTGTAAGCCTATCTAACTGGCTGAGAATACCCAACATCTCTCGTCTGAGCCTTTCCTCTCCGGATTCTTTTTTACTCATCTGTTTCTCAAAAATAACACTTTGAGACTTTATTGTAGCATGTATTTTGAAATCCTGTTAAATACTCTAATTTATCGACCCTATTTGGACGAAATGACATGCGTGTTTTTGCATGTCGTTTTGTCCAAAGCCCTCGTCGTTTCATCCAAAACCCCCACCAATTGTTGATGAATATTCTCAAAACCACGATTGCTCATCACCAACACCGCATCGCCCGGACGTGCGGTTTCGGCGATGGCATCCACAATGGCTAGCGTTGTTGGCAATACGTGATAAGGGAACGGCCAATGAGTGGCTACATCGGCCAGACAAAATTCTGCGGGACTGAGAATAAAAGCCGCATCGACTCCATCCAAAGCATGCGCCATCTGCTCTGCGTGCACGCCTGAACGCATGGTATAGGATGCAAATTCCAGTACCACTAAAATGCGCTGATGCCGCCCACTGTTCTTGAGCGCCTGAATGGTTTTTGATATGGCCGTAGGATGGTGCGCAAAATCATCGTACACCACAATCCCATTTCGATCAGACTTGACTTCCAAACGCCGTTTCACCGGTGTAAAACGACCCAAAGCACGGGCCGCCACCGCGGGACTCACGCCGGCAAATGCACTCGCAGCTAACGCTGCCAGTCCATTTTCGACATTAAATGTCCCAATCAACGACCAATGCACTTCGGCCACACAGACCCCTCGATGCAACACGCGAAAAGACTGCCCGGCTTCATCCAATAGTTGTGCACACCAAGTCGCATCCCCTGTGAGGGTGATTTCTTCCAAATGGCTCCATTGACCCCGTGCCAAGACCGCATTCAATGCCGCATCATCACGAGGCTTGATCACCAGGCCTGTTCGGGGGATGGTTCTTAAAAAATAATGGAATTGCTGTTGAATGGCCGCTAAATCGGGGTATATATCCGCGTGATCAAACTCCAAATTATTTAAAACAGCCACTTCTGGCCGGTAATGCATGAATTTTGGACGTTTGTCGAAAAACGCGCTATCGTACTCATCGGCTTCAATTACAAACCAGGGGCCCCGGCCTAAGCGTGCACTGGTATTAAAATCCGTCGCAACCCCACCGATTAAAAACCCGGGCTCCAAGCCTGCTTCATGCAAAATAAACGCCAACATGGAGGTTGTTGTGGTTTTTCCATGCGTTCCCGCAATGGCTAAGACGCGACGGTGCGGTAAAATGTGCTCAGCCAACCATTGCGGCCCGGAGGTGTAAGGAACGCCCGCCTCAAGCACCGATTCAATCACCGGCATGCCGCGTTTCATGGCGTTCCCTACAATGACACAGTCCGCATTGAGCGCGTCTGTATCATCCTCATAACCGTCGGTCCAAACGATCCCATTCGCGGTCAACAAATCACTCACCGGCGGGTAACAATGGGTATCACTGCCTGTCACTTGAAACCCTTTTTCTCGAGCGAGTAAAGCCAAAGCACTCATGAACGTGCCACTTAACCCTAAAATATGTAAATGCATGTGTTGATTCCTTTAATAATTGGCGTTTGGACAAAACGACATGCAAAAACACGCATGTCATTTCGTCCAAATATA
>JAOAUO010000030.1:0-6308 GCA_030157565.1 Legionellaceae bacterium
TTGTCGTTCACCTCTGTTAGCCGCGTAGCGGATAATAGGGGTGAGCAGTTACAATAAAACAAGATAATAGATCATACCGAACTCTTAATCCTTTAAGCATATCCGTCTAACTCCATATATTTTTATATTGTAACCATTCAAAAACCATCATACGTGTATTTAAAGCGATAGAACAGTGAAAGAATGACTTGGCGTTTGAACCATACGCCCGCTTCATCGTCCATGGCAATGTTTAAATTTCCGCAAACTGCCACAAGGACAAGTCGTGCTGCGAGAAACCATTTTTTCGGTTTGACTCGATGGGAAATGCGTCCCATCAACATAATACCAGCGCCCACCCTCACAGATAAACTCACTCTTTTCATGCATTGATTTTAATCGAGAACCATCCACAAAAAGGGCTTCAAACGTCACATAACCCACACAGGGGTTTTCAATGACTGAGCTCACTACAGTCAGCTTAATCCAACGAACGCTCTTCGCCCAACGCGCGGCGTCTATTTCTTGAAAACCAATCGAGGCCTTGCCACGCATCGTCTGTTTGATGTAGTCAATATGAGCCATCGTATAGGCCGTATATCGAGATCGCATCAACGCTTCTGGCGTCTCAGGGATTTTTTTTCCCATAATATAAGGTTCACAACAGCATAAATAATCTGTTTGAGAATCACAGGGACAATAAACCATCATGCACCTCATCTAGTGGCGTTTGAAGAGCGCCGAATCAATGCTTATCCATTCGATAAGCCAAATCAAGAAAAAAAACTAAAGATTTCCAAAGATCGGCCGATAACACTACCTCTCGTGCTCATAACCCAAGGAACCCATCATGATAAACCAATCTCTCGCCCAATCCATGGATGCAGATGAAATGACCCGCTCAATCGCTGCATTAAAAGCCATCCTATTTGATACACCAGAAGCCAATCAAGCCAAAATAGAATTCATCAAAGAAGAACTGTCCGCAGGACGATATCCAATCAACGCCGCCCATATCGCCTCTAAATTAGTAGAATACGCGCCTGTCACTCAAGCGGTTGAAATGGCGTAAGGGGTCCTTAGCGAGGTTGCATGCGCAGCGCGCCATCCAAGCGTATCACCTCGCCATTGATCAATGTATTTTCAATGAGATGAATCATCAACGCGGCGAATTCTTCCGGTGCGCCTAAACGTTGAGGGAAAGGCACGGTTGCGGCTAAACGATCTTGTACGTCTTGCGGCATGGTCAACAACATGGGCGTGGCCATCAGGCCTGGGGCTATCGCATTGACTCGAATGGCATGTTGGGCCAGCTCACGAGCGGCAGGAAGCGTCATGGCAACAATCCCACCTTTTGATGCACTGTATGCCGTTTGGCCCATTTGGCCTTCAAACGCCGCAACCGATGCGGTATTGATAATCACCCCGCGCTCCTCGGAGTGAGATTGCAAAGGCAGGCGAATCATGGCAGCGGCAACCACCCGCATCACATTAAACGTACCGACCAAATTAATGTCAATGACGTGTTTGAACGCATCCAGCAGCATGGGGCCATCGCGTCCCACCATGCGAGCCGCAGGGGCAATGCCCGCACAATTGACGCAAATACGCGGCACACCCATTTGAGTCATCGTCTCTTGCAAAGCCTGCTCAATCGAGCTCGCGTCACTCACATCACATCGGAAAAAATCGTCCGTAGCCGACTGTCTATCCCAAACCGCAACACGCACACCTCGCGATCGCAAAGCCTCTACACACGCTTTGCCGATTCCAGAGGCACCCCCTGTCACAACGGCGATTTGATCTTGAAGGTTCATAAATGCCTCGATCCTTGATTTAAACTGAGCGTTGATGTCATATTGGAACATTATATGATACATGGAAATGCTCAAGTGGATACACTTCAACAGATGATTATGCAAAAAAAAACAAGGTTTGCTTTACTGCTCCTATCTATCATGACACCCAGCGCCCTTTGTGCTGATCCTTGGTTTACAGGTCCATTATTAGCCCTTGAAGGGCAAACGGCTCCGCGCGGCCACATCAACGCGTCATTGAACATACCGACTTCATTATCCAATGACATTTACGGCGGCAATGGGCAAAGGGAATCTGTGCCCCACTTTAAAAGCACACAAATGGCCCCTGAATTCATTTATGGATTGGCTGATCGGGTGGATGTCCAATACAACGCCTTCTATTTTATCAATGAAAACGAACAACGCGCGTATGAGCACATTGGCGATACATCCATCATGTTAGGATTTCAAGCGTTGACGCAACAACAAAATCACATCGACTTACGCATCACGTTACAAGAGATTCTTCCTACCGGTATTTATAATGAATTATCACCCATCGACAATGGCTCGAATGTCACAGGAATGGGCAGTTATCAAACCGCATTAAGCTTCAATTTTCAATATTTAGCGCAGTTTGATGACATACACTATTTAAATTCACATGTGAGCTTCATGTATTCACATGCGGCCACGGTCGTACTGAACGGGATCAGTGCTTATGGCGGCACGGCACTCACGAAAGGTCGAATCGCGCCGGGGGATTCGATGGGCTTAGATCTGGCGGGTGAATTCACATTAACGCAACGTTGGGTGGCCGTTTTGGAAGGCAATTTAATCTATCAGCAAGCATCCGAATTTCATGGCCGATTAGGCGAACGGACCGCCAATGATCCATTGCCCCTGAGCAAACACCCGCGTCTATCTTCCCGTCTTAATCGCCTATTACCATCCAGGCACAATATTGACCGCTCCGGCATTGGGAGTGGGAATCTAAACCAACTCACATTAGCACCCGGACTAGAATACAATTTTTCTGCGAACTATGGGGTGATTGCAGGCGCTTGGTTTACCGTTGCCGGAAAAAATACGCCTGTTTTTGTAGCACCGATGATTGTCTTTAATGCCTATTGGTAATCAGGGATTCATGCTAGCATGGGTTTTTTTTTAAAAGAGGATAGACATCATGTGGTTTAACAATGCACTGATTTACCAATGCGAACTAGACGAGGCAAGCGATTTACCGGATTTATTGTCACAAGACGCCATGAAACCCTGCCCACCGCATGCTCGTTTTATTTACGGTTGGCTGCCTGCGATTGCCGATGAATTTGTTCATGGCATTGCTGGGGCGTCTCTGATTTGCATGGGAAAAGAAGAGCGCTTGTTGCCGCGCGGTGTGATTAACCGTGTGCTGGCTGAACGCATCCAAACGTTGGAAACGCAACGCGGTTATGCCATTAAACGCGCTGAAAAAGCACAAATGGCCGAAGATCTTGAGTTTGAATTGCTGCCCAAAGCGTTTTGCATACAAAAACGCACCTTTGCTTTGCTTGATCATGTGAGCAAACGCCTCATCATCAACGCAACCAGCTCAACGCAAGCCTCTCAATTGACATCATTGCTTCGTAAGACCGTGCCAGGCATTCGCATTGAACCCTTGCCACACACCGAGAATCTATCCATGCGTCTGGTGGAATGGATAACCAACCCCGCGTCCTTGCCGGCCAATGTGCAGCTCGCATCTGACTGCCTCTTGTTTTCACCAGACGATGAGAAAAAACGATTCAATTGCAAAGGCTATGAATTGCCCGCAGAAGAAATCCTCACACTCCTGTCACAAGGGTTAGCCGCGTCTGAACTCTCCATCATCTGGAATGAACGCATTCAATTGACATTGACACATGAATTGGCATTCAAACGGCTCAAATGCATGGATTACTTGGTGGACGATTTCAATGAAATACGCCAATTGGATGAAGAATATGAACAACAAGATGCGTCGTTAACGCTGTTATCCGGTGAACTGCGTGCACTGATGACGGATTTACTGGCAGATATGACGGAAAAAACACCTGGTTTGGTTGCCAACCCCGCGCCCATTCCAGTTGACGAGTCCGCTCCGTTTTGATCGTATTGGAATTTGAATTCGAATTCCATGTGAAACGCCGGAAGTCTAACCTTTCTTCCGGCGTTTTGCGACAGAACCGCCCGAATGGGACAACCCTGGTTGACCATTGATCGGTGTTTCAACGCGATCCTTATCACAGAGGCCTGGGACGCGCTCAATCAGAAACCATCAATCCCCAAAACCAACCTTGGCCACACCGGCCACCGCAAAAGGTAAAAAACCGGCCGCCAAACAGGACATCGCCATCAAAATAGCCAAATATCCTGAGACCGGAAGCCCCTGCATGGCGGCAAGCATCGCGCCACTGCCAAAAATCATCACAGGAATCGTCAACGGCAGCAAAATCAGGGCCATCAAAACCCCCGTCTGCCGCAAGCCGGTTCCAAATGCGGCCGCCATTGCACACAGAAATAAAATGGCGGGCGTGCCCAGAAACACACTCAGCATTAAAATAATGGTTTCATGCATCGTGAGGGCAAACAACAAAGAAAGGATGGGACAAAAAAACAAGATAGGAATCATGGTGACTAACCAATGTGACCACACCTTGGCCGAAACAAACACGCTGATGGGATGCCCCGACACCAACCACTGTTCAATCACACCATCATCATAATCTGGCTGAAACAAACGCTCGGAAGATAACAACAGCGCGAGCAAAACGGCAATCCAAATCAATCCCGGCAAAAGGGTCCGCAATAGTGCTGTATCCGGCGGCATGGTCAGGGGAAAAAACACCATGATCATGAAAAAAAACAAGCATGCATTGACGATAGTCCTCACTTGGCGCGC
The DNA here is from genome assembly GCA_030157565.1 of Legionellaceae bacterium. Lineage (GTDB taxonomy): Bacteria > Pseudomonadota > Gammaproteobacteria > Legionellales > Legionellaceae > DDPF01. The sequence goes on from JAOAUO010000030.1 coordinate 4,702, forward strand.
ATGCACCAAACACTCTCGCGTGAACTGGCGGATGAATAGTCGAGAAAGCGTCATCATAAGCAATAATCCAGACACGGCCTATCATATAGCGGCAGCGGCTGATGAGAGGTCAAAACGATTTGTCCACCTTGATCCAGGTGTTCTCTGAAGCAATCCATTAAGATCAAAATCGCGTCTTGATCCAATGCCACCAAGGGCTCATCCAAAAGCCACAACGTGGAAGGTGTGATTAAAAGACGCAACAAGGCCACCCTTCGGCGTAACCCCTGAGACAATAATCCGCACGGCACGTCCTCCCAACCGCTCAAACCCAGCCGCTGAGCCAACGATTCAAACGATGCATTCGACGAGGCATACACGTCATAACAGGCACTTTCTCGCACCGTTAATAACGGGCTCACCCCCGCCTTATGCCCCACGTAACGCAGTGTTTGCTGGTACGCCGACCGATTGTTTGCGATCGAGTACCCATTGTATTGAATGTCGCCGAGTGCGGGCGGCAAGAGACCGGCTAGTAATTTTAGCAATGTCGTTTTACCCGCGCCATTGTGCCCTCGCACGTGCATCAACTGCCCTGAGGGCACGCTGAATTGAACACCGTGAAGAATCGGGTGGTCTGAATAATCAAAGCCGACATTGATCACATCCAGCATGGATTACTCCGCCGCCATTTCTGCACGCATGACCGTTGACAAGAGTGCTTCATGACGCGCCTCCGTCACGATGACGCGCTGTGACACAAACAAAACCAGAATACTCAAGGGCAAAATGAGCGCAACATCAACCGGAAACCCGATCACCCCAATGCCGCCAAATGAGCCCAAATACGACAGGATCAATAACGCAAACATATACCCAGCAAACCAATAGAAACTCCGTTCACAAGATAAAACACTACGCTTCTGGCACACCAAATGAATCACAAGCCCTAAGACCAATGCGACATCCAATTTCCAGAGGATTTCAAAACCACACCAATACAACATGAGATTGGATACAAAAAAAGCCACGTGCGAGAAAAACAATCCAAATGAAAGCCTAAACGGCCGGATCCGATCCGGTTGCAAGGTTCGAACCGCCAATAAACAAATCGGCCCAATCCCATAAGATAAAATGCTACAGGATGACAAAAACGCCACCATTTTTTGCCAGCCTGGAAACGGTAAAAAGGACAGGACGCCCACTAACAAATTGACATACAACGCCCAATATGGAATTTTATATCGATTCACGCGTGTCAAAATCTGCGGCAAATGATGATTCAGTGCCATGCCATACACAATGCGTGAGGTCGCTGCCGTATAGACCAAGGTCGTCCCAAAGGGCGAAAACATGGCATCAGCCATTAAGAGTACGGCGACCCAAGTCAGGCCCAATAAAATCGTCAATCCCACCAATGGGCCGCTGTCTCCTGGGAAAGACAAATGATGCCAACCGTTCACGATATAATGCGTGGGCACCGCCGCTAAAAAACTCCATTGCAGCATGAAATAGAGAATAAACCCCACAAGAATGGCCCCTAAAATGGCAATGGGGATGTTCCGCTGCGGATTCACCACCTCTCCGGCCAACATCAAGCCATTTTGAAACCCTGTAAACGCGAAGAC
>JAOAUO010000030.1:6318-17995 GCA_030157565.1 Legionellaceae bacterium
GTTGTATCCGTTAAATGAAGCTGAATATTGTTCAATGTAGGCGAAATGGAAAACAAAGACACAATCGCTATGCTGGGCATCAGGAATTTGATGATACTGGCGTATTTATTACACTGGGCCAACAGCTTGATGCCAAATGAATTCAATAAGACCACAAAAAATAAGATGGAAATGGCGACCACATACCCCATCCCAGAGAGCTCAAACGCGGCCCCATCCTTCAACACCAAGGTCGGAAACAAATGCCCGGAATACTGTAAAATGGCTTGTATTTCAATCGGCGTCATCACCACATAAGACAACCAAGAGACCCAGGCAAACAAGAACCCCACATCACGGCCATGCGTAAAACTCGGGTAATTGGTCATCCCGCCGGAAATGGGAAACATGGCACCCAATTCGCACAGGGGCAAGGCAATAAACACCATAAAAATAGCCGCAATCACCCAACTCACCAGCGCGTTGGGACCTGCGATTTGAGCGCTGATAAACGGACTAAACAACCAACCGGATCCAATCATGCCACCCGCCGCGGCAATCAATACATTCGTGCCCGAGATGTCTCGTTTTAACATGCAGCGCTCCTTAAATCAGATCTTTTAAAAGATACCCGGTCAGCAATCCTGCAACCAGGCCAAACAAATGCCCTTCCCAAGACACCCCTTTTTTGCCGGGAAACACACCATAAAAAATACCTGCAAAATAATATGCACTGACCACACCTAGCATGACCGACGTAACGCTTGCCTGCTGGTAGCTATTCATCAGCAGAAGCCCCCAGTACCCTGTAATCACAGCACTCGCGCCAATGTGTAATCCGGGCTTTGCAAAACACCAGATCAACAGACCACTGAGCACGGTAATGGCCAGTGTTGCCATCAAAAAATAAGGCCAGCCGTTAATTAGCAAAAAATCACTCAAGACCAACAAAGGAATGGTGTTAAAAAAAAGATGGTTGAAATGAGCATGCAGAAATGGAGCCAGAAGCACCCCCGGCAACCCATATACGTGCCTGGGCACAATGCCTAAGCATAATAATCGTTTGTCGAGTGAGGTGAGTAAAAAAACCGCCCATAACGTCAAGGCTATCGCGGCCAATATAGGGGCGTTGATTTTGGTCTGAGCAATGATCAACGCTAGACTGGCATTCAATTCATCCAACATCAGGCACCTCCTTCAGAAGAACATCCAATGGCTTTGACTTCACACGCTAAACGCCCTTTTGCTAGCCGAACATCAATCCGATCACCCGGCTTCACCGATTGACTGTCCAGAAGAACATGGTGATGAAGCGTCGCTATCGCATACCCTCTATCAAGGGTCGCCAAAGGGCTCACCGCCTGCAATGTGACCATTTGAGTGAGGAGCCGTTGTCTGCATTCGCTTAGGGTGGCCGTCATGGTTCGAATCAACTGTGTTTTTAAATCACGGACTCGCAATTGGGCTTGTTGATAGAGCACCCCCGGATGGCGTGCTTGAATACGTGTCATCGCCAAATGAAATCGATGTTGTTTATGTGCCAACGTTTGATGCAACGCGCGGTGGAGTCGGCGTTCTAAATAATCAAGCCCCTGCCAATGCGTATGAATCATTCGACCTGGGGAAACCAGGGTTTGAATTTGATGCTTTAACAACAAGCGTTTGTGCTGCATCAAACGAGACATGGCCGTTGTGAGAGACGATTGAATCAGCTGCAATCGAGCCATGAAATCGAGCCAATCAGGTGCCACGGCCTCGGCGGCTGCCGTGGGTGTTGCGGCTCGAAAATCGGCTACAAAATCAGCGATGGTAAAATCGGTTTCATGCCCAACGCCTGAGACAATTGGAATGCGGCTATTGGCGATGGCATAGGCCAATTGTTCATCATTAAATGCCCACAAATCTTCCATGCTTCCACCGCCACGTGCCAAGATGAGCACATCACAGCGTGCCTCTAGATTGGCGCGTTGCACCGCCTGAACCAATTGAGGAGGGGCTTGTTTGCCTTGCACATCGCTGGCGTAAATCCGCACGGGAGTCAAAGGAAAACGACGCGCCAATGTGGTCAAAATATCATGCAAAGCCGCCCCACTGCTGGAGGTAATGACCCCAATGCAATCGGGCAGGCGGGGCAATGGCTTTTTACGCGCCGCTTCAAACAAGCCCAATGCGGCCAATTTAATTTTTAACGCTTCAAATTGCTGATACAAATCACCCACACCTGCATCACTGAGCTGTTCTACGATCAGCTGATAATCACCCCGGGCTTCATAGAGGCTCAGTTTGCCATTCGCCAACACTTGCTGCCCATTTTGAAAACCCGCGCGTTCGTTTGATGCGTGGCGATTTCGAAAGTACACGCACCGTATTTGGGCGCTGGCATCTTTCAGCGTAAAATAAACATGCCCGGACGCCGGCTTCATGAGATTTGAAATCTCACCTGCAACAGACACCGCACCCATCTCATGCTCAAGGTATGCGCGCACATGGCGATTTAATTGACTAACGGTCAACACGGGCGTTTGCGCTGTCATGTGAAGGCCTGCAGTTGCCCACGCAGTGCATGCAAATCATCCAGCGTATTGATGTCTTGCAAAGGCCGCACAGACGCGTCTTCTACTTTGATTTGATAGCCCGCCCACAGCACACGGAGCTGTTCCAAGGCTTCCATTTGCTCGATGGCACAGACCGGCCATTGCACCATTTCTTGTAAAAACGCGGCGCGATAAGCGTACAATCCAATGTGTCGAAAAACACCCAACGCATTCAAAGGATCATCCCGATTAGCCGGAATGCAACGCCTTGAAAAATACAAAGCATGATCGTGGCAATCGCGCACGACCTTCACAACATTGGGATTCTCACAAGAGGCTCTGTCCTCTATGGGCCAACACAAGGTTGCCATCGGCGCGGCCGTCATCGACAGGGCGTGCGCGACTTGTGTAATCAGAATAGGTGCGATTAACGGCTCATCACCCTGGACATTCACAATGATATCATCTGGCAAAAAATCGCGTTTAGAAACGGCTTCTGCAATGCGATCGGTGCCCGATTGGTGTGCTGCATCCGTCATGACCACCGGTGCGCCAAAGCGTGTTGCCTCATCAAAAATGGCCTGATTATCCGTAGCAATCGTAATGGATTGGGGATGCGCTTGACGTGCTTGACGGTACACGCGTTCTAGCACGGTCTGGCCATGCAAATCCATGAGCAATTTGCCCGGCAAGCGAGAAGATGCGAATCGCGCAGGAATCATCACATGAAAAGGGACGCTCATAGTCGATCTTTTTCCTCTAAAGTCAGCAAGCGCGCCTCCGATTCCAACATCACCGGAATGCCATCACGAATGGGGTAGGCCAGTCGGTCAAACCGACACATCAATTCCTGCTGTTTTAATAATAATTTGCCTTTACACAAGGGGCAAACCAAAATATCCAATATTTTTTTATCCACTAGAGACTCCGTAAGATAGGTCGTTTTTTATTCTTTCGCGGGGTTCAAACTCCAATCGAATCAGCTGGCTTAAAATGCAACTCGCGCACATAGACGGGCGTGGCCGCTGCCGGGGTAACCGCTTGAATTCGGCCTGCTCGAACCGCTCGAATCATGGCACGTGCGTCTGGATAAACCCACTGCGGCGTTAATGCCAAGGACTGTATGGATAAGGGCCATTGAGGCGCATACGCCTCTAATCCAACACCCGCAATGATCAACGGCGCCGTCGATGCCCACACCACATCTGCCGCGGCACTCACATGTTCTACAGGCGCATCCCCCTCACGCGTAAAATGAGCCCAATACACTTGCTGCATGCGCGCATCCAACATCGCCAAAACGTGCGTATCCGGTTTTAAATCGGGCGTTGCGTGATACACTTCTTCGGCAATGGCCGCTAAACTACTCACCGGAAACAATGGCAAATCATGTGCGTAAGCCAACGCTTTTGCAATGCTGCACGTGATGCGCAAGCCTGTAAAACTGCCAGGACCACAACCAAACACAATGCCATCCAATTGATTCAATGACAAAGAAGCCTCGGCCAGCAAGCCATTGATCATGGGCAGCAAACCGTTTGCATGCTCGCGCACGTTGCGTTTCTCATCATGAAACACAAGGTCTCCAACGGCCAAAGCCACCGTTGCGCGTTCTGTGGATGTGTCAATCGCTAATAATGTCATCATGGGACAATGCCAACTCTTTAATAAAGGTTAAAACCACGTGTTCGTCTCTTGTTTTTCGCATCGGCGGGAGGCTTGCAAAAATATGCCGACCATACTCACGCCCCGTCAAACGGGGATCAGCAATCATCAACACGCCCCTATCGGTGGCATCACGAATCAAGCGCCCTACCCCTTGCTTCAAAGCCAAGACCGCATTGGGCAATGACAACTCATCAAACCCGGACAATCCGCGCGATTTCAAATGATCCATTCTACCACGAATCACCGGATCCGCAGGACTTGCAAAGGGGAGTTTATCAATAATAACGCATGACAGCGCGTCCCCCTTCACATCCACGCCTTCCCAAAACGTGGCGGTGCCTAACAAGACGGCATTGCCCAATTCTCGAAAACGCGCCAATAATATCGGCTTGGCTTCCTCTCCTTGAATCAGCAGCGGGTATTTAAAATGTTGACCCAATAACTGGGCCACTTGTTTCAACGCCCGATGGCTCGTAAACAAGAAAAAACAACGCCCCCCACAGGCTTCAATGATCGGCAAGGCACGCGCTAACAAGGCCTCGTAATAACGCACGTCTTTCGGATCAGGCAAACCCCGTGGCAGATACAATACGGCTTGTTGTTTAAAGTCAAACGGGCTGGGCAAGGTCAATGTGTTCGCTTTGCACAAACCTAAAGGCCGAGTAAAGCAATCAAACGAGCCGGCCATGGTCAGCGTGGCCGAGGTGAAAATGTAGGCACAAGGCTTCTTCACCAATAATTCATAAAACGAATCTGCAATATCAACGGGCGTAGAATGAAACACGAGGCTTTGTTTAAAGCGCTCGACCCAACGGATTTGACTGTCCTTGACTTCAGCAAACGCCGTTAACAAGCGATGCAGTTCATCCAAACGCGTCTTGCATCGCATCAAACCGGGCAGCTCATTCAATTCAGCACTCGCTAAACAGGCCACCAGCGCGTGACTGAGTGCCAACAAAGCATCCCATGCCGTAATAAACGACGAATGACCCGCCACTTGCATCCAGCTCAGGCGATCATCTCGTCCGGGTAGTGCCATCAAGAGTTGATCAATGGTTTGATCGAGGGTCACGTTCAGCTGTTTCAAGGGTTGATTGGCCAAATCAAGAATCGGCCACTCCCGCAACAAGTCATCTAAGAGATCACGATATTGCCGAGTCCCAATGCGTTCACCGTGAAAATTGGCGGCAATATCGGCCAATTGATGGGCCTCATCAAACACCACGGCATGAACACCGGGCAGCAGTTCTCCAAACCCATCATCCTTCAGGCGGGAATCTGCAAAAAATAAATGGTGGTTAATGACCACCACATCGGCTTCCAAGGCCCGTTTACGTGCCTTCACTAAAAAACAATCTTGATACGATTGGCATTCGGTGCCCAAACAATTCTCGGCCGTTGACGTGACGTAAGGCCACACGGCGGAATCCTCGGCAATTTCTGGCAACTCGCCACGTTCACCATGGGTGAGTTGGGGCAGTTTTTCTCGAACCCATAAAATTTCATGCGCGCACTGCGGCGTATTGAAATGCCCTTCTTCGGCATGCAAGGCCGTGCGGTATCGGCATAAATAATTCGCACGCCCTTTTAAATTTTGAATGCGAACAGACAAGCCCAGTGCACGCACTAACATCGGCAAATCTTTTTGAAACAACTGATCTTGCAAGGTTTTTGTAGCCGTAGAAATCAACGCTTTCTTGCCACTGAGCAAACACGGAATCAAATACGCATACGTTTTTCCGGTGCCGGTTCCAGCTTCTGCAACCAGCATGGTTTGCGAACGAATGGCAGACGCAATGGCGCCGGCCAATTGCGTCTGTTGCTCGCGCGCAACAAAGCCTGGAATGGCGGTTGTTAAGCGCCCCGACTCACCCAGCATACGCTGACAATGGACCACCGCATCGTCAACGACCTGCTCTATTTCTCCCACGTTTTTTGCAAATATTGCAATTTCCCTTCCACGGCATCCCAGGCCTTTGCATCCGCTGGAGCGTCTTTCTTAACCGTAATATTCGGCCATTCGTGTGCCAATTCAGCATTTAAGGGGAGAAACAAGCGCTGCGCGTCCGTTAAATCGTCTTCAGACACAATGGCATTCACCGGGCACTCCGGTTCACACAACGCGCAATCGATGCATTCTTCCGGGTCAATCACCAGAAAATTAGGCCCTTCATAAAAACAATCCACAGGACACACTTCCACACAGTCGCTGTATTTGCATTGAATACAGCTCTCAGTCACAACAAAGGTCATGATGCTCTCATAGGCAGGGTTAAAGATGAGGTTAATTAAACCACAACTCAGCATTCATCACAATTTATTGTGTTTGAACGAATGGTTTAGACATTTTATAACCCCTGCGCTAGGACTGGCCTCTGAAATACTGGCCTCAATCATCATTCTTGATAGGGCCTTATCGATACATCATGTGTTAGATGAATTTTGAAAATAAAGCATCATCAGTCGATGCGCCAATGAACGCAATATAATAGACGAATTGACTAATATCAACGCTTCACGATACTATTGCTCAATGGTAAACAAACACGGGATAATGATGAGCTTTTTTGATGGATTCACAGAGGAAAGAGCGCGGTTGGCGCTGATAAGAACTCAAAAAAACATTGCGGATGTTAGTCAGTGGCTATCTAGACATCCAGTAGAAGCAGCGGTGGTGATTGGCTCCCTGGTTACACTCATGGTCTTCACTCCTGCTCCTGTAGTGCTTGCGCTTTTAGTCAGTGCCCTTGCTTTAATTTGCTTTAACTTATTTAATCCTCCGAGCAATTCCGAGAATTTTCGAGCCGTTTTCGCATAGGGTTCTGTACGAAAGTGTCATATTTAAGTTTCAAAACGCTCGCTAGTGAGCGAGCGAGCGTATGTCAATATTTCTCTGAAAATCGATATACGTTCCATAAATGACCAATGGTTCCCAGCCAGGCCATCATAAGCATAAGATAGCTAATGTTCTGTTGCTCACAATACGCGTGTTGCGTTAAACCGCTGCCCCTCTTTTTTAATAGTGAATCGTTCAAGTCTATCGATGATTATTGAGATCGTTTCTGCATATTTCCTGTCTTCTCTGATACTGTTTAATGCGGTAATCGCATGGTTATAATATGCCGTTTATTCTTTTGCTTTGGTTGCGGTTCTTGCTTTTCCGATGGCTGTTACTCTTTCTTCAATAGATAGTTTATACAAAGCCCTGCCTCAAGCTTTCATAGGGCGAGACAAAAGCAACGATTGGAACCTATGTTCTGGAAGGCGTTATAATCACTCATGATGGGTTGGTGAGTTGTTTTTTCCAGTATTTTCATCATCAGATTTCGTCTCTTGTGGTCGTGCTAACTTCTTTATTTCTTTTTTAAACATAATAGTGGTAGCGGTCGGGAAGGCTCCTTTCAAGAACCAATTTAATAATCTATTGAACCCATAATAGTGTCTGTCCAACGCTTTATTGAGAATATATATATCGTCACCCTTTTTAAATGTCTTCTTATCGAGTTTATCAACCAGGCTTTGGAGTGTCATATTTTCTTGCGATAAGACGCGAGTTAATGCGTCATTAATGTTTTTCATTCTATTCGGCTCTCTTTTTTCTAAATTGTCAAAATAGATTGCTAACTGAGTTTTTTCAAATAAAGGATTCTTCAAAGCGGACGCATTATCAAGCGATGCCCCGCTCCCTGACGGTCCCAGCGCCGTTGTGCCTGGCGAAACGATGACCGGTGTCATAATTTGACTAATAGCCGGCAATACGTTGTATTCTTCAAACGATTTCAGTAACTCACTTTGATCCTGCGGGTTTGTGCTGAGTAATTTTCTTTCTTGCTCACTGATATACGCCTCGATCCGCTGTGACCTGATTTTCTCATCTATTTCATTATTGTTAGGAATATTAATCTTTGGGATGTAGCCTGTTTTCAATCTCATCTCAGTCAATTGTTCTGGTGTGGCAGGTATTCTTTTAGAAAGCTCTGACGGGAACATTGAATGAAGTTCCTTAGGGCTAAGTAGAGTGATAGGTGTATGTTTACCAAAAACATAATAAACCTCTGAGTCCAATAAGAGGTAACAGGGTTTATCCTCAGTCAGGAGCGTCATGTTACGTAGAGATAGCAATTTATTCTTCTCAACTTCCTTTTTTTTATCATCGAGTGCTGGATCTATTTCAGGCATTTTGATTAGGTAGTATTCAGCGTCCTGTTTTTCAATTGATGTTTTTTTCACCTGAGACGACGTGCGTAATTGTTTACTTAAGCCAGCCAGTTTTACTGCTCCTTCTCCATCCAACATCAATTGATTCATTAAGCCGGTAAGATCTTCTTTTTTTTCGGCTGCAGTGATTAATTGCTCCGCTCTGTTCTTAACATACGATGCAACATCACGAGCTTGATCTAACTGACTCGCTACCATTTTAATAGCGTCAACACATCGTTTATAGTGAGATGGGTCGGGGTAGTAATACTGTCCGTCATTCAGTTTTTTTAATATACCTACGAATTCCGGAGCATGTTCATAATCTGAAATAATATGTTGAATTGCGTTGTATAAAGTCAGATTAGGGTTTTCTACATTACTGCCCAAGCCCTGCAGCCTATTGACCAAGTTCTCCCCCCTCAATTGAATCTCATCAAAGGGAAAAAAATCCTCTGTTTTCAAGCCAACCAATGTAAGTTTGTCGGCCCAGATATCATTGACCATCATATTAAGGAAATCATTGAGCGTTATTTTTTTTAAAAAATTTTCAACAAAATCCTTTGGAAAGCGTTTTTTACTGTTTTTGAAAAAAATATTATGAAATGCTTCAACAGGAGAGCGATATTGACTGGCCAGGTCATTAATTGAAGTAATTAAATCGACTTTCGGGGGCATTTCATAAGGTGATTTCATGTCGTTCCTCCTTAAAATCATTGCTTATTTTAAGCATAGGCAATAATTACTAAAAATCCAGTTAAAACACGCCAAAATAAGGCCACGTATGACAAAGAGAAACCACGCCAGGGATTTAAAATGGAGAATGGCGTGACAACGCTTAAAAGAATGATTACGATACAACGCTTATTGTTTGTAACTATTTGGTGAATCATGAACAGATTTAAATCAGGCATCAGCCAAATTATTTTTATGGGTCGCTGGTTGCAACTGCCCCTGTATTTGGGGCTGATTATCGTCCTGGCCGCTTATGTTTATCGGTTTATTGGGGAATTGTTTTCATTGATCATTCACTTGAATGGCTTCGATGATACACATATCATGCTCGGCGTTCTGGATTTGATTGATGTCGTCATGATTGCCAATCTTCTGATCATGGTTGTCATGGGAGGGTATGAAACGTTTATATCTCCCCTGCAATTGGGGGCTCATCCCGATCAACCTGAATGGCTTGATCATTTGGATGCCGGAGCCATGAAAGTCAAATTGGCCATGTCCATTATCGGCATTTCCTCGATTCATTTGTTAAGAACCTTTATCGATCCGAGCAAACTCGGTAATTATCCGGTCATGTGGCAAGTCATTATTCATTTAACACTGATTATTTCAGCCTTGAGTATTGCCCTAACCAATCGCATGATGGCCAGCAAAGAATAAATCGTTACGAATCATGACATTGGCGTTTAGACAAACAAGCATGGAAATATACATTGGCCAGCCAGCCTGGCTATAATAAATTCCAGTTCTCTATTGCACGCATTGTTGCGATCATTGATTACATCACAGGAGTGGTCGTGGATGTAGCCTGCTCGGCATAGCGGCTAAGCCTTAATTGTTCGCGTACAAAAGCGGGATCATGGTTTCTTATTTGGACCGTGTATACAGGACGCGTATTAACCAGATCGGTATGTATAGCAAGAGCAGGAGCTAATATTTGAATATTTTTTAATACTTGCTGAGCGTCCTCTATTCTGCCAAATTTCTCTATATAACCTACGATATTGGAAGGATAAGCATATATTGTATTCACCCCATTCTTGACCAAAATATTTTTTACTTGAACCAGAATATCCTTATCGGCCCAAGACTGAGCAATCACTGTACTACGCCCTATAATGGATTTTAGTCTATCAAAACCATGAATACTAAACAGACCATGCAAATATGCCAAGCCGCTATCCCTGTAAACGCAACATCCAGTTCGACGAATATAGCGATCTAAATCGCAGATAAACTCATCTGAAGTGCTCGCAAGATTGATCAATGCTCTCGCTTGACGCCAAAACCCAACGACGTCTTTACTATTATCCAGGATAATCAACTTAAGTGATCCCTTGCTTAAATGACATGCAATTGCAACGGCTCGCATACCTGAAGTGCCTATTAAAGCAATCGACTCATCTGCATGATGTTGAGGTAAGCCTTCAATTTTAGGATCATTGCCTTCAATAATAACAGGGTACGACTCCTGCTGAAGACTAGGTAGCTGATTGAATTGATACGTTTTACGATCAAAAAATCCTCGACATACAGCTTGGATTTTAGTTGCCGCCTCAACCTCTCTAAGTGCACAATCTATGTTTTCATAAAGCATAACGAAACCTTGACGCTGATAAAAAATGCGTTTATTTTAACATATTTAAACGCTTGTTAGATTTAAATCCAAGTTTCATCCGCTGTGAACGCGATGCTGAGCCAAAGCTGCGGGCTATCACCACCGACCTCTTCTGTTATTTCACGGCGAATGCTATCCAGTGTTTCAATACCCGCAATCGGATAAGATGGGGGGACGACAATGTATATTTGAATAAATTGTGCACGCCCTATTTTTGCGACATAACTAGCATACGTTTTGAATCCTCGACGCGCGGTTAATTCATCTAAAAACGCCCTGAGCTGTTCATCCAGATCTAACGGGGCAATCAGAAAAATATCACGCATGGCATCACGTACAGCAGCCATTGGCACAAAAATCAAACCGGCCGTTATCAAGGTTAAGACAAAGGGATCAACATAAGGGGTTAGATGCCCATACCGCGGACCGTCCATAAACGTAGCCACACCAAATGCAAGCAAAAGAGAAGATGAGATGGCCGCTGAGATGAGCCAACTTTGCGTATCCAGTCGCAAAAATTCGGACTTCACTACACGGTTTTTTTGCCTGATGTAAACATACATGCCGAATGACAAGATAGACATCAATAAAGCAAAGACAACCGCCCAATCAAAATTTAATTCTCGCCCACCCGATAGCAAACTACCCATCGCGTTAATGAATGCATACGCACAAATCAAGATAAGGACACTGCCATTAAAAACCAGCACCATCGGCTCAACATGCCAATAGCCATATTGGAATCGACGGTTTCCTGTACTGGTCAAAAGACGCGCCACGAATAGGGCAAGGATTGACATGACGGTGTCAACCATATTGAACATCCCATCAAATACCATCGCCAAGGAACCGGATACTAAACCAAACAAAATACCCACGATGGCAAGAAAAAAGGTCACTGCGATGGATATTTTAAGTGTTTTTTGCTCAAGGAGCTCTGTAGGCT
>JAOAUO010000031.1 GCA_030157565.1 Legionellaceae bacterium
CGCCGTCGGGGCGCGCGTCAGCGAAGCACCCCCGGGTGCGAGGCACAGAACCGGGGGTTGCTTCGCTGACGCTCGCAATGACGGGTGGCGAAACAATGACCGAGGTCGACGAAACCCACCCATCATAACGTAATCGCGTGCGTTCTAGAAGGGGCGTTCAACGTGAATGCGGGCTTTAGCCATTGTTTTGGTGATTGGACAAAAGCACTTATACGATATCATAGGTGTTCATTTTGGACGAGATCCATCAACATGCGCTAACGGCCCCAGCGTGGGGCCGTTGCTCAAGGACGAGGTTAGTGTTGATGCGCGTGTGGCACTGGCTGATTATCCACGGCGTTGGGGTGAGCGGCATCTCGTCGAAACAGACCGAGTCGACCCAATGATGGTAGGGTGTTTTGCACCACAAAATCCAATGTATAAGCCAATGGCGCTGTGACGAAATAGTAGGGGTTCGTGGCTTTTGTGCCATACAATGCCAACGTGTTGGCTTGGCGACGAGCAGAATACCCAGCTCCGTTTTGTTGCGCGCGCGCTTGCGCTAAAAAGGTCGGCTCAATCGGGTCGGCAATGATGTCTTGAATTTGCTTCAACGTCAGTACTTCTGAAGAACAGATCACCATTTGCATTAATTGTTTATTGTTAGCGAGTGCATTCGCATCATTAGCACTGGTTTGATAGCCAAGTGACCACGCCATGTTGTGCATGAGGCGTTGTAAGGCATCGTTGTAATTTTTAAAGCAACTGCTGCGATCCCTTAACAAAATAAACAGGGCATTGATCGCGATCCCTTCATCGGTTAAATTAAATGCGTTCATGGCCATGCTTTGCAAAGCCACGGCCCTCACACTGTGGCCGGCATATGGCCTGGTTGATAAAAAAAACTGAATCACTTTGATCGCTAAATAACCGCCAAAGCTGACTTCTAGTGCGCGGTCAATGTTTTTTAATGCTTGCAGTTCACGGGTAAACGTCTCGGTGCATTCCTGAATGTAGGCGAGGTGCATTGGGTTGTCCATGTTAAACACTTGCCCGACAAAGTGCGGTGTCGCATATGATTCAACTGGAAATTGAAGTTGATCAATGCCGTCAGGCATGGAATACAATGGTTCAGGCAGATCAATCTGCGGCACTCCCAGTTGGATACCTAGATTGTTATTGGTTTTTATGCGATATAATTTGGTTCCAGTATCTAATCCCAGAATATCTTTGACAACGTTGCGGGTGTTGTTCATGAGTGTATATATACTTAGCATGATTCTATTTCTCCTTCGGTTACGGTTGTTGACTGTTGCCCATGACTCTCTCGTAAAGCGTATGACATTCGCTTGCAATGCTTCTTATCGTCGGGCGATTGACGTTGTTGGTGCCTGCACCAAATACCGTTTGAGCAAAGAATGCACATGCATTGCCCATGATGCTGACAACGGATGGGCTGCTGAATGAACCCGTGTTATTGCCATGCGCTGCTAACGCCGGTATGACTTGGTTATTGAGCGTCTGAATGGCATTGTTCGGGTTAGGGTTACATGGAATAACAGCGTAATAGAGGCCTGCTTCGCGTGCTCTTTGTTCCTCCTCAGTGATGAAATAACGAGCCGACCGATTAAATTTAGGATCGTTGTTTGCGTTGGCTAATCGGTCATAGCAATCAGCGTAGCGGTCTTTGGAAGGAAAAAAGTTCCAATAGGCGTTGTATTGTTCAATGCTCCACTTGGTGCCTGAAATCGATTCTAAACTAAAGCGACTAAATGGCAGTGCTTCGTCGATTAAATCCAGATCGTTGGGTGAAATCGCACCTAAAATTTGCAGTAACATCCATATGCCGCGCGTAAATGGAAAACCCTTCCCTTGAGCCTGTTTTATTTCGTCGGCTTTGCTGTTGAAATCATCACATTCAGAGCAATAGGGGGCTGCTTTTTCGAGTATTTTCATCCATTCAGCATACGCATCGTTGTTGGTGCAACTGTTAAAACTCACAGGGCAGGCGTGTTCCTTGCCTTTTCGTTTGTTGGTGAGTAAATTGAAAAAAGGATTTATCTTTTCATCTGCGAGTTGTTCTTTGTTATAACCATCAGGCTGGCCATCAGTGAAAACAAAAATAGCATGCTGATTATCTGGCGTGCTTTTGTTGATGATTCCTTCCATGATATGATACAGCGGTGTGACCCCGCTTGGTTTTATGGCAAGCTTGCGAGTGAGCAGGCTCTCGAAGTTCAGTGTTTCAGCGTTAGCATCATCAGGCAGGCTGGCTGTTAGTACGATAATTGCATGGGGTTCGTTTTCATGGCTTTTCATAATGAGTTTATTCATGAGATTGTACAACGGTGCCGCTCCTTGAGGGGCTCTTGAGAATGCTTCAGTCAACTGAGTGTGGGCTTCTTGTGCAAAGGCTTCTGGCGTTTTTGGGCAGCTTGTGGTGCGCGTCTCGTGAGAAAATGATATAAATTCTGGGCTTTCATAGCGTCGATTCATGAAGTGGAAATTAAACGATCGCATTGGAATGTAGGCAAAAAGCGCGATGAGCACGTGCAGGCGGTCTTCCACCTCTTCCCAGCATGTCAGGTTGTCTTCCGGGCGTACGATGAGATGGTCGACACTCAATTGCGCTTTCATTTGCTCGCTCATGGCATCCATGCGTTTGATGTCTGAGGGCTTCAACATCATATCGCCGTCATGAATAACAATATCCAGGTGATACTTACGGTAATCGCGCAATGGCTCGTACATATCCATAGGAATCTCATGCTGCTTAAACAATGCTTCGATATGCAGCAGTTGCGGGTCAATTTCGTGGTTATCTTGCATGGTCAGCTTTTGTGTGATCTAAATAGAGTCAATGCTACCGCATTAATAAACCACAAGTCAATTTTTTAATCAAAATGTGGCGTGAAAGTAGACGTATCCACTTTTGTTCTCTGTGAGTCTAACCTTTTAAGGCGGCATGGCGGCGATTGCCGCAGGCCCTTCATTTTTTTGAGGGGGGATAGTCACTGGACTCGTTCGTCGCCTCTGACTGCAATGTGTTTATCTCGCTCTTAAACCGAGTCAGAGAATTCGCTTCGCTTGATTTGAAAAAGATAGCCCGTTGTTTTGAAAATGCGTTTATTAGCGCGAATGGGGCTTCGTTATGGGTAGAGCGATCGGGAGGCCGTGTTACCAACGCTAGCAGGTCATCACCACTGAGTTGATGGATCGCGGCTTTGATCGCGGCTGCTTTATTCCGCCC
>JAOAUO010000032.1 GCA_030157565.1 Legionellaceae bacterium
GTCTACGTGCAATCGCACTGAAATTTATTGTGATACAGATGATCCAACGCAACTGATTCCAGGCCTTGCAAAAGCGCACCGCCTCTCTCCCGACGATATCCGCCCTTATTTTTATATGCATCATGAAGAAGAAGGTGTACGGCATGCTCTGCGCGTTGCCAGTGGGCTGGATTCGATGATGATAGGCGAGCCGCAAATTTTAGGTCAAATGAAAGACGCCTACCAACAAGCGTGTCGCGTGGGTACGATTAAGCGCCATTTAGGTCAACTGTTTCCCTATGTATTCAGTGCCAGCAAACGCATTAGAAACCAAAGTGGCGTCGGCAACAACCCCATCTCCATTGCTTATGCGGCAGCGCAATTGGTAGGCCAACTGTTTTCGGACATCAAATCCTTAAATGTATTCATCATCGGCTCGGGTGAAACCGCAGCGCTTGTTGCAAAATACCTGCATCAACAAGGGGCGTCAAAGTTTATGATTGCCAGCCGGACACATCAGAACGCGCAACAGCTGGCCGCCACGTTTGTGGGGAAAGCCATCACCATTACGGATATTCCACGCCATTTGCCCGAAGCGGACGTGGTGATATCAGCCACCGCATGTCCATTGCCTTTTATTAGCAAACGCTTAGTCGAACAATCCATGAAGGAGCGCCATCAAGCCCCCATGGTTTTTCTAGACTTAGCCGTTCCCCGCGACATTGAACCCGATGTGGCTGAATTGGCTGGTGTGCATCTGTATAATCTAGATGATCTTCAAACCATCGCTGAAAACGGCCTCGATAAACGGCGCGCTGCAGCAAACCACGCCGAACATTTGATTGAAGGCGAGCTTGAAAATTACAACCGTAAACACCGCTCTCTCAGAGCAAACAGTGTGATCTGTGATTACCGAACACACATGCAGGATTTGGCGAAACAAGAACTGCAGCGTGCCATGCAAAAAATGTCTGCAGGCCAATGCCAATATGCTGTTATTAAAGAATTTTCCGATCGTTTGGTGGGCAAATTAACCCATGTTCCAACGATTGGTTTGCGCCGAGCCGCTCGAGACTCTCGTGATGAGCTGCTTGACTTGGCTCATTATCTTTTTGATCCTTCAGGTGATATTCCCCTCTCATGAAAAAATCCCTTGCATTCAAATTGGAACAGATGCTCGAGCGTTTCCAAGAAGTTGGACGCCTTTTATCTGAATCCACCATCATCGCGGACCAAAATCAGTTTAAAGCCCTGTCAAAAGAATATGCTCAACTGGAGCCCGTTGCCACGTGTTATGACCTCTATCTACAAGCGTGCGAAAACGTCACCTCTCTTCAAGACCTGTTGGATGGTCCAGATGCGGAACTGGCACAAATGGCCGCTGAGGAAGTGAATGCGGCTCGTGCCCATGTTGACGAACTGGACGAGGCGTTGCAATGGCATTTGATTCCCAAAGATCCGGACGATGAGCGCAACATTTATTTGGAAGTGCGTGCGGGCACCGGTGGCGATGAGGCGGCCATTTTTGCAGGTGATTTATTCCGTATGTACAGCCGTTTTGCCGAAACACAAGGCTGGCCACTTGAAATCATCAGTGCCAGCCATGGCGAGCATGGCGGATTTAAAGAGGTGATTGCACGCATTAGCGGCACTTGCGTGTATGCGCAATTAAAATTTGAATCGGGCACCCATCGGGTACAGCGGGTGCCTGAAACGGAATCTCAAGGACGCGTACACACATCAGCGTGCACCGTCGCCATCATGCCCGAAGTAGACGCCATCGACGATGTGCAAATCAACAGCGCCGATCTACGCATTGATACGTATCGCGCATCGGGTGCCGGTGGTCAGCATATCAATAAAACCGATTCCGCAGTCCGCATCACCCATCTACCGACGGGCGTGGTGGTGGAATGTCAA
This sequence comes from Legionellaceae bacterium, assembly GCA_030157565.1. GTDB lineage: Bacteria > Pseudomonadota > Gammaproteobacteria > Legionellales > Legionellaceae > DDPF01. The sequence goes on from JAOAUO010000032.1 coordinate 1,900, forward strand.
GATGAACGCTCGCAGCATAAAAATCGCGCCAAAGCGATGGCTTTATTAAAATCAAGAATATTAAATGCCCAACAAACCAAACAACAGAAAGAACAAGCGGACACACGTAAATCGTTGGTCGGCAGTGGCGATCGCTCAGAACGCATTCGTACGTATAATTTTCCCCAAGGCCGTTTAACGGATCATCGAATCAACCTCACCATTTATCAACTCAATGAGATCATTGAGGGCCACTTATCCATGGTGATCGACCCGTTAAAACGTGAATACCATGCTGAACTATTGGCCGAACTAGGGCGTCATGAGGCATGACGCATTTATCCGGCACGAAGCGAATCGGATGAAAGGTGACCTGTATGCGTGATGACGACATTAAACACTTACTGGACCATGCAACGCGTTGTTTAGCTGAGGCCAGCCCCAGCGCACGCCTGGATGCCGAGATTTTAATCGCTTATACATTGAAGTGTTCGCGGGCTTATTTATACGCCCACCCAGAAAAAACACTCACAACCGCCCAACGTGAGCAATATCAACACCTACTGGCGCAACGTGTCACGGGCATGCCCATTGCATATTTAACACAGACCCGTGAATTTTGGTCGCTGCCATTGCATGTGTGCCCAGACACGCTCATTCCTCGTCCTGAAACCGAGTTACTGGTTGAGTTGGCATTGCACTGGCTTCACGATGTGTCACCTGCGACGATTCTAGACTTGGGCACAGGCAGCGGTGCCGTGGCATTGGCGCTCGCTTCAGAACGACCCGATTGGCACGTGTTAGCGGTCGATAAAAGCGAAGCGGCTCTTCATGTCGCGCGCAATAATGCAGCGCAACTAGGCATTCATAATCTAGACTTGCTCTGCTCCGATTGGTTTGAGGCCATTCCGTTGCAATCCTTTCACGCCATTCTATCGAACCCCCCCTACATTGCAGAAAATGACGAACACTTAATGCACGGGGATGTACGCTTTGAGCCCCAAGAGGCTTTGGTCAGTGGGAAAGAAGGCTTGGATGCACTCACACATATTATTCAACACAGTATAGCGAGACTGAAGCCCAATGGCCTGCTATTATTAGAGCATGGATTTACGCAAGGAACACAAGTCACCACCTTACTAGAACAAGCCGGCTATCAAAATGTACGCTCCTGGCCCGATGCGCAAGGACATAACCGAATCAGCGGCGGATGGTTGAAAAATAGGCTATAGTTGATGAGTGGGCTTTTTTTTGATATACCTACGCCTTTTCAATTGGACATTGGACAAAAGAACATGCAAAAAGACGCATGTCCTTCTGTCCATGA
>JAOAUO010000033.1 GCA_030157565.1 Legionellaceae bacterium
TTCCAAGTATTACTAACATTATCAACAGGTGTGTCACTTCCAAGTATTAGTGACACTATTAAGAGATGTATCAGTTCCAAGTATTACTATCATTATCAACAAGGTGAGCCAGCTCCATGTGTGAGGAGTTGGTGGTGGTGGTGAACTTCAAGTATGTTTATTAAAGTGAGCTCTATTTCATGCCTATGGTGGCCATGGTGGATATCTTGGGCCTGCTAAGGTCGCAGCATAGCAGGGACCCCTCCCAACCATGGCCGCATTTTTTTCCAGGTGCTATCTCTTGTATTGGGTGTTGTTTTGGCCTCATCAGTGGACATTAACCTCACTACTCTAGCTGCTCTATTGCATCCTGATGGTGGATATCTTGGGCCTGCTAAGGTCGCAGCATAGCAGCAACCCCCTCCAACTATGGCCGCATTTTTTCCCTAGTGCTATCTCTTGTATTAGGTGCTGTATCAACCTTTTTCCCTACTACTCCCTCAATAATGGTCCAAACTGAACAGTTGTTGCATGAGGAGATGCGGAAAAATTCAGAGATCAACAACGCACAGTTGTTGGGATTGATTTGGATCAGGTTTGGATGAGATGGGATGAGATCATGTGTTTGAATTTGCATGTATTAAAATTTTCAATTGGACAAAACAAATCCACAAAATCAGCCACCACAAAGGCACATGGGCCCCCCCCCATGCAACCACCATCCATCCCCAGCTACTCCACAACTGCCCAGTGCATGCCGCATTTTTCCCCCAAGGTATCTGCACCTGCTAGCATGTGTTTAACCCCTTGGAAAGCATGGCCGCATTTTTTAAAAGGACCAAAGGAGCCTCTAAAACCAAGGTAGAGCTGTGGGGGTTGGTGGGATGAGTCTGCAGGGTGTCAGAATGAGTCAGACAGTAGGTAAAACACCCGCAATGGCTCGAAATACCTTGCAATTGCCCTCCTTTGATACCTTAATGATCTGGGACATACCTAGGTTGTTTATAGGCCATTTTAAGAGCTCCTGGGGTGGTGGCGAACGCCGTATTGCCGCGATCAGCCACCACACCCTTCCTAGGGCTAGTATGACTGTTCATGAGCAGTAAATGGTACTGTGCTTCTAGATATGGTGCTTGTAAAGAGCATCCTTCAAAATTCCTTACCATTTATGAGGCCTTTTGGGATTTTGAGAGCAATCGAAAAAGTGTATCCAATGGATGAGTCATGTTGAGTCCACTGTTCGATGCAATCCTGACCTAGCACGTACACTTGCGTGTGGTGGCGATACGCAGACTAGTAAATCCTTCCTTTATTGGATGGAACCGAACATCTGCAGTCATTCATCACGCATTTTGTCACATGGGGGATTGCATATGCATTACTGACCTAGCGCGTACAACTGTGAGTGGTGGCGAACACATGGCCACTAAGTCATTCCTTTACTGGAAACGAACGCCGTTCATCATCACACACAGTTTGTCACATGGGAAATGCGCGGGCGGTGGCAGGGAAAATGTTTCCCTTGTTTACATTGGTAATTAATGTGTTATTTATGCAAAGCGGTCGCGGAAAGTACTCTCAGTCGAGGAAACCCCATAGCCCCGTGGAGCCAAAACGCTCTTTGTAAACAAGGTTCTACCTAGTACCCAACATGATAATATGCCGGGAGATGCATGAGTATCATTGGCAATGAGAAAAAGGGTGGACACGTGAAATGGGTTAGTATGTTCTAGAAACCCCAACTCACGTAGTACAGTTTTCGTCTCAACCTGCTGTTTGCATTCGACGTCCCTCCAAGAGTCGCGCTCATGCCTGATTACATTCCTGACATTGTTGTGCTTTTGGGTTGTAGTTGGAGTGTTCCTCCTCTGCACCAGATTCTACGTAATGTCTTGTACGTGAAAAAAAGTCCACCGAGGTGGCGCGGGTGATTTTCGTGCGACAATACACCATGTGTACCAGTAGCTAATAAATCCAATCGCAGGATGGCAGCTGATCCGCCCTTCTTTTGTTTTTGCTTTTTCTTAGGTTCGGGCCCTCTCGCGGGGGCCTGAGTTTTTGTTTTAGCGAGACGGAGGAGGGGAGGGGGTCGGCTGTAGCTTGCTCTTGATTGAGAGCTGAACAAAACATGTCGCCCCATTGCGGGGTCGTCATGCGTTTGAGCTGCTCTTGGTTGGGATGTCTGTTGAAAGGAAGCAACGGAAGTTTTGCTTTTTACGGCGTTCACAATCCGCGGTTACGACACTTTGCATTGAATTACATGAGATGATTGTTTTTTATTCGCAAAGAGTTGTTGACGGCGGTCCATCCATTCCGTTCCTGAAACCTGTTCCTGGCTATGAATTTTCACACGGAAATGCTGCCAGCTACACTAGTATGGAAAGATCGGCAACCCCGCGGCACATTAGTGCGACGGCCCTTTAGTGACTTCGGTTACTAGGGGTGTGCTGTCGTCGTGTTAGTCGGGAGTCTGTGAAGCTTCATCCAAATGGTTCCTCGCCGGCTTGTATTGAGTTACTCGCTGCTATGGAGAGGGTCCCGCTTTGTTTGGAGAGGGTGCTTTGCATTCGTGTCCTGAGTTCAAGGTATGGGGGTTTCCATTTGTTTGGTTTTCCCCACGCCTTGACGGCGGCTTGTTTTCCCATTGATTTGGGTGGATTCGCCACTGGCCTTCATCAATGTTATGGTGTCGGGATTCGGGATTTCTATTATGGAGGGATTTTCGGCCATGACCGGGCTTGTATTGACTTACTCGCTGTTACGGGGGGGCCGTTGTCTTGATCCTGCAGAATTTCATTAGGGATTGACGACCTGAGCGTGTTCTACTCTTTTGTCGCCGTGAGGTCTCCTTTTGAATCACTGTGCATTGCGGGGTGACGTGCATTTTGAAAGTCGGTTGCGCTGACATTTTTAAGACGGCCGTGGGTTCTGCCCGCGGTTGAAGTCTTGTGTCCCATGTGATCGATGACTAAGAATGAGTCGTGAAAAGACTGTTTGTGTAAATTTGATCGAGTCGTACATTGTTTGAGTCATTGTGACTCTTGTAATAATATACAATTTTATCAAAGATGCCACTGCGGCCGGGGTTCTTATGGGATGTTAGGGAAGTCTTTTGGATTTCTTTTTCGTCTAGAGTAGTCTCCCGCGCCACCTTGGCTAACGACAGTTACCTGGTTGATCCTGCCAGTAGTCATATGCTTGTCTCAAAGATTAAGCCAT
>JAOAUO010000034.1:0-1055 GCA_030157565.1 Legionellaceae bacterium
TCATCCACTTTAGAGAGCGCAGTCTATTATATGGAGTTTGAGCTGTATGGAGTTTGAGCGCGCCCGCCTCATCACCACAAATTCAAAATGTGTTCGACAGGTATTTACAACAAGAATGGATTACCATAGACTCGACCCAAACTCATCAAGAGTTAAAAAGGATTCTAAGCTGAGCCGGTCAATGAATAGACGGCATGGTCAAACCAGGGAGCGTTGTCGGTTGTGATGTATCAATCCAGTCAGTGGTATTTAGTGCAATGCAAGCCTCGAGAAAGTTTTCGAGCCGAGTCGCATTTAATCAATCAACAGTTCACGTGCTTTCATCCAACATACCCGATCAAGCGAAAAATAGCCGGTCGCATGCACGTGACCATAGCCCCTTTATTTCCGCATTATTTATTTATTTTATTAAATGAAACAGACAACTGGTCTGCCATCCGCTCAACACGCGGTGTAAGCCGAATGGTCCGCTTTAATGGCGTTCCCGCTAGCCTTCCGCACCATTTGGTTGAGCAATTGCAACGCCATTGCGCACGGCTACATGGCGAAGCCCCGGAGCCTGTGTATAAAATTGGCGATCGTGTGATCGTAACCGATGGTTGTTTTAAAGAATTAGAAGCCGTTGTAACGGCCACCAGTGGCGAAGAGCGTGTTGTCTTGTTATTGAATTTGTTTAACCGCCCCCAACACGTGGAATTACCCGTGTCCGCGGTTGCCGCCGCAGGATAATAAACGGCTGCATTTGAAAAAATAGATCATTGAAATAACGGTTCTTTGGAAATTGACAAAATGAAATCCAAGGGCGGTAGCGTGCCTGAGAGTCAGCTCTCTTCTCCCTTCTCCCTCCGGGCACCTTCTCCCTCCGGGAGAAGGTGCCCGAAGGGCGGATGAGGGTCTCATCAGATAGGACATCAATGCTGAAAAACTCCCCTCCGTCACTGCCTGACACCTTCTCAATATACAGGGAATATGTCGTGATAATTACGCTTCTTAAGGACAAGTCGCCACATGAATCGACATGACAAGGCCCCCTCTGTTATTTCCAAAGTATCCGT
>JAOAUO010000034.1:1065-3344 GCA_030157565.1 Legionellaceae bacterium
TCATAGGACTCGGATACATCGGCCTACCCACTGCCGCCATCTTAGCATCCAGAAAAATACCGGTGATAGGCGTAGATGTGAATCAAAATGCAGTCGACGGAGTCAACCGTGGCGAAGTTCATTTTAAAGAACCAGAATTAGATATTGTAGTGCATGCGGTGGTGTCAGAAGGTTACTTGCGCGCGACCACGCAGCCTGAGCCCGCAGATACTTTTTTAATCGCAGTGCCCACCCCTTTTAAAGAAAATCACCAACCTGACTTAAGTTATGTTGAGGCCGCCAGTCAAGCGATCGCACCCGTTTTGAAAAAAGGGGATTTGGTTATTCTCGAGTCCACATCGCCTGTCGGCACAACCGAACAAATGGCCAACTGGCTGGCCTGCGCTCGCCCTGATCTCACGTTTCCACAAACACATCAAAATCATTCAGATATTCGAGTGGCTTATTGCCCTGAACGCGTATTGCCAGGCCATGTACTGCATGAGTTGATTCACAATGATCGCATCATTGGCGGCATGACCCCTCGTTGTTCCGCATCTGCTGTGCAATTGTATCAACTGTTTGTTGAAGGCGAATGCATTACCACCAACGCTCGAACGGCTGAAATGTGCAAATTAACTGAAAACAGTTTTCGGGATGTGAATATCGCATTTGCCAACGAGCTTTCCATCATTTGTGATAAATTAAACATCAATGCCTGGGAGTTGATTCGCTTGGCCAATCACCATCCCCGTGTCAATATATTGAAACCCGGGCCTGGCGTTGGAGGGCACTGCATTGCTGTTGATCCATGGTTTATTGTCAGTAAAACACCCGAAGAGGCACGCCTTATTAAGACTGCACGTGAGGTCAACGACAGCAAGCCATTCTGGGTTATCGACAAAGTGAAGCAAGCGATTGCAGAAAAACTGGCAATAAGCCCAGCAAAAACAGCCAAAGATGTCACCATTGCGTGCCTTGGGTTGAGTTTCAAAGCCAACGTGGATGATTTGCGTGAAAGCCCAGCGCTTGAGATAACACGTATGATTGCCCATATGCATCCAGGGCATGTCATTGCGGTTGAGCCCAATATTAAAAAATTACCCATCGAATTAGCGACAAGGGTTGAGCTTCAGACGATAGAACAGGCCCTTACTGAGGCTGATATCGTGGTGAAATTGGTCGATCACATCTTGTTTGATCATGCACTAAAAGATACGCATTCCAATACCATGGTCTTAAATTTTTGTGTAAGTCAGGGTTCTTTACATGATCCTGAGCCAGCCCATTCACGACGCGCTTAATCCCTTCTCCCGCAAGCGGGAGAAGGGGCCCGAAGGGCGGATGAGGGCCTCATCAAATGGAGCAATAATCAATGGATCGTTATCATGTTTAACAACAAATCAATCCTGATCACAGGCGGCAGTGGCTCTTTTGGCCATCAATACACGCGCACTATTCTCGAACGATATAAACCAAAAAAACTAATCATTTATTCTCGTGACGAGCTAAAGCAATACGAAATGGCTCAATTATTCCCAGAGAGTCAATATGATTGCATGCGCTATTTTATTGGAGATGTGCGCGATCAAGCCCGTCTCACCATGGCCATGCGCGGAGTTGATTATGTGATTCATGCCGCGGCATTAAAGCAAGTGCCCGCCGCAGAATACAACCCCATGGAATGCATTAAAACCAATATTCATGGTGCGGAAAATGTAATTCAAGCCGCTCTCGCCTCAGAAGTCGATAAAGTGATTGCTCTCTCAACCGATAAAGCGGCCAATCCCATCAATTTATACGGTGCAACCAAACTGGCTTCTGATAAATTATTTGTGGCCGCGAATAATATCGCTGGCGGGCATCGGACACGATTTTCAGTGGTGCGATATGGCAATGTCGTCGGTTCTCGCGGTTCGGTGGTCCCATTTTTTAAAAAATTAATGGCTGAAAATAAAGGCTACTTTCCGATCACCGACGAACGCATGACTCGCTTCTGGATCACCCTGCAACAAGGCGTGGATTTTGTGCTAAAAAATTTCGAACGAATGAGTGGGGGAGAAATTTTTGTGCCGAAAATACCCTCTATTCGTATCATCGATTTGGCGACAGCCATGGCTCCTCATTTTCACCAAGAGATAGTCGGTATTCGACCCGGTGAAAAAGTACATGAAATCATGTGTCCTGCGGATGATTCGCATCTAACACTAGAATTTGATAATCATTTTGTCATCAAACCCACCATCTTATTCACCGACTCTAAAAATCAATTCTCACCCAACAAACTGAGTGAGGTGGGG
>JAOAUO010000034.1:3354-14635 GCA_030157565.1 Legionellaceae bacterium
GTGTCGTTCAGCAAAGTTTTGAATATAACTCAGGCACCAACCAGCACTTTTTAAGTATTGACGAAATTGTTCGATTTAATCAAATGGCTGAATGTATATGATTCCTTACGGTCGTCAAGATATTACGCCCGCTGATATTGCAGCCGTTGTTGACGTATTGCAGTCGGATTGGCTCACGCAAGGCCCAATGGTCCCACGTTTTGAGCAAGCAGTGATAGAGAAGACCGGTGCGGATTATGCTGTTGCTGTGAATTCTGCTACGAGCGCTTTGCATCTTGCCTGCCTTGCTTTGGATTTAGGCCCAGGCGATTGGCTTTGGACATCACCCAACACGTTTGTTGCTTCAGCCAATTGTGGACTTTACTGTGGCGCAAAAGTGGATTTTGTTGATATAGATCCGCGGACTTACAATATGAGCGTTGAAGCGCTTGCGGAGAAACTTGAGCAAGCTGAGCGGCTGGGGACTCTGCCAAAAATTGTTGTTCCGGTTCACTTTGCAGGCCAATCATGCGATATGGCTTCCATTCGATCACTTTCGCAGCGCTACGGGTTTAAAATAATTGAAGATGCATCGCATGCGATTGGTGCAAAATATCTAAATCAGCCTGTTGGTTCATGTAAATACAGTGACATCACTGTATTTAGCTTTCATCCTGTAAAAATCATCACGACAGGTGAAGGCGGCATGGCGCTAACGAATGATCCGGAATGGGCAAACCGGATGCAAATGTTACGCTCTCATGGGATAACCCGTGATCAGAAGCAGATGCAGAATGAGTCAGTCGGCTCATGGTATTATGAGCAATTACAGCTGGGGTTTAATTACCGAATGACGGATATTCAGGCGGCATTGGGTCTCAGTCAACTAAGTCGGCTCGAACCATTTATCCAGCGCCGCCAGTATTTGGCTTCTATTTATAATGCGGCCCTGATCAATCTTCCGATCATTCTACCGTTCCAACAGCATGACTCTTGCTCAGCATTTCATCTTTACGTCATTCAAATTGACCCATTGCAATCATCTCGAGATCGAGCAACGGTATTTGAATCTCTGCGTCAAGTAGGGGTCGGTGTAAATATCCATTATATCCCGGTGCATACCCAGCCTTATTACCAGCGGTTGGGTTTTCAAACAGGGCAATTTATTGAAGCAGAGCGTTACTATGCTCATGCGATTACGCTTCCTTTATTTTATGGCCTGGATGAATCCCTGCAATCAGATACGATTGGCCATCTTTGTAAGGCATTGGAACGATGAATATATCGCGTATTGAGCTTGCTTTGGGAACAGCGCAATTTGGCATGAAATATGGAATTTCAGGTCGTGACGGACCTGTTTCAGAAAAAGAAGTACGAGACATATTAGCCAGAGCATGGGCGCTAGGTATTCGAACGATTGATACGGCTTCTGTTTATGGTGATATTGAAGAACGCATTAATGCATTAACCGACGGCTATTCCTTTCAAGTGGTTTCGAAAATTCCAGCGTTACCCAGCAAAATAAGCCGTGATGAAGTCGAAGACTATGTCAGTGAGTCCATCAACAAGATGCGCTCGAGTCTTGGTTCCGGTTTAAGCACCGTGTTGTTTCATAATAGTGATAATCTTTTGAGTGAGAAGGGAGACATCGCTTGGCAAGCGGCCGTTAAATCAACGCATAACACACCGATCAAATTGGGCGCTTCATGCTACTCCCCACATGACATGGCTTTGTTGCGAGCGCGTTACCCAATGGATGCAGTGCAATTACCGGGAAATGCGTTCGATCAACGATTACAATTAGCGGTTGTTCCAGGCCACATTGAGTTGCATCTTCGAAGTGTATTTTTACAAGGGGTATTATTGCTGTCATCCAAAGAGGCATCCGTGAAGTTGCCTCGGGCTATGACTTATTTAAGTGCATGGAGAGACTGGTGTCGTGAGCGTGACCTGACACCATTGCAAGCGGCCCTTGGTCTTGCGAAAGGGCTGCCCCATGTGCGGTATTGTGTAGTCGGCGTAGATGCACTCTCTCAGCTTGAGGAAATAGCAGAAGCCTGGTCATCTGTTGTTGCATTAAAAGCCCCAGAGCTTGCGACTGAGCGCTTGGATGTCATCGACCCGCGATATTGGAATCGGTGTGCTTCTGCCTGTTTCTTTTAAATAAAGAGCGTTTGAAGCGTCTCTTTCAATGGGTGTTTTTTTTTATGAAAATAGTAGCGATTGTTCAAGCACGCATGGGGTCTATGCGATTCCTCAATAAAGTGATGCAAAAAATTGTTGAAACACCCGTGATTGGTTTGTTATTGGAGCGGTTGTCGCGGTCTGAAAAAATAAGTGAAATTGTTCTCGCAACATCAGATGACCCACGCAATGCCACATTGACGGCTTACGTCAAGCAATTGGGTTATACGGTCTATTGTGGAAGTGAAAATGATGTATTGGATAGATATTATCAAGCTGCTAAACAGGCTCGAGCAGATGTAATTGTTCGAATCACAGGCGACTGTCCACTGATTGATCCAAGCCTTGTGGATGATGTGATTCAACGATTTCTCGAGAGCCACGCTGATTATGCAAGCAATGTTAATCCACCTACGTATCCTAACGGACTGGATGTAGAAGTATTCACATGGACCGCTTTAGAGCAGGCGCATCGTGATGCAGCGCTATCTCGAGAGCGTGAACACGTGACACCTTTTATACGTGAATCCGCTCATTTTTCACAAATAAATGTTGCTCATTCGGATGATCACTCGATCGAGCGCTGGACGCTTGATGAGCCGGATGATTTGAGCGTGATTAAAAATGTGTTCGACCACTTTCATCCAGAGCGTGATTTTTCGTGGTTAGATATTTTAACCTTGCGAAATCAACAACCTGAACTATTCGCAATGAATTTGCATATCAACAGAAATGAGGGCGGGATGATGGGTACGGGGCAAAAGTTATGGAAACGCGCCAAGCGTGTGATTCCTGGCGGAAACATGCTGTTGTCTAAGCGTGCTGAAATGTTTTTACCTGATTTGTGGCCTGCTTATTTCAGTCAAGCGAAAGGCTGTAGCGTATGGGATCTAGATGGCAATGAATACACCGATATGTCTATCATGGGCATTGGAACCAATATTCTAGGCTACGGTCATCCTGAAGTAGACAGCGCGGTGCACGCGACCATTGACGCGGGCAATATGAGTACGTTGAATTGCCCTGAAGAAGTCTACTTGGCTGAAAAGCTGATTGAATTGCATCCATGGGCCGACATGGTCCGATTTGCGCGCTCAGGTGGCGAGGCGAATGCGATTGCTATTCGAATCGCTCGAGCGGCAACGGGCAAAGAAAAAGTGGCTGTATGTGGCTATCATGGGTGGCATGACTGGTATTTAGCGGCCAACCTAGGGAGTAATCAGTCCCTGGATGGTCATTTGTTGCCTGGCTTAGAGCCCAAAGGTGTCCCTGATAGCCTTCGCGATACCGTCTATCCGTTTAATTACAATCGATTTGATGAGCTCTGTGATTTGGTTAGTCTGCATGACATTGGCGTCATTAAGATGGAGGTTTCTCGTAATGAAGGGCCTGCGCCAGGATTTTTAGAAGCGGTTCGAAAGCTCGCAGATGATAAAGGAATCGTGCTTATATTTGATGAATGCACCTCTGGGTTTCGTCAAACATTTGGCGGACTGCATAAATTATACGGTGTTGAACCCGACATGGCGATGTTTGGCAAAGCCATGGGAAATGGCTATGCCATCACGGCAACCATTGGCCGACGAGAGGTGATGGAAGCCGCTCAAACTAGCTTTATTAGTAGTACCTTTTGGACTGAACGCATTGGCCCCACGGCCGGATTAAAAACATTGGAGGTGATGGATAAACTCCAATCGTGGGATCTGATTACGACCACAGGCAATACCATAAAACAACGTTGGAGCCAGTTGGCACAAGAGCATGATTTAAAGATTCATTTATGGGGACTTCCCGCACTCTCGGGTTTTACCTTTGAAAGCCCTAACGCATTGGCCTATAAAACGCTGATTACACAGGAAATGCTGGCCAAGGGATATTTAGCCAGCACGAGTATTTATAGCAGTATCGCGCATACACCAGACATCGTCGAAGACTATTTTAATGCGCTGAATCCTATCTTTGCTTTGATCGCTGAATGTGAGTCGGGTAGAGACGTCATGGCCTTGTTAAAAAGCCCGATTTGCCACGCTGGCTTTAAGCGATTAAATTAAAATGAATCAAACGGTACTGGTTCTTGCCGCGCATCCGGATGACGAAGTGTTGGGTTGTGGAGGCACAATGGCACGCTTTGCCAGTGAGGGCGCGGATGTACATACGGTCTATTTTACCGATGGCGTTAGTGCGCGCCAAGAACATGCTGTGTCGATTGAAAGTAACCTGGCGTCTCAAGCACGAAGGGCGGCCTCTGATATTGCCGCGAATATTTTAGGCGTTAAATCGGTTGTTTTCGGTCATTTCCCAGACAACCGCATGGATTCGGTGGATTTTCTGGATATTGTGCAGTTTGTTGAGCGTCAAGTGAATCATTATTTGCCCGACATGATATTAACCCATCATGGCGGTGACTTAAATATCGATCATCGTCTTGTGCATCAAGCCACGATGACCGCATGCAGGCCGCAGCCAGGACACTCTGTGAAAACCATCTTGTTTTTTGAGGTGCCATCGAGCACTGAATGGCAGCCAGCCGCTTCGGCTGCCATGTTTGCGCCCAACTGGTTTATAGATATCACACAATATTTAGATGCGCGTGAGCGAGCATTACAGGCTTATGCTGACGAGATACGCCCATGGCCTCATAGCCGCTCATTTAAAGCAGTCGATCATCTTGCGCGCTGGCGTGGGGCGACGGTGGGAGTGGAAGCGGCGGAGGCGTTTATGTTGGGGCGGAATCTATTAAAATGAATCAATGCATACGTGTTGCTTTTAGAGTAGATAGTAGTCAACAGATGGGAAGTGGACATTTAATGCGGTGCTTGACGCTGGCCAATGAGCTAAAGCGTCGTGGAGCAGAAATCCTGTTTATCAGCCGCGAACATCCAGGTCACTTGATTACTCGGCTTAAAGAGGCCTCCTATTCTATTTGTCATCTCCCAGCGCCGCCAGAGCCGGAAGTATGTGCTCCAGATGATTATGCAGCTTGGTTGGGTGTTACAATAGAGCAAGACGCGGCGGAAACCTTGGCGGCTCTAAACGGACAGACTTATGATTGGTTGGTGGTTGATCACTATGGATTAGATATTCATTGGGAGCAGCGTGTTCGAGCGGCAGTGGGTCAAATATTAGTAATCGATGATTTAGCTAATCGCCGTCATGACTGTGATGTGCTGCTCGATCAAAATTATTATGGTGCTACAACAGAGGCGCGCTATAAACGTTGGATGCCTACCGATTGTAAAGGACTTTTCGGGCCACGTTATGCATTGTTACAGCCTGAATATACAACGTTGAGTCATCTGTTTTTACCACGAGATGGCCATATTTACCGTGTTTTCGTATTTTTTGGTGCCAGTGATCTGGATAATCAGACGGGTAAACTGCTCGAGGTGTTAAGTCATCCGGATTTAGATCATTTGGTGGTTGATGTTGTCATGGGCGCTAATCATCCCAATCCTGAAGGCATCGTTGCGATGGTTGATAAGCGCCCAAGGACAACACTCCATCAACATCTGCCCTCGATAGCCGCTTTAATGGTTCGTGCAGACTTGTTTATTGGTGCGGGAGGGGCCACCACTTGGGAGCGCATGGCCTTAGGCTTGCCGTCATTGGTGATTAGCGTTGCTGAAAACCAGCAAGAATTTTCACGCGTGTTGGCCTTGGAGGGGTTTCAGTTCACGCTACCCAGTGGAAGCACGGCATCCTCGTCAGAATGGCATGAAGCAATCAATCTCTTGGTTAAAAAACCAGGTATCGTCCATCCAGTCGCGCAAAAATCAAAAAAATTAGTGGATGGATTCGGTACGAATCGTGTTGCATCTATCCTGATCGGATTGAATGCATTTAGTTTGAAACTGCGGCGTGCATGCCAAGCGGATGAGTCACTGCTTCTGCAGTGGGTAAATGATCCCGATGTGCGTAAGCAGAGTTTTCATCAAGACGTTGTTCGTGAACATGAACATGCACAGTGGTTTTCTGAAAAGCTAAAGGAGTCTGATTGCATCATATTCATCGCTGAAGACGAGAGGGCTCTCCCCGTGGGGCAAGTCCGTTTTGAAGTCAATAGAAAACGAGCAGAAGCGTTCATTGATATTAGTCTTGATCGTTCATTGCGCGGCCAAAAATTGTCAGAAAAATTATTAAGTCAGGCATTGAACCAATGGATGGCTCTAGAGCCAGACGTTCGACTGTTTGCTGAAGTACGCGATGAAAACAGGGCTAGTCAACGATTGTTTACCAAACTTCAATTTATTCCGATTCCTTCTACTCGCAACGGTTCGACAAAATTTGAATTAATTAATCAGAGGAACAACGAAATAACATGACAGGTCCTTATATTATTGTTTCGCAGCGCTCTTGGAACATCGACCTAGCCGCTCGGTTAGAAAGAAAAACAGGTCGCCAGTTTATTCATATCGGTGATAAAGATGAGCTGACTGAGAAGCGTTTAGAAAAAATCCAACCAGAACTTATTTTTTTTCCACACTGGTCTAATCGAATTCCCGCAACCATTTGGAAAACCTATGAATCTATTATTTTCCATATGACGGACCTACCTTATGGTCGGGGGGGAAGTCCATTGCAAAATTTAATCATGCGAGGGCATGAGTCAACGATGATTAGTGCCTTGCGTTGTGTGCAGGAATTAGATGCGGGCCCTGTTTATCTGAAACGACCATTGACTCTTGAGGGTACAGCAGAAGAAATATTTTGCCGAACAGATAAAATCATTGAAGAGATGATCGTTGAGATTTTAGAAACGACCCCCGTTCCTCAAGCGCAAGTCGGTGAACCGACATTTTTTACGCGCCGTAATTCATCAGACGGCAATTTATTCAAAGCAAAGTCGGCTACGGAACTGTTTAATATGATTCGGATGCTCGATGCCGAAGGATACCCCTCTGCGTTTATTGAATGGGGTGATTTTAAAGTCGAGTTTAAAGGAGCTGAGCAACAAGCCGATGGCATCAGTGCAACAGTAATGATTCGAGAAATGATGGAAGGAGTGAAAATATGAACTTGTCGATTGGAGGCGTTGAAATAGGGTGTCACACGGCCCCGTTTATTATCGCAGAAATGTCCGGCAACCATAATCAATCTCTAGAGCGAGCATTGGCTATTGTTGATGCAATTGCAGACAGTGGTGCGCACGCACTAAAGTTGCAAACCTATACAGCAGATACCATGACAATTGATTTCGCAGAACGTGAATTTTTTATTGAAGATCCAAATAGCCTTTGGAATGGAAATAGTCTTTACCAACTCTATCAGCAGGCCCACACCCCGTGGGAATGGCATTCGGCTCTATTTCAGCGAGCACAAGAGCGTGGTCTGGTTGCTTTTAGCACACCATTCGATGCAACAGCGGTTGATTTCCTTGAGTCACTTCATGTGCCCGCATATAAAATTGCCTCGTTTGAAAACACGGACTTAGCGCTTATTCGTAAAGTGGCGGAAACCGGTAAACCCATGATTATTTCAACGGGAATGGCGAGCGTAGCAGAGATTGATGAAGCCGTCCGAACAGCACGAGACGCAGGATGCAATCAATTGATTTTACTAAAATGCACCAGTAGCTATCCCGCCACTCCCTCTTCTTCAAATCTTGCCAGTATCCCTCTTATGCGATCTTTGTTTCAGTGTGAGGTCGGATTATCCGATCATACGCTCGGTATTGGTGCCGCTATTGCTAGTGTTGCACTGGGTGCGTCAGTGATTGAGAAACATGTTACGCTCAATCGAGCTGAGGGTGGGGTTGATGCGGCTTTCTCATTAGAGCCTGCGGAGTTAAAAGAGCTTGTGATTGGAACGGCCACCGCACAAGCGGCTTTAGGTCAGATACAGATAGGCCCTACAGAAGAAGAGAGCCGCTCGCTTGTTTTTAGACGCACACTTTATGTCTGCGAAGATTTGAATGCAGGTGATTTTTTGACGACAAATAATTTGCGTGCTATCCGTCCAGGCCACGGTTTGCCGCCAAAATATATCGATCACTTAATGGGCAAGCGGGTTTCAAAAGCGGTGAAACGGGGGACGTGCATGAGTTGGGATTTGGTGAGTTAGGTTTAAGACGATGAAACGTTATCTGATTACAACGGCTGATGAGCGTTCATGGGTGTTCGATCGTCCGGTTCTGTTTTTAGGCGAGTGGTGTTGTCGATACGATCGCAAACATATTTGGTCGAAGATGGATGCGGTTGTAGCAGAGCCTTACGGCTTAGGCGTCGGTCAGAAAGCAAAGGATTTGGATTATATTCAATTTGTTTGCGAGCCGTTGTTAATTGAATTAACCGGTGCTCTGAATGCATTTCATCATACCGAACACAATGAACGGTATTGGAATATTGTTCTTGGACATTGGTTGCAACGTTATGTGTCTGTTATATTTAACCGCTATCAAACGATTACTAATACATTGAAAAACCATGAAATATCGGGCACAAGCATTTTTGAATCAATAGATTATAGTTTGGCGGTGAAAGACTCTTTGAGTTTCATTTGGGCTAGTAATGATGATCAATGGAACCATCTAATCTATGCTAATATTTTGAAACATATCGGTGGAATAACACTAAATTATGTAACTTGTTCTTTTGTGAGCCCGCTCTATTTTAGCAGTGATGAAAAACAAAAAGCGACAGGCCTTAAGATAGTGATTAAAAAAATAGTTAGGGATTGTGTAACTAAGTTGCTGTTAGCGTGCAGTCAACAAACAGATGCATTTATAACAAATAGTTATTTACCCCCAAAAATAGCGATTAAATTACAATTAAGTCTTGGACAACTGCCACAATTATGGGTTACTCCAGAATTTGAACGGATAAAAGCAGACGCTGGACAACGTGGTAATATAAAAATCAAATTTGATGGCTATCAAGGTGCTGAACGATATATTAGGGAGCAGTTAATAAATCTCATCCCTAGCTGTTATTTAGAGGGTTACAAAATACTTGTAGATGAAGCAAAAAAAGTGAATTGGCCACAAAAGCCTAAGTTTATCTTTACGTCCAATAAATTTGACACGGATGAGTTATTCAAAATTTGGCTGGGATCTAAGGTTAATCAAGGAGTCCCTTATTACGTTGGGCAGCATGGCAATAACTATGGAACACTATATGGGATCAACGGGCCAGAATTGACTTGCTGTGACAAATTTTTTACTTGGGGTTGGCAAAATAAAAATAATAAAAATGTGCCTTCTTTTCTCCTCAAGCATGCGGGTCAAAAAAAAGGAAAATTCGACCCCAAGGGAGGGTTGTTGTTGATAGAGCTCCATTCTCCGCATCAGCTTGGGCCGGCTGATGGTTTATATGAATTTGCTGTATATCAAGAGGAGCAATTTAGATTTGTGGAGGCTCTTTCCGTTGATATTCGTCGACAGCTTTTAGTCAGATTGCATTATGCACATAAATATTTTGCATGGAATGATGTTCAACGTTGGAAAGACTATGATCTATCAATTAAAATTGAAGCCGATGGGGCGCCGCTTAAAAAAATTATCGCTAGATCACGATTGATTGTTCATTCGTACGACTCAACAGGTATTCTTGAGACTTTATCTTTAAATATACCGACCATTTGTTTTTGGAACCATGGAACAGATCATCTGATTTCAGAAGCAAAACCATATTACCAATTATTAAGAAAAGTTGGCATATTTAATGATACTCCTGAACAAGCAGCAGATTTTATTTCGTCTCACTGGACTAATTTAGATGAATGGTGGAATGCACCTGAGGTACAAAAAGCAAGGGTGTCTTTTTGCAATCAGTATGCAAAGCTTGAAAAACACCCTGTTAGAACGTTAAAACGTTTGTTGAAGAGGGAGATTATATGATTATTTTGAGGCGTAATAAAAATTTCGGATAATAATTTTTGATAGTTTAAGCTGAAGAACACGGGTAATTTCTGGAGTTTATTTGTGAAAATAGCTATATATGTTGAAAATTTTATTGCTGGTGGAGTGGATACGGTTTTAGCAAATAAGATAAATGCTTGGCCAATAGAAGACGAGATAATACTTCTGTGTAATGACACGAATGATGGACTTGAGAAAATACTAAAAAAGAGAATAAAAAGACCTTACGAATTAGTGATTTCAGATATTTTAAGCACACAAGATCTTGTTAAAAAATATTCTGAATTTATACCTCGATTTTTTTTAAGGGCATTTTTTTATTATGGCAGGTATTTTCTAGGAATTTATAATTGCATACTTATTTATTTTAAACTAAGAAAAAAATCAATAGATGCAATATTCATACATAACGGTGGGTATCCAGCGGCTGACAGTGCTCGATTTATTGTGTGGAGTTCTAAATTAGCTTCAATCGAGCACATCTTTATGGTTGTTCATAGCTTTGCCTCGCCTTATAAAATATTTAACAAACCATTTGAGTACTTTCTCGACAGAATGGTAGAAAGAAATTGCAAAATGGTTTGTGTTTCTCAGAAATGCCATGATTCGTTGATTAAGATTCGGGATCTTCATAATCAATCTTACGTTATTTATAATGGAATAAATCCTCCAGAAATAAATAGCTTTAGCGAGATAGATGACGAGATTATATCTATAAAAGAATCAAACTATATTATAGCAATGATTGCTTGGTTCGATATTAAAAAGGGGCACGAAGATTTATTTTTTGCAATTTCAATATTGAAAGAAAGATTTTTCATTAAAAATATAAAATGCTTAATATTTGGAGAAGTCGATGATAAAAATGGAAAAAATAAGATCACAGAATTAATCCAACGCTATGATGTCGCTGATAATGTTTGCTTAATGGGTTTTAGACCCAATGTTGTCGATTATTTGAAATATGTTGATATTCTTGTTGTTCCTTCGAAGGAATATGAAGGTTTTTCAATGGCAGCATTAGAAGCCATATTTCAGGGTGTCCCAACAATTATTTCGAGTATCTGTGGTATTAGTGAGATTTTGATAGACAAAATATCAACTTATATTGTTCCTCCTGATAGTCCACATGAGTTAGCAATCGCAATTAATGCGATGCTTGTTGATGAAGAGTTTCGCGCAAAAATTAGTATGGCTGCAAAAGAGAAAATTTGTAACACATTTGATGCAAGAAAAATGTCATTCGAATACAAAAAATTAATC
>JAOAUO010000034.1:14645-17204 GCA_030157565.1 Legionellaceae bacterium
CAGCGAGCATTAGACGTGGCCGTATTTGATAACTAAGGTTTGATCGATATAAGTATTAATTTAAAAGGAAAGCAATGTTCATTGATTGGTCAAAAAAAAACGTATTGCTAAAATTAAAACAAAAATCATTGCGATATCTTATTTTAAGAACCTGTGAAATATTGCGGATATCAGTTTGCCAAGGCCTATCTTTATTATTTTTTAAAATTAAATCGTCAATACACTCAATCGAATATGGAAAAAATATTCAGATATATGGGAATGTATTAATTCGTGGCCCAGGAAAAATAATGATAGGAAATAATGTATCAATGATATCCTCTTCATGGCGTGCAAACGCGGCATCTATATCACAGCGCGTGAGGTTTCGAACATTTATGCGGCCTACAAAGGGCGATAATAAAATCATTATTGGTGATGGAGTGGAGTTAAACGGCACTTCTATTACAGCAAGGTCACGCACGATTTACATCGGAAACAATACAATATTTGCGGCAGATTGTATAATAATGGACTCCGATTTTCATCTACCATGGCCACCAGAACATAGAGTTATAAATCCGGGTTTTGAGTTTGATCAAGATGTCATGATTGGTAGTAATGTTTGGGTTGGGGCTAGGTCCATTATTTTGAAAGGCGTGACGATCGGAGATAACTCTGTGATTGCTGCTGGTAGTGTGGTTGTGAAAAGCATTCCCGCAAATGCTTTGGCTGCGGGTAATCCAGCGAAGATTATAAAATACTATACTGAAGACCGTGTGCTTGATTGATAATCATTAGAAAAAGTAGCATTGGTTCCATGATGTTAATAGAGATTAAACAATACTTGATTTTTGTATAAAAAAGGAAATAAATCATGGATTTGATAAAGATGCGTGAAGTGCTTAGAGCGTTCGCTGGGAAAAGGGTTTTTATTACAGGCCATACTGGATTTAAAGGGTCATGGTTAACTTTTTTGCTGAAGGAGCTCGGTGCAGAGATAATGGGATTTTCTTTACCGCCTCCCACGAGTATCAGCCATTTTGAATTGTTACAGCTTGAGCAGAGCATAACACATGTAATGGGTGATGTCCGCGACGCAGACGCTTTGAATGCGGCGATGCAGTCATTTCAGCCTGAGTATGTTTTTCATCTAGCAGCACAAGCTTTGGTAAAGCAATCCTATGATGATCCCGTTACTACGATCAGCACGAATGTTTTAGGTTCGGCGAATTTACTGGAAGCGGTTCGGAAGTGTGATTCCGTGCGCTCATTGGTCTATATTACCTCAGATAAATGTTATGAAAATGTAGAGTGGATCTGGGGATATCGTGAAAATGATCGGCTTGGAGGGTATGACCCTTATAGCGCATCCAAAGCTGCAGCAGAGATTATTTTTTCGGCTTTTGCACAATCGTTCTTTCATAAAAGACTGAATTTGGGTGCTGCGACTGCGCGAGCTGGAAATGTAATCGGTGGTGGTGATTGGGCGGAGAACAGGATTGTTCCTGATTGCATTCGTGCAGCTGAACAAGAACGACCGATTTCTTTACGTAATCCAATAGCCACACGCCCATGGCAACATGTGCTCGAACCTCTTTCAGGGTATTTGCTTCTAGCGGCACAATTACGTGAACAGCCAGAAAAATATGCTGGATCGTGGAATTTTGG
This sequence comes from Legionellaceae bacterium, assembly GCA_030157565.1. Classification (GTDB taxonomy): domain Bacteria; phylum Pseudomonadota; class Gammaproteobacteria; order Legionellales; family Legionellaceae; genus DDPF01. The sequence continues at coordinate 16,296 of JAOAUO010000034.1, forward strand.
ACCTTCCACAAAGGAGGTGCGTACGGTTTATGATGTTGCGAACACCATCATCGATCGTTTCGGACGAGGTCAAGTGGAGGTTGTTGAATCAAAGGATAACCCGCATGAGGCAGGATTGCTTCAATTGAATTGTGACAAGGCAAATCAAATATTAGGTTGGTACCCACGCTGGGGAATTGATAAGACCTTGGAGGCAACCGTCGATTGGTATAAAGCGGTACTTGAAGGCGATGACGTACAAAGGGTTACTCGCGCTCAGCTTCATGAGTATTTTCAGGAGCTCTCATGATAGATGGCGTGATTGTTACTCCACTAAAACAGATCGTGGATGACCGAGGAAAGGTCATGCATATGATGCGAAAAGACTCTTCGGTATTTAAAGCGTTTGGCGAAATTTACTTCTCTTGTGTTAATCCTGGAGCGATTAAAGCGTGGAAAAGACATAAGCAAATGACATTGAACTGTGCAGTCATTCATGGTGAGATTAAATTTGTTTTGTTTGATGATCGCGCAGATAGCCCAACGAATGGCCTTATCCACGAATTTTTTTTGTCGCAGGAGAATTATTACCTCGTTACCGTTCCACCCCTTATTTGGACTGGCTCAAGAGGGATGGGCGACAGCATGTCTATTTTGGCTAACTGCGCAGATTGCGTGCACGACCCTATGGAAAGTGAGCATCAGTCCACATTGTCCTTGAATATTGATTATGATTGGAGCGTGAACGCTGAGGTGGCGGCTCAAGAACTGGAATATACTTGAAAATTTTAATTACCGGTGGATTCGGATACATCGGGGGGCGGCTTGCTCAGTTTCTTTTTCAGCGGGGTCATTCCGTTTATCTTGGTACTCGACATCAACATAACCCACCTGATTGGTTGCCTCAAGCAAACGTAGTTAGAATGAGCT
>JAOAUO010000035.1:0-3870 GCA_030157565.1 Legionellaceae bacterium
TTAAAACCACTTGACGCTTGAGCAATATGGGATGACCGTTCATCATATAGAGTTTACTGCTGATGGGAACAGCTCCCGTTTGCTTCGCGATTTCAGGATTATTGACCGAATCAACCAAATGAAATTGCAATGTGGCCGTGCCGCCTAATATTTGTTTTGCACGGGCTGCATCTTGAATCCCAGGCAAATCAACGGCCACTCGTGTGGCGCCTTGCTGTTGAACAACAGCCTCACCCACGCCTAACTCATTCACACGATTGCGTAAAATACTCATTGTTTGCTCAATGGTGTTTTGGCGAATGGCATTTAATTCCGTAGCAGACAAGGAACCTATCAGAGAAAAAGAATCTTTTGTTTTGTGAAATTCCAAGCCTGAAATTTTTTGCTCCAAGTCAGCCAATGCGTCATTCTGCGCATCGGCCGTACGAAACCGGACATCAATCCCTTTACCCGCAATGTAGCGTATGCCTGCGTAACGAACACCAGACTCGCGCAGTTCTTGGCCAATATTTTTAGTTAATCCTTCGTATCGACGGTGAACCACACTATCCACATCCACATCCAAAAGAAAGTGCACGCCGCCTCGCAAATCTAACCCTTGTTTCATGGGCTCGGCACGAAGCGCTCTTAACCAGTTAGGCGTTGATGGCGCAAGGTTCAACGCCACGGTGTAATGCGAACCCAGTCCGTTTTTAATGGCATCGCGTGCTAACAATTGCGTATCGGTTGATGAAAACCGTACGTTCACATACGCATCACTAGCCGTCATGCCACGATATTTTATCTGGGCTGCATCCAGCAGCGCACGGACCTGTTCTTGTAGTTTTTCAGGCGCATCAGACAACTGCGAAGAAATTTGCAAGACCGGGTCTTCACTGTATAAATTGGGAAGCGCATACACGAAGCCGATCAACGCAAGCGCTGCCAGCATTAAATTCTTCCATAGCGGGTATTTGTTTTGCATTTGCGTCAAGCTCGCTTACAGTGATTTAAGGGTACCTTTAGGCAATACAGTGCTGACGGCACTGCGCTGCAGAGTGATTTCAACTCCATCCGCAATGTTTACTTTGATGTATTGATCATCAATGCTCACCACTTTCGCCAACAACCCACCCGAGGTGATGACTTCATCGCCTTTTTTTAATTGGCCAATCAACTCACGGTGTTCTTTTGCACGCTTATTTTGTGGTCGAATCAACATAAAATAAAATAACACGAAAATGGCGACAACCATGACCAATGAAAACGTTCCATCGCTCTTTGCAGGGAGTGCCGCGCCTGCTGCAGCCATTGCATCACCGACTAAAAAACTCATATATATCTCCTGATGACTGATTAAATGAAGGAAGAATTGAGTTTAAAATCAAACACAATCCTTATTTTTGATGACATCATATCGGTATTTTATGCTGACGTAAATGAGGTCTGACAATAATATAAGTTATGTTGAATGAGTAATCGCTGACACAGCAAGGGAGTATGCATCAATAAATGATGTAAATAGGCGCGCGTAAATCCCTGACTGCAAGTGGGACAGTGACAAGCTGAATCGATGGGGTGAAATTGAAATGCCGATGCTTCATCTAGGAGCGAATAAGCCCCTTCCTGATGATAGACCATGCCGTGGGTTGCATCCCGAGCAGGAACGTCTGATTCCAAATATTGGATACCTAGCTCTGTCAACGCTTTTAGCTGAAGCAGGCTCAACTCACCAGAGGCATAACAGGTATACTCTTTGTATTTTTCCACTTGCTTTAAAAATACAGCGAAGGGTGATGTTCCGTCGTAAAACAAATGAACGCCATGAGGCCTTGTATTTTGAACGCTCGGTAAGTCAGGTGGTCGAAAGAAAGGGAATACTTCGTTGGGCAAGGATAACCAAGCCGAGGCATTTTGCTGATGAACGCCCTGCGGTAAAATCACGAGGGGTGGATTCAACTGAGCAATCAATTCAAACAAAGCATCCATGGGATAACTTCGACGGCTGCCGTCATAGCTTGATCGAAGAAGATATGCACCGGATTCATCGATTACCGGCATGGATGCATTCAGTACAAACGTGTCTGCCCAGCCAATATAAGTCGCTAAGTTGGGCAAAGTACTCAAAAATTCAAAACCCGGTTTCATCAACAATGACGTGAGCTGGTATGCAACCATCTGAATGCCCACTTCTTGCCAATTGGCCACGGTTACGCAACGCCCGGCGTCGGTTGTCAAAATTGGAATCATCATAAAAGTAACGTCGCGTCTCCATAACTAAAAAAGCGATACCGCTGTTCAATGGCCGTGCGGTATAAGGCCATGGCTTGCTCATGTCCAATGAAGGCTGATACCAACATCAGTAACGTTGATTCGGGTAGATGGAAATTGGTGATAAGACCATCACAAATTTTAAACGAGTACCCAGGTGTTATAAAAATATCGGTGTCTCGGCTACATGCACGCAACTCACCATCACAAGCGGCACTCTCCAAACTACGCAATGCCGTTGTCCCAACAGCGATGACACGCCCGCCCGCGGCGCGCGTTGCAATAACGGCCTCACACAGCGCATCCGTGACAGTAAAGCGTTCACGATGCATCTTGTGATCACGAATGGATTCGCAACGCACGGGACGAAATGTACCGGCGCCCACATGCAGAGTAGAATAAGCAATGCCTATTCCACGCGCTTTGAGCCGCGCTAAAACACCCTCATCGAAATGCAAGCCTGCGGTGGGTGCTGCAACCGATCCTTGATGTCGCGCATACACGGTTTGATAGCGATCTAAATCCAGCCCTTCATCTGTGCGGGTAATGTAGGGCGGCAAAGGCATGTGGCCTATTGCTTGCAACATGGCAAACACATCACCTTCAATAGAACATTGGTATAAATCATCGTCTCGCCCCAGAATCTCGATGGTCCAACCACGGTCCAAGTGAATCACACCACCCGTTTTCGGAGATTTACTCGCTTTGATATGTGCTAAAAAAAGCCCTTCTCCGGTAACCCGCTCCACCAACAGTTCAACCTGCCCTCCACTGGCTTTTCGACCGTATAGTCGAGCAGGGATGACACGGCTGTCATTCATTACCAGTAAATCACCTGGCTCAAGAAAATCAGCTAGCGCACTAAATGAATGATGTGCATGGCCTCCTGTGGCTCGATGATAAAGCAGCAAGCGCGAGTCACTGCGGTTTGCCAGCGGGTATTGAGCAATCAATTCCGGTGGCAGCGTAAAATTAAAATCGTCTCGATTCATGGTGTTTTAACAGCTTGTCTGAGAAAGATGCATTATTAAACAATTCAACCGTATTTACCAGTGCGTGCTAGTGACAATTTTGCGCTCAAACGCTTTTTTAGGTATACTATGCAGATTGTGCAATATTAACCTTTGTTCACTGGTGAGAAAAATCATGATTCGACTCCAAAATTTAGCGACAGCAATCGTATTCTCTTTGAGCGCTTCAGCGGCCATGGCAAGCCCTATTCTGCTTATTACTCATAATACAACCGATTTAGAATCCAATGCATATGTTGCAGGCACCATTCAGTCACATTACCCAAGCAAACCACACAATGACAACAAAGTCTCTTGGGTATCTGTGAAAATGGCTTGTTTTGGTCACACGGTGGATTCAAAATGTCCTGCTTTGATTAAAATGGCAACGAATACGCCGAATCCCATCGAAATCGGTACCGTCACCATGGATTTAAACACGGGCGACATCACCCCGAAACAAATCATTGCCAATGGGTTTACCTTAATGGTAAATGGTCCTGGCGAAACCACGTTAATAAAAAACTGATCTATGTGTGGTTTGGACGAAATGACATGTAAAAACACCCATGTCATTTCGTCCAAATATAACGAGCTCATCAATACGTAG
>JAOAUO010000035.1:3880-16927 GCA_030157565.1 Legionellaceae bacterium
ACGTAGAGACCTCGATGCATTTTATGAAACGTTTGACCTTGCCTTCTCATCATCGCACACCCCTCATTTTATACGCGAACAACCCTACCTCTCGATGAAGCCCATATCTATGGACAAAACCAAATGCGTGTTTTTGAAGGTCGCTTGTCCAAACACTCAAATTCTGTTATTTTCTTGCTTAGGACTCGTGTTTAAAAGGATGAATCACAATGAGCAGGAAGCGTATTGATAAAAATAAATCAGGTTTAGATACCGATCTGAATAATAACACCCCTAACGAAGACCATACCAATGGAGCGAACCTCATCACGAAGCTCGATCGACGTCGTCGTATTGAAGAATTGTATGAAGAACGAATGGCAAGAGATGATTTAAGTGTGTTTTGAGCGATTTGGATTTTGGTGATTTTTGGACAAACTCCACACGCAAAAATACGCATGTGGTTTGTCCAAATAATTGAAGGAATGAAAACACCATGAATGCACTAGAAAGCGCTCTTCAACAAGCATTGATCACTGAAGGCAACAATAAAGACGCAAACAAAGCGTATCTGGAATTTATTAAAGCGAATTTCATCATCCCTATCGAAAAAAATTCGTCCGAAGATGCCCCAAAAGTGCTGTATTTAGAAGAGGGTCATCATGTTTTTTTACCCGTTTTTACAAGCATGGCGTATTTTAATGCGTGGGCCACTGACATCGCTGATAGCATTCAATTATTAAAATTAACAGGCGTTGATCTGTTGAAAGGCATTGGAGAAGACGTACTGGTGAGCTTGAATATTGGCAGTGATTTGTACAAAGAATTCAACGCGGCTGAATTGGCTAGGATGCGGAGTATGGTATTGAAGTTATTTAAGTAGAACTTTTCTAAAACTTAACACGCCAGCATGAATGGGATGAGGCGCACTGCGAAGGCACGCTTGTGTTTTTTCTGGCATGGAAAGACGCACTTGCAAAAGAGTATTCGGCAAGCTGGCCGTAGCAATGGTGATAAGCCAATGCCGACTGCCTTGTAGTCCATTGGGCGTTTCGATTGGCAAACAAGGATACGGCCCAAGATCGCCAATGATATATGTGTATACACGATCTTTTTCTGTATGCGTGCAACCTTGATGGGCAACCATCTGATCGATCAATTCATTCGGCGTTTTCTGATGAACCACGCAATCAGACCTAGCAAGGTCCAGTCGCTGGATCACCGATTCCATCTCATGCAATACGTCGTGTTGATGAATCAATTGGTTGCAGGTTTTCATGTATAACAAGACCGCTTGCATCAGTGATAGCACCAACAATGAAATAACCGCTATCATCAGTAGCGTGCTGAACAGTACAACCCCTCTCTGTGAGCGGTTCATGACGCTCTAACCCGTGTATCCACTTGTACGGTTCGTTCTGAGTAAAGCTTAAGCCATACATGCACAATCAATCCTGACCGGGTATTTTCCATCGTAGGTCGCATGCTCTTCACTTGAGCGGTTAATTCATCCGTGTGATGGGCATGGTAAAACAACCCCCGTTCTTTGCGTACAAAAAATTGTTCTTCTACCCATTCACCGATGTAAACAGGAAACTCATATTGAAAGGCCAATGGGGTATTGAGTGTGATGAACTGGGTTGTTCCGGTGTGGCTTGCCTCACGAATGGAATGCACTTCGGCATGATAACAATCAGCAATGAGAATCGGATGATTAGGCGGCAATAGATTGATTCGAGAGGCTAAGATTTCCGTTGCACTATTGAGCGAAATGACGCCATCAAAATAAGCACTCATTCGATTGATTTGCATTGTCGGCTGAACCGACGGACCCAAATCAATCGCGGAAATGGGTTCCTGTCCATTCCGCGTATCCAGGGTAATCAATTCATTCAGACCCAAACACGGCGTAAAACCTGCCTGCTGAATGCTATTGCGCATAGAATCAATGACGAATTGCAATGCAGTAGCATCCTCCAATTCCGATTGAAGATGAATATAATGTTGCTTGGTCGATATATAGTGTTGCATCAAGGCTGTCATGATAAAACATCCGAGAAATAGGCTCACCATGATTTCTATTAACCCGATTCCTTTCTGCCCTTCCCTCACCTCGTGCTCGCAAATGGAGCACGCTCAGAAAGATTATCCACCAGGGATAGCGCTTCCAAGCGCACACGTGCTTGATTAAATAATTGACTCACGTGCCATTGTTGTGTGAGCAGCGCGAGAGATGTGCTGCTGATCAACAGCAAAGACACCAGCACTTCGGACAACGAAAAGCCGTGCATTGTGTTCATGTTCATTCCTGAGGTTGGATTACAGCGGGAGATTACAGCGAATCAGTCAATGGATGCAAGCGTTGGCGTAACCATTCACATTAAATGACTCCGGTGATACGATGTAAACAAGACCTTCTCATTATTTTGAGCACATCATGCCTTGCGATTACGATGCACTCCCCCATGCGGGCATTCAAACCCTTAAGCCTTATATCCCAGGAAAATCAGCGGATGCATTGACGCGAGAAAAAGGCATTTTGAACGTCATTAAGCTCGCTAGCAATGAAAATCCATTGGGCTGCAGCCCACGGGTTACAGAGGCCCTCTCTCAGCTAACCGGACATAAAATAGCCACCTACCCGATGTCAATCAATCATCCTTTACGAGAGAAGTTGGCGAAAAAACTCGGTGTAGATGGGTCTATGGTAACGCTCGGCCATGGGTCTGATTCTTTATTTTGTTTATTACTGACCTGCTTCGCTTTGGGCACAGGCCGTCATATACTGACTCATGATTACGCGTTTAGTTCGTATGCGATTCAGGCTAAAACCCTGGGCATACCGGTTTTGAGCACGCGCGTTGATGCCGATTGGGCTGTCGACATAGACGCCATGATAACGGCCTGCAATGAAAAAACCGCCTTGATTTTTATTGCCAATCCAAACAATCCGACGGGATTACTCGTCAGTGACGCCAACATTTTGCGTCTTTTAAAGGCGATTCCCCTCACCACCCTACTGGTCTTAGATGAAGCGTATTATGAGTTTTCCTCTAATACAGGCCGATTGTCTTCTATGGCGTTATTAGAGGAATACCCTAATTTAGTGATAACCCGCACCTTTTCAAAAGCGTACGGATTGGCCGGTTTGAGGTTGGGCTATGCGATTGCGCATCCTCAAATTACAGCGCTGTTATACCGTATCCAACTGCCCTTTGTGGTCAACGTGGCCGCCATGATCGCGGCTGATGCAGCACTTGATGACGCGCATTTCATCCAGCAAACGCTGGCGATAACGCGTGCGGGCTTAAAGCAAATGCAAGACGGGTTTATTGCATTGGGCTTGCAACACAAACCTAGCGCTGCCAACTTTATTACGGTTGATTGCGGAACAGATAGCATGCCCATCTACCATGCATTGCAAGAACATGGCATCATTGTTCGTCCATTGCATCCGTACGGCCTGAATAACTATTTACGCGTCACCATTGGCACAAATGAGCAAATCAACCGTTTCCTTGATGCATTATCCATTACACTGAAGAGGGTTTTATGACAAAAAATGATTTAAACAGCAAACACTGTGAAGCCTGCGAAGGCATTGGCGCTGCATTAAACCGAGAACAAATGGGTCATTTAATGCCGCAATTATCGGATGGATGGCACGCTGAACAAGATTTCAAAGCCATTAAAAAAAGTTTTTCATTTAAAAACTTTTATGAAACCATGGCTTTTGCGAATGCGATTGCTTGGATAGCCAACACCGAAAATCATCACCCAGATCTAGAATTGGGCTACAATTATTGCCGTGTGTTGTTTACCACGCACGCATTAAAAGGCCTTTCACACAATGATTTTATTTGTGCGGCTAAAATAGATGCGTTGTAATCATTCATTGGAGTTTGGACAGAACCGCATGAAAGAAGCCTCATGCGGTTCTGTCCAAATGAAGCCTTACAGGCCTAAGCGGTGAGAAAATGCCAATGACTACTCTTCTCCAATCAGCGCATCAAAAGCCAGCGACTCGCGATTTTGCGATTGTTTTTCAGGATTGATACGATAATCTGGCAAGAGTTCCAACAAACCCGTGACGCGTATAATCGCATCATAAAATTCACGTCGGTAACTGCGTAAATCAATATTGATGGTTTCGGCTCGTTCAACGTAAATGATCAATGGGGTGATAATGGCATCTGAATGATCTGCCACGGCTTTATGGAGCGCGTTCAAATCCATTGACAGCGTCATCAGGGTCGCCTGACTTTCTGCAATCAGGATTTGATGACTTGTTTCCAATGTTTGAAATTGCTCACCCTTCTCAACCAACGCAATGCGTTGTGCTTCCAAGTCTTCACGAACGCTCGCACCGGGTTGTTCGGGCTCTTTCGTGTCTTCACCGGACAACAAATAATCGATGAATAATTTTTGCGCGTATATTTGATAATCCTGCGCTTGTTGCAAGATAATGCCGTTAAATACATTTTTTAACGGCACACGCAATAATTGATAATAAACACTGTGCGGATCGTGGGCGGCAGTGATCAAATCACCCTGTGACAAATGAATGTTAAATCGCGCAAGAATGCGCTCTGCCGTGAGCACGCCATAGGTTGAAAACCAAGCCGACCAATCCGTTTGTTCTTGTTTGTTATTGTTCATCATCCATCCTGATATGATTTTTTTGGCCTGAGTCATCGTTCCGCCACCCGTCATTGCGAACATCAGCGAATCAACCCAGGGTTCTGTGCCTCGCACTCTGGGTTGCTTCGCTGACGCTCGCAATGACCGCGCAAGTGTTTCTGGCAAAACGATGACGAAGGCTTTTTTTATTAAGGACGAGCAAGGGGTTGCACATCTTCCGGTTCAGTTTGGATTACTGTTTTTCCTTGCTGAACAAGCTTAGCTATATACTGGATAGGTGAACTATTCTTTGTCAATTCCAAATATTTTTCTTGGGTCAAATCATCACCATTCTTATCCTGCATCACCCAAGGCCTGTCTTTGGATGCAGTGTATCCTTTCTGCATCATTTGACAAAGAACTCCCTGAGTGATCGCGTCTTTAACATCGTTCGTAATGGGCTGCCCATCATCCCTTTTTAAATGTGTAACAGACATTCGGTTTTGTGAATCAAACTCTACTTTAAAATCAAATCCCGGTTTATTGGTGCGATTTTGATGTCCTTTGATGAACGCGGGGACTCGATCATAAACGCCCTTCCCTATATAATGCCCAAGATCATTTAGTTTGTTAATTAATTTATCATCCCTTGTGGGGCCTGTCTCAATCAGATGTTCTGTTTCTTTCTGAAGAAATGACATAAGTGAGCTCATCGCTGAAATCCAAGAGTCATAACCATTTTGCGGCCCGCTATAAAGGTCCTTGCCTGATTTGACAACATCGTCCCATCCTTTATTGGATACCTGGTCTTTATCATTATAATCGTGCAGTATTTGCTCTCTGCGCAAATTATCATTCTTATTTTTGATACGGATCTGCTCCTCAATCGCTGCAGACAATTTATTTGCATGATCTTGCTGTTCTTTTAATTTCTTTTCCGCTTCTAATTTCTTTTCCGCTTCAGTAAGCATATTAACCCCCCGGTAATCGAATAAAATAGAACCCATTTGCGTTATCATAGCACATCAATAACGGATTGTCATCCCAGTCGCTCAGAACGAACTGCCGGTAGGTTTTTTCTTGTACAATATGTGTGGTCAGGCCGGGTTTATGCGTATGTCCATGAACCAATACATCCACACCCATTGTTTGCATATGATTCAACAGCGTAGTCGGCACCACATCCATTTGTGCCAGTGGCTTGGTTCGGTTCGACTGGCTGTTTTGACGCACCTTATTCACCAACCTTGCACGAAATGACAAGGGCAGACGCAAAAACAGCCAAGGGAAAAACCGATTGCGCGTGATTCGTCGAAGCCATTGATGGCCGCGATCAAGCGTGCAATAGCGATCGCCGTGCACCAACAATACACGTTCACCGCCTAAGGTGATAATCGAAGGCTCGGCTAACAACGTCACACCGGCTAGTGCAGCAAACGCATCGCTTAACAAAAAATCGCGATTTCCGGGCATGAAATACAGCGCGATTCCGTGCTCGCGCAAGCCGGCCAATTGATGGGCTATAGAGCGACTCCAGTGATCTAGCGCATCATCTCCAGGCCACACATGAAAAAAATCGCCTAATATATAGACTGATCGTGTGTGGGTAGATGCCCATTGAATCAATCGGTGAAATCGGTCAGTAATCGCCGTTTTATCCGGATGCAAATGAAGATCGGAGATAAAGACCGCTTCAATCATAGCGGTTCAATGACAATGCGATCATCTTGAATGAAAATTTGACATGGCACAGGAGTGGGTTCAATCGCATCACTCAACCGGTAAATCCCTGCAATAGAAACCAGTTCCGCATCCAGTGATTGGCAAAATATACGGGCCTGTTTATCCCCTGCAAGGCCTGCCAACGCGCGACCACGCAACGCGCCATAGACATGAATACTCCCATCTGCCAGCAATTCAGCACCATGGCTCACGGACGCCGTGACCACTAAATCCCCACCTTTGCTGACGATCTGTTGACCGGAACGCACAGGCGTGGTGAGTAATTTGGTTTTTGCCATCGCAGGAGGCACCTCTTTAGCCACCGCTTGAGCCGCCGCAGGATGGTCTCCCGTCCAGGGTTTGTCTTGATTGGACGAGCCATTTAATACGCCAAGCCCCTGAGATTGCGCCAGCTCATTGAGGGATGCGCTGCCCCCCTGAAGCGCCACGGGAACAAGCCCGCACGATCGCATCGCGGTGCAGAATGCCGTCAAATTAAATGAGGCACTATCCAATTGGGCCTCGGACAGGCCAGAACAATCCAAAACAACGGGCGTGCGATCAAATAAACGCGGCGCTTTCGCTACTACGGCCGCGAGTTGTGCTGCAAATAACGTGCTATCCAATTCAAGCAATTGCAAGACCGTTAAGGTGTACAAACGACCTTTTAATTTAAATGCGTGTGATTTCAAAGTATTATCGATCATGACAGCGATATCCAAGGTCTGTTTTTTTGTTTATACTACCATGCTCCTCAGCGTACGACCACAACTTGGAGTGATGCCAGAAACGCATGAACAATGCATCGTGCTTTTCTAGCATAATCAATCATTATTGGAGTTTGGACAGAAAAGCATGCAAAAAGGCCTCATGCTTTTCTGGCATCATCTCATAACAAAAGGGGATTCACGTGGAAAAGATATGGTTGCAGTCTTACCCAGAAGGTGTTCCTGCTGAAATAAACCCGAATGAATATACATCCCTCGTGGACTTATTCAATCAATCATGCCTAAAGCATGCGAATCATATCGCTTATATGAACATGGGCTGTTCATTGACTTACGCACGTGTACACCAATTAAGTGATCAGTTTGCCGCGTATCTGCAACAATTGGGTCTGCAAAAAGGTGCCCGCGTGGCCCTCATGATGCCCAATCTGTTGCAATATCCGATCGCACTCTTTGGGATTTTGAAAGCCGGATTCAGTGTAGTGAACATCAACCCCTTGTACACCTGCGATGAACTCACCTACCAACTCAATGATTCAGGGGCTGAGGTCATTGTCGTCATGGCTAATTTTGCAAAAACGGTCGAAAAAGCCTGGCCTAAAACGCATCGATTAAAACACGTTGTCATCACTGAAATGGGCGATTTGTTTCCTCCAATCAAACGAATCCTGGTGAATGCTGTAGTCAAATACATCAAACGCATGATTCCGGCCTACGACATAGCAGATGCCATGTTGTTCAATCGAGCCCTCAAGCAAGGTCTTGTTAACAGCCATCTCAAACCGATTGAACTGACGCACGATGACATTGCATTCATACAATACACCGGCGGCACCACGGGCGTCTCTAAAGGCGCGATGCTCACGCACGGGAATATGATAGCCAACGTTTTGCAAGCGTCCGCTTGGATATCGCCTCTGTCTGTAGGCAACCAGGACATCATCGTCACGGCCTTGCCGCTTTATCATATTTTTTCTTTGACCGCGAATTGCTTGACTTTTTTCAGGGCTGGCGCGAAAAATATTTTAATCACCAATCCACGCGATATGTTAAGCTTCATCAACGAAATAAAAAATTCAGGCTTCACGGCCATTACAGGGGTTAACACGCTCTTCAATGCATTATTGCATCACCCTAAATTTGCTAGCATTGATTTTTCTAAATTAAAATTGGCATTGTCTGGCGGGATGGCGCTTCAAAAAAGCGTCTCCATTCGTTGGCATGAAATGACGAAATCACCCATTCTTGAGGCCTATGGTTTAACAGAAACAAGTCCCGCCGTGACCATTAATCCGATGTATCTAACCACATACAACGGCAGCATCGGCCTACCATTGCCCTCCACGGATATATCCATACGTGATCCAGAAGGAAACGAACGACCTCTGGGAGAACAGGGAGAATTATGCATCAAAGGTCCTCAAGTGATGACCGGTTATTGGAAGCATCCAGAAGAGACGGCTCTGGTTTTCTGGCCCGATGGTTTTTTGCGAACCGGCGATGTGGTCATGATGGATGATAAGGGCTATCTTTATTTGCTCGATCGCATCAAAGACATGATCTTGGTGTCGGGTTTTAATGTATATCCCAATGAAATTGAACAAGTGATAGGCCTCATGCCCGGCGTGTTGGAAGTGGGGGTCATTGGCGTGATGGATGCATTGGGTGGTGAAAAAGTAAAAGCGTGCATTGTGAAAAGTGACCCCTCCTTAACAACGAACGACGTCCTTTTGCACGCTCGTCAGCATTTAACCGCATACAAAGTACCTAAAATCATTGAATTTTATACGGAGTTGCCAAAAACCAATGTAGGAAAAATTCTAAGACGCGCATTGAAATAGCCACAGGCGACATCCGAGTACAATTTAAAGTTGAGAATGGCGTGAATTATAGGTATTCTAGGCCCATTAATTGCTTACAAGGAGTGAGGCTATGTCAGCCATTGTTGCTCGCTTTGAAATACCTTATACCCAACTACTCAATCCCGTGGGTGAGTTGTGTGGGACACTGCCTGCATACGCGCATGATCCGGCCGTTTTGCTGGATCTCTATCGCAACATGATGCGTGCCCGTCTCTTTGATAAGAAAGCCATTGCCTTGCAACGCACCGGAAAAATGGGGACGTATGCTCCCATTAATGGGCAAGAAGCCATATCAACAGCGATTGGGCATGCCATGCGAGCGGACGATGTCTTTATCCCCTACTACCGTGATTATTCCGCTCAATTTCAACGCGGCGTAAAAATGTCGGAAATATTAGCCTACTGGGGTGGAGACGAGCGCGGCAGCCAGTTTGCTTGTGGTTCTCAAGATTTACCCATTTGTGTTCCCATTGCCTCGCAATGTTTGCATGCAGCCGGGGTGGCTTTTGCTTTTCAATACCGTCAAGAAGACCGCGTGGCGGTGGTTTGCATTGGTGACGGAGGCACGTCTGAAGGTGATTTTTATGAAGCCATGAATGTTGCTGGCGTCTGGAAACTGCCTGTTGTCTTTATTATCAATAACAACCAATGGGCCATTTCCGTTCCTATCAATCAACAAACCGCCGCACAAACTTTGGCCCAAAAAGCCATTGCAGCAGGATTTGAGGGCGTTCAAGTCGATGGAAATGATGTGTTAGCAACACGCTTAGTGATCGGTGATGCCATCGAAAAAGCACGACAAGGCGGTGGTCCTACGTTGATTGAGGCCCTGACATTCCGTCTGTCCGACCACACGACTGCCGATGATGCAACCCGTTATCAGCCTAAGGAAGACGTAGACGCAGCACTGCCCAACGAGCCCATTCAACGCTTCAAATCGTTTCTTGAGTCTCGACAATTATGGGACGAAGCGCAAGAAACCGCGCTAGTGGCCAGCTGTACAAAGGAAATCCAAGACGAAGTGGATGCTTATTTAAATCGCCCCACTCAGCCGATTAGCAGCGTATTTGACCATCATTTTGAAACCATTCCCGATTATTTAATCGAGCAACGGGCCATAGCCATGGAGGAAACCCCGCATGCCTGATATTACTTTAGTTGAAGCCGTGACCCAAGCGCTGGCTTATGAACTGGCGCATGATGAAAACACGGTCGTGTTTGGTGAGGATGTGGGAAAAAATGGCGGCGTATTTCGTGCCACGCAGGGGTTGCAAGCGCAGTTTGGCGCACGTCGCGTCTTTGATACTCCGTTGGCCGAATCAATGATTGCGGGCCTTGCGGTTGGCATGTCATTGCAAGGATTAAAACCCGTTGCTGAGTTTCAATTTATGGGATTTATTTATCCGGCAATGAACCAAATCATTTGCCATGCAGCCAGAATGCGTAACCGCACACGGGGCCGGTTGCACTGCCCTATCGTCTTTCGTGCGCCCTTTGGCGGGGGGATTCGAGCGCCAGAGCACCATTCAGAGAGCACAGAAGCCCTGTTTGCTCACATACCCGGATTGCAAGTGGTTATCCCATCCTCACCCAAACGCGCGTATGGTTTGCTGTTAGCAGCCATGCGAAATCCAGACCCTGTTATTTTTCTAGAACCCAAACGCATCTATCGATTGGTCAAACAACCCGTGCCGGATGATGGTGAAGCGCTGCCTTTGGGCACATGCTTTACCTTACAAGAAGGCAACGATGTGACCTTGGTCAGCTGGGGGGCGAGCATGCACGAGACCTTGCAAGCCGCCAAACAATTAAACGACGAAGGCCTCTCTTGCGAAGTCATTGACGTGGCCACTATCAAACCACTCGACATTGAAACCATCTTGCAATCGGTTGAAAAAACAGGCCGTTGTGTGATTGTGCATGAAGGGGCAAAAACGTGTGGTGTGGGCGCTGAAATTTCGGCTCAAATCATGGAAAACAGCATGGCCGATTTATTAGCGCCCGTACAGCGCGTCACAGGTTACGATGTGGTCATGCCTTATTTTCAACTAGAAAAACACTATATACCCAGCGTCGCGCGGATCAAAGCCTGTGTGATGGGCCTAATGGAGTAATCATGAATACATTTAATTTACCAGACTTAGGTGAAGGTTTGCCTGATGCAGAAATTCACGAATGGTTTGTGAAGGAAGGCGATAGCGTGACGCTGGATGCACCACTCGTCTCCATGGAAACAGCCAAAGCCGTCGTTGATGTGCCCTGCCCTCAAAGCGGCGTTATCACCAAGCTATTTGGCAAGCCGGGAGATGTCATTAAAACCGGAGAGCCGTTGGTTGAGTTTGCAGCCGATGCAGCGGTTCGTGTCGATAAGGGCACCGTGGTTGGCAATTTAGAAGAAAGCTCAGAAATCAGTGAAGATCATTTTATCATTGGCACAAGTCGTGCCACGGCCCGCGCCAAAGCCACGCCAGCGGTTCGTATCCTGGCTAAAAAATTGAACATCGATTTAAATGCACTCACCGGATCAGGCGAGCACGGCCTGATTACGCGTGAAGACGTTCAACATGCGTTTAATCAGCAATCCAAACCACCCGAAGGATTTGAGCCGCTACGCGGTGTTCGACGGGCCATGTTAAACAGCATGGTGCTCTCGCATCGTGATGTGGTGCCCGTGAGCATTTTTGACGAAGCAGACATCCATGCTTGGTTACCCCAAACTGATATCACCGTGCGACTCATTCGCGCAATCGAACAGGCTTGTCAAATTGAACCCGCGCTCAATGCTTGGTTTGATACCAAACACAGCGCTCGTCAATGTGTTGAATCGCTTCATTTAGGATTGGCCATGGATAACGACGAAGGCCTCTTTGTACCGGTTATACGCGATGTAGCAAACCGGATGGATGCCGATTTACGAAAAACAATTGACGACTACAAGCTAGCCGTTCGTGAGCGAACGGTGCCTGCCGAACAATTAAAAGGTGCCACGTTTACTCTATCTAATTTTGGTAAATTTGCAGGTCGTTTTGCCAGCCCAATTATTGTCCCACCGATGGTGGCGATACTTGCGGTTGGCCGACTGTATGAAGGGGTTGTCAGTGAGAAAGGAAGCATCGCTGTACATCGCTTACTGCCGCTCTCATTGAGTTTTGATCACCGCGCTGTTACCGGTGGCGAGGCAACCCGATTCTTAGGTGCTGTGATGGAGGCGTTGAGCAAGCCTTGATTGAAGTTTGGATGAAATAACAGGCGTGTTTTTGCATGTCATTTCATCCAAACCCCGAATCCTACCGCCTTGCTTGTAAGTAATTTAATGGATTGACTGGATTTCCTGCTTGCCTGATTTCAAAATGCACGCCCCAGAATCGCCGATCGACCACGCCCATCTCTGCAATGACTTGACCGGCATGAATTTTTTGGCCTTCAGAAACGATATTACGCGCGTTATTGCCATACGCGGTTAAAAATTGATTGTCATGTTTAATGATAATTAAATTCCCATAGCCTGCCAGCCCGCTGCCCGCATAAGCCACTGTTCCATTGCCTGCTGCATAAATTTTATCGCCTTTGGCTCCGGCTATATCAAGGCCTTTCTTTCCTTGAGCGGGTACAAAATTGGCGACCACTCGACCGTTCGCAGGCCAAGTCCAGCGACTGGATCTCCAAAATGGCATGGGACGCGCATAGGTTGCTTGTGGAGCCGGGGCTTGTTTCACGGCGTATCTGGGTGCCTGCGTTCTGGGTGAGTGATACATTTGCGTGTTACGTTGTGGCACGTTTGTTCTAAATGTTGGCTGGATACGAATCACCTGGCCTACTCGCAATGAATAAGGACTTTGGATATGGTTTTCTCTAGCGAGATCTCGATAATCTTTGTCATAACGAAACGCAATGGCATACAATGTATCTTTTCGCATCACAACGTATTGTGTCGGGCGAGTATTGGCAGCACGCCAATTCAGCTCAGTCACGGGTGCCAAACCATCCCGTTCTCCGCAGCCCGCCAAACCCAATAAGATCAAAGCCGCAGCACTTATCTTAACCCAACACCTATCCATTTTATTCACTAAAATACCCATTTCATCAAACCAAACACAAGGACAATCAACCCGATCATGGCCCAGCCAATCATGTCA
>JAOAUO010000036.1 GCA_030157565.1 Legionellaceae bacterium
GCTGGCACTGATGACGTTGATTCGGCCCTATCTGGCGAAACGATGACTGATGCCCCAAATGACGATAAATCTTCAAATTCTAATAAAAAAAATAATACAGTAGATAACGAAAGTAATATTTTTAAATCATTGCGCACTCAGTTCATAGACTCAGGAACGGTCCCCACTACTAAAGAGACTCAAATCGCTCAAGAAAGCCCAGATATTGGAATGATTAGAAAGCAAATTAGAGCGTTCACAGAGCCCCAGCTTACTGGTTTCTCTGATGGTTTAAGTACTAAGACTGGCGAAACGATGACTGAGACCCAAAATAATTCGCCATTGATCAAAACCGAAATACATAAAATCAGAAATAATAGTGCAGAAAACACGGCAGACAAGGACGCTAAATCAAACAACAATCAAGAGTCCAGTATAAAAATAAGCCCTTAAATAACAGGAAAAATCAACAGAACCTGGTTCACTCAATCATTTCCGTATACTATAATCAGCATGCTAAAAACCACTCCATGAGCACCTCATGTCCACATTAAACGCCTTTCTTCAAGAACAAAAAGAAAAATTACTCAAAGCCATTGCTCATTTAGACTACAGCTACCAAAAAGTGCTGAAATTACCCGTTGATCCCAATGCGTTGAACGATGAGACACTCGAAACATGGGAAAGTTTTGCGGCTCGATTTGGGCGTGTTTCTGATTTGTTTCTAACCAAATATGTCAGAGCCCAGGTCCTATTGCAAGATCCCGGATTCAATGGCAGTTTTCGTGATTTTCTAAATCAAGGTGAAAAATTAAATATTTTAGACAACACAGACGCTTGGATGGCCATCCGAGAGCTTCGAAATATTTCAGCGCATGAATACACCGATAAAGACTTGGCTATATTTTTTAAACGATTGAGAGAGGAAGCGCCCTCACTCATTGCACTCAAAGATACCTTATAAAAGAGGTGACGCATGCGCATAACCCATCAACAGATGACACAACTGATCGATGCCATCACGCCCTTCGTGGGCAACCACACAGCAGAGCTGCGCTTGTATGGGAGTCGCGTGCGGGACGACCGAAAAGGCGGGGACATTGATCTTCTGCTGTTGGTCGAAGGAACCCCTCTCGCTGATTTAATCAACGAAAAAAAACACCACCTCATCGCTCACATAAAAAAACAATTGGGCGACCAAAAAATTGATCTTCTGATCACAGACTGCATGGACTCACAGAAAGTGGCTTTTTTAAATATGATCTTGCCGGAGTCCGTCTGTTTGAAACAGTGGGGGCATCCTATATCCCGCTGTTGATTATGCAATACACCCTGAACATTCACTAGGCTAGACTCATCTAAATACGCCTCGATGCAAATTTCATCACCACATTTGCACGCAGTGCGAATGGTGGTGAATGGTTACAATATATAGACCCCGCCCCTAGTGATGATACGCCGCAAACGATTTTCCTCGGAAGACATGGTATGCAAAAGCCGTATAGGTTAATAAAATCGGAAGGGTTAGCAACTCACCAATCAGAATGAATGATAACGTAGACTCTGGAGCCGCCCCTTGCCATATCGTGAGTTGATTGGGTACTAAATAAGGGTAAACACTAATCGCAATGCCTGCATAAGCGCATAAAAATATAATAATGCTATAGATAAATGGCCTGCGTTCATGTTTTAGAGATAAATTTTTCCACGTAAGATATAACATCAGTGTGGTCATAAGGGGCAGCGGAGATAAGAATAAGACGTTAGGAAAACTGAACCAACGACTAAATAATGCAGGACTTTGAAGTGGGGTCCATATGCTAACAAACAATAGAAAAAAACCAACGATCACAATCAAACCCTTGGCATACCCCGCCAATTTTTTCTGTAAATCACCGCTGCTTTTAATCAACATCCACGTTGCCCCCAACAGCGCATACCCACAGACCAAAGCAATCCCGGTTAATAAACTAAACGGACTTAACCAATTGACGGCGTTAATCGTCTGTGACATCGGATCAATCGGGAAGCCTTGAATATAGCAACCCAAAATAACCCCTTGAAAAAAAGCCGCTGCAATCGAGCTAATTGCAAATAACCAATTCCAAACCGGCTTGGAACGATCCGCTTTAAAACGAAATTCAAAACTAACCCCCCTAAACACCAACGCGATGAGCATCAGCATGAGGGGCATGTAGAGAATGGGTAACAATAAACCGTACACTTTTGGAAACGACCCGTATAAAATCGCACCACCAAAAACCAGCCATGTTTCATTGCCATCCCACACCGGGGCGACCGAATTCATCATTTGATCCCGTTCATCTTCACTGCTGGTGAAGGGAAATAAAATCCCAATACCTAAATCAAAACCATCTAATATGACATAGATAATAATCACGAGCCCCAGTAATCCTGCTGATATTAAAGCCAACATTTAACGTTCTCCTTCGTGGCCACTCATGTATTTAAACGAGTGATGTTCAGAATCGTTTATACCCGCAGGTCCTTTTTTAATGGTTTTAAACAAGTAATACAGGTAAAAGCCGAACACGATTCCATAGGCTGTCGCTAATAACACCATGGAAATAATGACGGCCTCAACCGATACGGCTGATACGGCTTCTTTCGTTCGCATCAGGTTATAAACCACCCAAGGTTGCCGTCCAATTTCGGCTGTTAACCAACCGGCAATACTGGCGACAAAACCCAGGACACTGATGAGCAAACACCAAACATGAAATGGTTTCGAGGTATATAAGGTTTTTTTTGCCCTTAATATGAATGCAAAAAGAGCCGTAGCCAAGAACAAGAAGCCGATGCCCACCATGATACGAAAGGTATAGAATACCGAAGCAACCGGCGGTTGATCAGTGGGTGAAACCGATTTTAATCCCAGCAACTCGCCATTCAAATCATGGGTATTAATTAAACTGGCCAACTTGGGAATGCTGACAACATATTCATTTTTTTGTTCTTTTTGAGAAGGCACTGC
>JAOAUO010000037.1 GCA_030157565.1 Legionellaceae bacterium
CACCATTCCCATACAGACGATTCCAATGTTGAATACGATCGAGTGGATTATTAAAGGTCCATAAAGGACAAATACGAGTGCGTGTTTTGGCTTGATGATAATGGAGTCGATTAAACCCCTTCATGATGGCACCGTTCATCAGGCGAAAAGGTAATTTGGGGATGGTGTATCGGCGTTTCATGTCCGATGGTTCTGAATGCTCAACGTGATCGGCTAGAGACAAAACGGCGCGAGATTCGTTTAGGAAATCAAGCCACGCGACTTGGTAGTCATGTTCTATTCCGGCATGCTGCATGCGTGCTAACAAAGCGCCTATTTCGGTAAATTTTTCGGTGTGTGCGCGCACAAATCGCGACGCTTTCTTCAATCGTATGCCCATTCGCGTGATGACACCGGTGAGCCCTAAGCCTGCGATGCTGCCCGTAAATAAAGCCGGGTTTTCTTCTCGACTGCAGCGGTGCGTCTGCCCGTGTATGTTTAATTCAATCCATTCTACATGATGCCCAAAACTGCCAGCTTGGTGATTATTTTTTCCATGAACGTCGTTGGCAAGGCCGCCGGCTAACGTAGCGAAAAGCGTGCCGGGTAACACGGCGGGGATAAAATCCGGGTCGATTAAAAACAAATCGGCAAAGGTGACGCCACCTTGGCATACCGCAATGCCAGACTCACGGTTAAAAGATAAGATATGGTTGAACCGGGTTGTGTCGATGATGGTGCCCTGATTCAATATGCAGCAATCACTGTAGCTCAGCCCGTTGCCGCGTGCGAGCAAGCCCTTGGGATGTAAAGTCGGGTCAATGGTTTGCAAGAGCCTTTCGTGGCCCGGTCGAAGCGTGTTTGAGCGCGAGTGAATGGCTCGGCTGAAATGAGAGAAAGACTGCATTTTGTGTTGCATTTAATCCCCTTTATGCAAGGCTTTGACAACGATCGCATCGCTGATATTTGAAAAACCATGGACATTGATTTGAAACAAGCCCATGTGTGCGGTCAATTGGCTCGAACTGCCACCATCTAGATTGAGCGCATTATGGCAGTTGAGAGGCGATGATTTCATGCGTTGGGCCAACGCGGTGGTGGTCATGGGGGAGTTGTTGGTGACCAGAATGATCAAGCG
The DNA here is from genome assembly GCA_030157565.1 of Legionellaceae bacterium. GTDB lineage: Bacteria > Pseudomonadota > Gammaproteobacteria > Legionellales > Legionellaceae > DDPF01. The sequence continues at coordinate 1,118 of JAOAUO010000037.1, forward strand.
ACCATCAGGCGTAATGCCCAATGCGGTGCGCTCGGCATATCCGGGTTTAAGCGAGGGAATTTTACCATTCACCACTAATCTAGGCCCGCTCTGAATTGCAAAATCAACTTGATTATCATCCATGTATCGATGAACACTGACGATGTGTGGCGCATTTTTTTTTACATACAATATACCCCACCAACTGATGTTTTTGAGGGGGTTGTGTTGGTGTTGGTTACTGATGCGAAGGCCGAGTGGGCGATAGTTTTGATCAAAAAAACCGCCATTAATGGCAATCAAGGCTTTGCTGTGGTGCGCCAATGCATCCACGGAGGCGTTATGTAACGACCAATCATTCGCCTGAACCAAATCCAATTTATTTTTTTTTAAATCAATGCGAAACGCATGAATATGTGACCAAGGAATCAATGGTGTGGCGCTCAGGTCACTGTATTCAATGCCAGGCGCAATCTCGCGCCAGGGGTGAGCGAAGGATTCTGTTGCCAAGCCGGCTAAAACAAGCGCAATAAATGCTCGGCTGATGCATGCGACGGCTTGTCTTCTGAAACGATTCTGGCCCCGCGCAATATAATCTTGTATCCTTATGTGCATTCGTTTAAATCCATGGACGCATCATGACATCATTATCGCAAGTTACCAATAGAATACCCCTAAAGTCAACCGATGAATTGTCGGGTATTATGCAAAACGTGTTAGAGCGCGCTCGCCACCATGGCGCAACCGATGCCTCTGTGGCGGTGAACCACGACAGCGGTTTTTCGGTGGACGTGCGCATGCGTGAAGTGGAGACGGTGACGTTTAGTGAAGACCGTGGCGTGGGCGTGACTGTGTATATTGGATCACGCAAAGGCAGCGCGAGCAGCAGCGATACATCGCCTGCGGCTTTAGATGCCATGGTGGCGGCAGCCATTGATATTGCCGGTGTAAGTGCCGCTGATCCCTGTTTTGGTTTACCCGATAGTGCGTTGATGAGTCTACAACATCCCAATCTCGATTTATTCCATCCGTGGGCCATTACACCACCCGAAGCCATTGAGGAGGCCTTGCGATGCGAAGCGCATGCCTTGAGCATAGACCCGCGCATTAATAACACAGATGGTGTGAACGTGTCGACTTACCTATTTTGCCACGGATTTGCAAATTCACACGGCTTTGAAGGGATAGTGCAGAGTAGCCGTCACAGCATGAGCTGCTCATTGATTGCCACACAAGACGATCGAATGCAGCGTGATCATGATTACACGACGGCTCGAAATGCGACTGATTTGTTGGGATGGGAATCCCTGGCGGCCAGTGCGGTCAAACGGACCACAAGTCGTTTAAACGCGCAGTCACTCAAAACAAAAAAAATGCCAGTTTTATTTTCGTCTCGTTTGTCGAGTGGATTGATTGGGGCGTTTATTGGGGCCATTAGTGGGTCCAATTTATAAAGGAAGCATTAGTTACATATGGATTCTGTGGGGCAACAAATTTTCCCGACTGGTATCCGCATCCATGAGCAACCTTATTTATTCGGTGCCTTAGGCAGTTCGCCATTTGACAGCGAGGGTGTGCCCACGCGAAATAATGTATTTGTGGAGGATGGCCGCGTTTGCCAGTATGTATTGGGCAGTTATTCCGCACGAAAAATGGGCTTATCGACGACGGCCAATAGTGGAGGCGTCTTTAATTTGACCGTTGACCCGACCGGTGGTGATGAGGTTGATTTATTAAAACAAATGGGGACCGGCTTGTTGGTGACTGAACTAATGGGAGATGGTGCAAACGGCTTAACGGGAGATTATTCGAGAGGTGCCAGCGGATTTTGGGTGGAGGGCGGCGAAATTCAGTATCCTGTAGAGGGCGTCACGGTGGCTGGCAATTTAAAAGACATGTTTCGCGGAATAGTAGCAATTGGTTGTGACGTGAACCCCAATTATTCTACCCGGTGTGGTTCTATCTTGCTGGATGAAATGATGGTTGCAGGAGATTAGGATTGAGGGTTTGGATGAAATGACATGGGTCTTTTTTTATGTTCTTTTGTCCAATCTCCACTACTCAAGGATGATAAAAAATGAACCCAAAAGCATTAAAATCGTTTTACAGTATGACTCGGTCAATTGGAATTGTATTATCAATCAGCGCTTTGGGTGCTGGCCTTTTAAACGCATCAGCAAGTCATGATTTGCTAAACAAACAATCCCGTTATGTTCCCGGCGTAGTCTCTATTATTCAGGATCATCGTTACATTCGCACACATGAGGCGCCTATTTACTGGCGCATCAGTCCATATTATCTGCCTCAACCCACAGATGCCTCCTGTTCGTTGGCCTCAGCAACGATGGTGATGAATGCGCTGCGTATCCCTCAAATACAGTATGTCAATCAGAGGCTTGCAACAACCCATAGCGTTGTGAGCAGTACCCATAATGCGTGGGAAAATGATGTGAAACAAGGAGGGAATGGTGTTACGCTGGATCAATTGGGTTCATTTTTAACTCAAGCCATGAAAGCCTACCGCATCCCGCCTACTCGGATTGAGGTCATACATGCAACAAGAGTCAAAGACATTGCTACAACATTTCACCAAGCACTATTGGACGGTGAAAAAACTGGACGCACATTTATTATTGTGAATTTCGATCAAAAATTCATAAGTGGCACGGAGAGTGTAGGGCATTTCGCACCCGTTGGAGCGTATGATGTGAATACAAAGCGTGTGTTGATTATGGACCCTGATCGAGAATTCTTTGAGCCTTACTGGATACCAGAGCGCCGACTACTCAACAGTATGGCAACAGAGGACTCGGATGTACACAAAAACCGCGGTTTTGTCGTCGTAACGTTGAAATAAAACCGCATTCATGCCCATTTTCCAGGCTTAATAAGCAGGCATCAATAAATATAGATAACTAATAATCTCTTGCCCACCCACCACAGGAACCAAAAGATGAACCCGATTGGTTTCAGGGTTGATGTAGATATACCTCGGGGCTGTGGGTTCCGTGAATGGAATGATCATGAGTATCTCCAGTTTAATTGGATGTCATTCATTCATTGTAGGACATATTTGACGAGTTATTACGGATTTAGAACCGAAGAAAACCCTCCTCCGTCGGTTCCTGCCACCTTCTCCCCAAAGAGGGAGAAGGGAAGATTCGGTATTTAAATGGGAATCGCCCCGTGATTGGGTTTTGGCTGTTTATATCATCAGGAGAACTTGAACTAATTTTTATCGCGGAAAATAATACGACCTTTGCTTAAATCATAGGGCGTCAACTCTACTTTCACTTTATCGCCGGTTAAAATGCGAATGTAATTTTTACGCATGCGTCCTGAAATATGGGCGGTTACAATGTGTCCATTCTCTAGTTCAACACGAAACATCGTATTGGGCAAGGTATCCATTACCGTACCAAGCATTTCAATGTGATCTTCTTTTGCCATAGGTCTCTCAGATGATAAATAAACGAAGGTTCGTCTTACAAATACGTTCCTAAATCGCAAATAGTGCCCTAATCTGAGAGAAATGGCAATCATTTAAGGAAGGCACCAAAATTTGACGTAAAAGATGATTTATAAATAAACTTAATGGTTTGGTTTGATCCGATATTGCAGGCCGACGAGGGGTTGCTCCTGGTACTCCAATTCATCCGCGAGTTGGCCTCTTTCGTTTTTTTCTGCTCGTCATGAATATCACCTTAAAGGAAACCATTCATACAATGAAGCCGAATGTCAGTTTATTATGTGAAAAACGACTGATTGCAAAACGGATGCCGTTTTATAAAAATAAATTGATTTCTTGAAAATAATGATCTATTAATTCATATTGGAGTTCGGATGAAATGAGATGCGAAAACACGCGCGTCATTTCATCCAAATGCCAGCTCGTAGATACTATCGTGTGGAGATAGATCTGTTCAATTATCCAGGAGGAATGATGATTTTTAACGTGAGAAAAACCCTATCGGGCTTGAGTATTATTTTCGTTGGCGCCTGTTTTCTGAATGCATGCAATACGGTTCAAGGCACAGCAACAGGGGTTAAAGAGACCGCTTACGGTGTTGAGCAAACGGTTAAAGACACCACTCTTGGAGCTGAAAAAGACATCAAGAAGGTTGTTGTAGCCAAATCCGTGTCTAATAAACACCAGCCTATGGGCACAAATAACCATGAGCCCGCGGGTTAGTTTGTTATCGCGACGCATGGGCGGCCGTACCAGCCCATGCGCCAAGCAAAAATGACTTAAACCATCACCCGTGCGCGCAAACCTAAATTATTTCGTATTCAGGCACCACACCCCGCCCTCCGGGCGAGTTTGGTTGTGACGATGGCGAATCAAAATACGTTTACCCTTATTCGATTATTTTCGCCTGATAATATATACCCATGAAGTTTTTAAATGACTCTTTTTTCGAATCGTGATGTCGGTTCATTGCGCTCGATACCGCATTTTTCCAGCAGGATTAATCGTGGTAAATGATTGGATTCCTTCCTTTGGAAGACTTTTTTAAGTCAGTATGGTATAATTAAAATACTAAGAATAATATTTGTTCAAAAAAATTTACGGGTTAGGATCGTAAGTAAACGCGATCATTGAGCAACGCTAATCACCATACACAAAAAATGTTTAATCAAGCCTATCAATATGGATAAGCCAAAAAGGGGGTACGTTGATGAAAACCAATAGTGGGCATGGGGTTCTTCCTATCTATATTCAGCATAGCTCGGTAATTTTGATGAAATCTTTGGCGAAGCAGTTCAACAAGGAGCAGATGCATGTTATGGCATCCTATCGTCAGGGCTCTGATGGCGGTCAGTTTACTATTTTTAATGCAGACTTTTTGAAGTCAAATCAAATCGTGTTACCGTCTGTGGTTTTAGATTGCGTGCAATTTAATGAGCTGATTCATCAAATAAAATCCAATCATTTCTTAAAAGACCATCCAAGCCTTTTGTGTGCCGATGCCAATCTAGGTTACCCAAACTCCGTCTCTGTGAGCGAACCTTTTCATGCATTGGTCCAAGCGATCCAGCCAACGGTCCTTGTGCCGTTTTCAGAAACGCCTTTATGCGTTGCAGATGCGGTAACGTATTTGAGTGGGAAGAGAACCACAGAAGGGTATCAAGCGTCATCCGTTTACGAATGGAGTCATGCGTCAAATCAGGCAGGTGTTGCTGGGATTATTCAGAATGCATTGGATAATTTAGTCCTCAATAGACCAGAGATTGCGATTCAAAAAAAATCGTCCTTCGATTCATTGCTGTCTTTTTTTCGATGTCATCGAAGTGCCCAGGTGGGAGTCACTTATTTCAATCAGGCGGAGCAGGACATCTTTGATAAGCAAGTTACTAAAAATCGATCGAGTACGGAATCGATAACTTCTTTAAAATGAATATTGCGATCTAAGTCATTCTATTTGGGTGCGGAGGAGCCGCACTAATTTACCCTGTTCCTCTGCCCAATCGCAGTATAATAGCTTATGTACCCCCCAACTGATTATTTCATCGCTGTAAGACAGCATTTAGCCTGATTATATTGATGACCAACTGAACGTCGTGCGCCATCCATCCGAACGAATAAAAAAAGCCATTTCCTGCTTGTAAATCGACCTTTTTTTGCGTAAAATTTGAATAAAATAATACCTTGGAGACCTTTGTGGATTCAAAGTCATCAAAAAATAGCGCCGGGTACACTAAAAGACGATTGATCCTAAAATACGCAAATCCTCGGGGTGGAATAAAAGGCTCATGTGAAGCGGGTTCTAATCCACATGCCATGTTTAGTCCCAATAAAAAGAAAGAATCAATCAGGTCAACCCACCATATTACCCATATTTTTCAAAGTGAAATCACCTTTGCTACCCATAAAATTCAACGTATCGCAACTATTGGCGCGGGACCTTGTGTTATTTTTATCGTAAATGATAAAGTGGGGAGCGGGGGCTTTATGACGCATCTTTATTCTTATGCTGAAATCGCAACATTCACTGCAAGTGGAGAGTGGTTACTCAATCAGTGTAAGAAGCGGTATTCCGAAAATGAAATTGATATATATTTGATTGGTGGATACTCTGGTTGTTCAACTGCGCTCATATGCGCTATAGACGGGTTTATTTTTGAATTGAATAAATCAATTGCAATTAATAGTGTTTACAAAAATCTGCGAGAAAATTGGTCATCAAGTGTGGTGTTTAATTTTAGTTCTGGGGAGATTTTTTTATATGATTTTTCCAAATATTCTAGCCCTCAACAACGCCTGTTCCCCTCGTACGCACACTCAGCTTTAATAGGCTACAGAAACCTAATTCCTTGCTTAGCTCATTTATCCGAATATCCATCAACGGAAAGTGAGGCCGGGACCAGCAGCCCATATTATTCCTGACAAGGTTATTCAAAAGTCATATTATCCGTTGACTCAAGTCTACGGATAATATTTTTTGTGCATCGGTCAGGCAGGAAATCAACTAAACGATGCCCTAAAAAAAGGATGCGTTCAGACTAAAATCATTAAGCAGCCATTGCTTTAACGCGGGCACTGAGTCGGCTTTTAATTCTAGACGCTTTGTTCTTATGAAGTAGTCCTTTGCCAGCCGCTTTATCAATGATCGGTTGTGCTTTAGCATATGCAGCACGAGCGACTTCTTGATCACCGGCTTCTACTGCTTTCAGTACATTTTTAATAAACGTGCGGTACATTGACCGTGCGCTTGCATTGTGCTGACGCAATTTAATGTTTTGGCGTGCGCGTTTAATCGCTGATTTAATATTTGCCACTGACAATCTCCACTTGATTCATTGGTGTAAAAAAGAGGATGATCATGCACAACTTGACCGAAATTGTCAAGACAGTAGTCGTCTAATTTTTTAATTTAGGTATACTGTTGGAAAAAAAACGACTGAGAGTGTTGTGACTGAAATGACCCTGCATAAACGACAAAGCCTGTTACGTTCAACATCATTGGTATCCATGATGACTTTTCTATCCCGTATCATGGGGTTTGCGCGAGACATGATCTTGGCGCAAACCTTTGGCGCACATGCGGGCATGGATGCCTTTTATGTGGCATTTAAAATCCCCAATTTCATGCGTCGCCTATTTGCAGATGGCGCGTTTTCACAAGCATTTGTGCCGGTGTTGGCCGAGTATCAAAAGACACGCACGATTGATGAGGTACGTGTGTTTTTGGCACGCATTGCGGGTGGAATGAGCGTCATTCTGACGGTGGTCACCGTGATTGGAATGGTGGCGGCGCCTGTGATTATTTATTTGTTTGCGCCGGGATTTGGTCATGATTCAACCCGTACGGTTTTGGCGACAGAGATGTTGCGTTTGACGTTCCCTTATTTAATGTTGATTTCATTAACCGCCATGGCGGGTGCGATACTCAATACGTATGGTTATTTTGGTGTGCCCTCTTTTACGCCTATTTTTTTAAATATTAGTATGATCATTGCGGCATTGTATTTAAGCCCGCGATTTGCAGAACCCGTTCTGGCTTTGGCATGGGGTGTTTTGATAGCCGGGATTGTTCAATTGTTGTTTCAGATCCCGTTTCTTTTTCATCGCAAGCTGTTGGTCACCCCTCGCTTGATGATGCGTGATCCGGGTGTTCAGCGTGTGTTGCGATTAATGCTACCTGCTTTATTCGGTGTCTCCATTGCACAGATTAATTTATTGGTCGATACCATTTTCGCATCTTTTTTAAAAGTAGGCAGCGTGACCTGGTTATTTTATACCGATCGATTGGCCGATTTCCCGCTGGGTATTTTTGGAGTGGCCATTGCCACGGTGATTTTACCGCATTTATCCAGACGGCATGCGGAGCAAAATAAAGCCCATTTCTCACGCGCACTGGATTGGGGTCTTCGTCTGTTGATTTTAGTCGGCGTGCCTTCTGCAACAGGGTTGATTATATTTTCCATGCCATTGATTGCGAGTTGCTTTACTTATGGTGAATTTACAATCGTGGATTTACTGCAAACTCAAAAAAGTTTGGTGACCATGGCCTTAGGCCTGCCCGCGTTTATGATGGTTAAAATTTTGGCTTCCGGTTTTTATGCACGTCAAAATATTAAAACCCCAGTGAAAGTGGGCGTGGTTGCGATGGTTGTGAATACGGTTTTGTGTGCCTTCTTGATTCGCCCCATGGCACACGCTGGCTTGACATTGGCCTCCTCTATTGCGGGGTATCTGAATTGTGGGATATTGTTGTATTTATTAATACGGCGAGACATTTATAAACCACTGGCGGGTTGGTTTCGATTTATAGTGCAATTGTTGGTCGCGAATGGTGTGATGTCGGTGTACTTAATGTTCATGGTGGGGAATGTGTTTTTTTGGTTGGAAAAACCATTGAGCGCACGACTTGGTTTCTTGTTGTTGCACGTGCTGGCCGCATGTGCCATTTATATACTGAGCTTACGACTTTGTGGCATGAAAATGACGCAGTTTCGAGGGCAAATGAAGGAGTCTTGATGCAAGCTGATCGTTTTTATCAAACCAGTACCGACAATGCATGGCCATTGATTTTGTTGAACAAAGGCTGCAGTTTAAATGAGATGAGTGAAGTCGAGCGCAATGCGCTGGCCTCTCAACAGTTTAAAGGCGCGCTGGGGGATGTCGCTGTGATCACGGGCCCACAAGGCTTGCCGCAGAAAATGTATATAGGCGCTGGCGATGGCAATGCGACGTTAGCCATGGCATCTGCTGTCATGAAACTACCGCCCGGACTGTATCAGGCGCCATTAGAGGCTGAACAATCCACGCTTTTGGCATGGTCTTTAGCACAATATCGGTTTGATCAATATAAAGAATCGAGTGCGGTGCCTCGGGTTCTTGCCGTGAATGCGCGTGCATTACCGGATGTTTTATTGGAGTCCAATGCTATATTTCTGGTGCGTGACTTGATCAATATGCCCGCCAATGCGTTAGGCCCGCGTGAAATGGCAGAGGCGCTGTCGTCTCTTGCGATGGAGCATGGCGCCACGTTTAAGCAATGGGTAGGAGATGAGCTGGTGCGAGATCGTTTCCCTGCTATTCATGCCGTGGGACGGGCCGCAGCGGATGCACCGCGATTATTGTCTTTGACCTGGGGCAATGAAGCCCATCCGCACGTCACCTTGGTGGGCAAAGGGGTGTGTTTTGATTCAGGCGGACTGGACATTAAACCGGCCGCTGGCATGCGTTACATGAAAAAAGACATGGGAGGAGCGGCACATGTGATCGGGTTGGCGCAATGGATGATGGGTAAGCAGTTGCCCATTCGCTTGCAAGTATTGATTCCGGCGGTTGAAAACGCAGTGGGATCGTGTGCTTTTCGCCCGGGTGATGTATTAACCATGCGCAATGGCCTTACGGTTGAGATAGATAACACGGATGCAGAAGGGCGCTTGGTTTTAGCGGATGCCTTGGTGAAAGCCTGTGAAGAAAAAATTGATCTGCTTATCGATTTTGCGACATTAACCGGTGCGGCGCGCGTGGCCGTGGGCACTGAAATTGCAGCCTTGTTTACCAATGATGATCAATTGGCAGAAGCCATTGCCCAAACGGCATGCGAAACGAAAGACCCTGTCTGGCGTATGCCGTTGTTTGCGGGATATGCGAACATGCTAGATTCCACGATTGCAGACATGGCCAACTCCAGTCCATCCTCTTATGCAGGAGCCATTACAGCCGCATTATTTTTACAGCGTTTTGTGAAAGAATCGGTGCCTTGGTTGCATTTTGATATCATGGCGTGGAACGTTAGCAATAAACCTGGCCGTCCTGAGGGTGGAGAGGCCATGGGAATGCTGGCGGTAGGGCGCTACTTGTTAAATCGATATGGTTAATTGGAGTTTGGAGGAAACGACATGCAAAAAAATGCCAATATTTTGTCTGTTATTGATGTGCAGCATAAGGAGCATGGCCATGTCTTTTTCACTTGAAAGTTCTGCGTTTTTATCCAATACGCCGATTCCACCGCAATATACGTGTAATGGCGCCAATTACTCTCCTCCTCTGCATTGGCAGGGCGCGCCGGTTGGAACACAATCTTATGTATTGATCGTTGACGATCCGGATGCTCCAAATGGCACATGGGTTCATTGGGTATTATTTAATATTCCCGCAACGAGCAATCATCTGGATGAAGCAACAGAAACGCCGTCAGGTGCCATCAGTGGCAAGAACAGTTGGGATCAGAAGGGTTACGGCGGCCCGTGCCCACCGAGTGGTACACACCGATATTTTTTCAAGTTATATGCCTTGGATACGCGATTGACCGTCAATTCAAGTGTTTCCAAATCGGATATATTGAATGCCATGGAAGATCATATTTTGGATAGTAGCGAATTAGTCGGGTTGTATAAACAAGGGTAGGGTGAACAGACCACTTAGGCCTCCATTTCGGATCCGTCCACAACGTGATATGTAGCTGCGTAGCAAAGAATAAGCCTTGTTGTAAGCGTCTATTCTTTGCTGGCTGTATTTATTGTCAGTGACCGTAGGGTAGAGAACTGTTATATTCCTCTTCAATTTGTTTTATATACCATGTCATATCGGTGTTTAATTCATCAACTTTATGTGTGGTAGAGTTATTTAGTGCTTCCACTAGCTCATTAAGATGTTCCAACACTGGGTCGAGGCTGTTTTTTGCAATTTCGAGCGTAACCTTATGCGTTTGATTTTTAAAATCCCTATTATGGACGGTCCATTCGCTTTTGCTAGCGCCTGTTAATTTTACACGACCATTATGAGCACTTGATTCGAATGTAGTGCTACCTGTTTGATATGTATACGTTGTATCAGGCTGGTCTGCATAAGAATAGTTAGCGTCACCCAGATCATACTGTTGACGACGATTGGAATCGGTCAATGTTTGATGAGCATCGTTAATTAGCTTAAACTCTTCTTCCGCTAATTTTCGCGCAGTCTCGGGAAGCTCTCCTGTTTTATCAGGATGGCATCTAAGCGCTTTTTTTCGATAAGCTTTTTTTATTTCTTCGGTCGATGCATTCTTAGACACACCAAGAAGTTTATAAAGATTTTTACTCATAAAATACTCAACGATTAAATATCGCTCTATTATAGCGCAACTAATTTACAATTAAAATACTTTATGTGTAAATTTTACCCGTCATCATACCGGGTTGCCTTAATCCGTGCCGCGCCTCAGCATGTGGAATGATCTTCATATTAGGAGAGGCATGTTTGATTCGTGGACATTGGACAGAAGAACATTAGGTTCATGGGTATAAAGAACGCTTAGCGTATTTAATCGAGGGTTTTCGATAGTGAGCAGGATCTACCCGGCGATGGTGAAAGGATACGCTTTTTGGGCCTTAGTCACATCGTTTCGCCAGAAACACTGACGCTCGCAATGACGGGTGGCGAAACGATGACCGAGACCGCTTTTTTCATGGTGTTTTCTCCAAGCCCCCAGTAAACGCTTCGATCGGATGTGTATGCAATTCACATCGTTTGTTACGGTATTCTCGATAATGCGCTCGACTGATTTCTTTCGCCGAGTCCTCGTTCAGCACCACTTCCATGACGCGGCGAAAACGGGTGTAAAAGAATGGAATGTTAGGCGCCATATTCAGTAATATGTCGTTGAATCCAAGGGGTTCAGGGCCGTAACCGATTTGCACGGCGGGAGGAGGCTTGGGCCCTTCACCTTGTAAATGATGTGGGATAAAGCTGTCGTCTTTGTAGGTCCATAGCAGTTCATCTAGGTGAGCTGCGGCCTGCGCGTCTTCGCAAAACACAAAGACTTTATGGCCGCGCTGATATGCTTTTTCAATCAGACGACAAGCCACCAGTGGGGCGGCTTGAGGCTCTGTATTGTCTAATAAATAAAAATCAACACGCATGGGTTAGATCACGCAATAACTGCACTAGCAAACTCACGGGTCGACCCGTGGCGTTACGGTTTTTACCGGATACCCACGCGGTGCCGGCAATATCCAAGTGTGCCCATCGGTATTTCTTAGTAAATCGTGATAAAAAACACCCTGCCGTGATGCTGCCTGCACTGCGATCGAAAGAGGAGTTGATCATGTCAGCAATCGGGCTGTCTAATGCTTCTTGATATGCCTCATGCAGAGGCAATCGCCAAGCGGGGTCTTCGCTTTCTCGAGCGGCGTTTAAAATCAATTCAGCCAGTGCGTCATCGTTTGTCATGACGCCCGTTGCGTAATGCCCCAAAGCAATGATCACAGCGCCCGTGAGCGTGGCCATATCAATCACCAAACGCGGGTTAAAGCGCTCGGCATAGGTGAGCGCATCGGCCAGAACAAGGCGTCCTTCGGCATCGGTATTGATGATTTCAACCGTTTGTCCCGACATGCTGGTGATGATGTCGCCGGGCTTGACTGCGCGACCACCGGGCATGTTTTCGGCACAGGCCAATAATCCCACTACGTTAATGGGTAAATCAAGCAACGCACAGGCTTTTAATGTACCCAATACACTGGCCGCTCCCGCCATATCATATTTCATTTCATTCATGCCATCGGCAGGTTTGAGGGAAATGCCACCTGAATCAAAGGTGATGCCCTTGCCAACCAGCACAACAGGCGCTGAATCATTGCCGGCTCCGTGGTATTGCAACTCGATCAATTGTGGGGGTTCGTGGCTGCCTTGGGCTACGGCGAGCAGGGCCCCCATGCCCATGTCTTGCATTTGTTCTCGATCAAGCACTTTAATGTTAATTTTGGCCTGCTCATGCGCGAGTTGAGTGGCTTGTTGTGCCAAATAGGTTGGCGTGCAGATGTTGGCTGGAAAATTGGCCAACGTTCGGGTTAAATCGATTCCTTGTGCAATGGCCAGCGCGGATTGAATGGTGGTGGCATGGGCACCTGGCAAGAAAAAATCGATGGATTTTAAGCTGTGTGGCGTGTTCTTTTGCGTTTTAAAAGCCAACATTTGATACCGTTGTGCATCCATGTTCAATAACATGTGTTGCAGTTGCCAATCCGGCGTGTGGTTCGCTAACGGTGGAAGACAGAGGGTGGCTGAAATAACCCGTTGTTTGAGTAACAAGGCCGCAATCTCAGTCATGCGTTGAGAAAGGCTCCCTACTGAATAGCTTTCTGCACTGCCGCATTGAATCAGCAGCATGGCCGCTCCATTGCTATCCATGTGCCATGCGGTATCGCCTGATTCCGTGAGAGACGTCGCGATGCGTTCGATGACGCCGAGGTGCAGCTGACTTAGCGCGCCAAAACATTCAGGTAAAGGACTGTTGCCAGAGAGGCCTAATACGAGGCACTCATTGTTTTTTAAAGCAAGGGTTTGATTGAGTCCGTAATTCATGATCGCTTCCGGTGGCATGCAAAAAATGTTATTTTACGTGTAGTTTCTTAGGAATTCTATACATTAGGGCCGCGTGTGCTGATTTTTCGATATTTAAGCAAAGAGGTGTTTGTTACATTGGTTTCATTGACCTCTGTTTTGCTATTGATTTTCATGAGCAATCAATTGGTGCTTTATTTAAATCGTGCCGCCAGTGGGCAAATTCCGGGTGTTTTTGTCATGAAATTAATGATGCTGGAACTGCCTAATTTGCTCAGTCTTTTGTTGCCACTGGGGTTTTATGTGGCGCTGTTGGTTGCATATGGCCGTTTATATGCTGAAAGTGAAATGACCGTTCTGCAAGCCTGTGGTTATGGACCCGGTCGGTTATTAAAACACAGTTTTATCATGGCCTCCGTCGTGGCATTGCTGGTGTTGATCATCATGTTATGGGGCAGTCCATTGATTTCTACAGCGCGTGCCACCTTGATGCGCACAACCGGCATTCAAACCCTCATACAGACCATCTCGCCGGGACGGTTTAATGCAGTCCCGGGTGGACCTCAAATTTTTTATGTTGAATCCATGAGCCGCGATCATACGGTGGCTGAAAATGTGTTTTTTGCACAAAGCACGCTTAAAAATAACGAAGAACAGTGGGATTTGCTATGGGCCGAGCATGCATTTGCACATACGGATAAAAAAACGTTTGAAGATTATGTCGTATTAGAAAACGGTCACAAATACCAGGGCGTTCCTGGACAAGCCGATTATCAGGTCGCCCATTTCACGACTTATAAAGCACGCCTACCGCATCCCACCGTGAGCATCAAAGAAGATCTTCGTACCATCCGAACGGCTCAATTATGGCCGTTAAATAACCCCAACCCTGCGAAGGCAGCGGAGTTGCAATGGCGGTTGTCGGTGCCGTTGATGGTCCTCACTTTGACGTTTGTTGGAGTGCCTTTGAGCCGGGTGAATTCACGCTCAGGAAAATATGCAAAATTGTTACCCGCCATTGTATTGTATATTATTTATGCGAATTTAATGTTTATCGCACGGGATTGGTTGGCCGTGGGGAAAACGCCCTTGTGGTTAGGCATGTGGTGGATTCATGTGTTGGTTTTGTTGGTGGGGTTGTTGCTGCTTTGGCGCAATCAAGTGAAACCATCATGAAGATTTTAGAGCGCTACATTGCTAAAACCGTGCTGGCATCTACCGCGATGGTGACGTTATTATTGGCCGGTTTGCAAGTGTTTATTTTGTTTGTGAACCAATTGGATAATTTAGGCAAAGGCGATTTTGGGCTTTTACAAGCCGCTTTTTTTGTTTTTTTACAAATGCCGTATGAAGTGTATTTATTTTTCCCCATGGCCTGTTTATTGGGTTGCCTTATTGGGCTTGGCATCATGGCGAGCCATCATGAGCTGGTGGTGATGCGCGCGGCCGGCATGTCTATCACTCAGGTCACGTTGGCTGTGTTTAAAGTGGCGGTGCTGGTGATTGTGGTCGTGACTGTTATCAGTGAAACGGTGCTGCCTAACATGGTTCGTTTGGCGAATGATGAGCGCATGCAAGCGCTCAGTGGTGGACAAGCCCTGCGAACGGCGAAAGGGGTGTGGATGCGTCACCAAAATGATTTTATCCACATTGGAACCATCTTGCCCAACAACCGCCTCGATCGCGTGTTTCAATTTCATTTTGATGAAGCACACATGCTGCGCGTGGCTCGAAAAATCGATCATATCGATTACAAACAAGGTGTTTGGATGGCCCATGGTGTTGCTGAAACCGATATTAAAGATGCAAGCACCCAAACACGGCATGAGTCGTTGATGCGATGGGATGTGCCCTTGAGCGCCAGTATTTTAAGTGTGAGTGGCGTGGAACCGGACGAAATGACGTTGCAGGGCTTATACCAATACATCCAAGCACAAAAAAAGAACCATCAAAGCGTCTTAAATTACACGCTGGTGTTTTGGCAGCGAATGGTTCAACCGTTCACAACGGTGGTGATGATGATGCTGGGCAACTGGCTGCTGCAGAGGAACATCTACATAC
>JAOAUO010000038.1:0-8841 GCA_030157565.1 Legionellaceae bacterium
GTATGGGAATGGTGGTTTGGTGCAATTTCAGGCCGTGTTTGATGCGCACGGAGCGGAAGACACCCTTCACACCTTGCGTGCATGCATTCAAGCGCTGCACGCCACGCCCACCCTCGCTGTGCTTAAATATTTCACAAAACCCGGGTTGGGCCTGCTCTCCTTTGTACAGCCCGGATTCACCATCGCGATTGACTTCATCCACAATAAAGCCGCCCGCCGTGCCATAGAACAAATGAATCAATGCATCACACAATCCGGTGGAACCGTTTATTTGGCAAAAGATTTATACCTTCATCCGGCACAATATGAGCACATATACCCACAGCACAAGGCCTTTCAAATCCTAATGAATCAATACAACAGCCCCATGCGCTCCGATTTGGGCGCTCGATTAGGCATTCACCGATGAGCGCGCGGACTTGGGTTATCTTAGGCGCCACATCCATCATTGCCGAAGAATTTGCACGCATAGCCGCTCGATCAGGGCACCCTCTCCTATTGGTTGGACGAAATCAACCGCAATTAAACATCATCGCGGCGGACATTCGCTTGCGACACGCCGTGACGTGCGAAACCATGGTGGTCGACTTTTCGAAAGGCATTCAACTGTTTTTACAAACACTACGTTCGCAACCCACTGAGCTCGATTTGTTCATTGCCTATAGCGCCATGGCTAACAACAACGCATTAACCGATGCATCCCTCACCGAACTACTCACGGTGAACGTCACTCACACCAGCCAACTGATTCAAGCGTACTGGAACAAACCCCAGTCACACCATCGTCTGGTATTTTTAAGCTCTGTAGCCGCATGCCGAGGACGTTGCAAAAACAGCCTGTATGGGGCCAGCAAAGCCGCCATTGAAGTGTACCTGCAAGGATTGCAACAAGCCGCGTCAAACACACAACGCATCACCCTTGTTCGCCTGGGATTTATCGATACCCATGTCACATTCGGTGAGCCGGGTATTTTTTATGCCGCTTCACCGAAAGATACTGCGGGCGCCTGTTGGAAGGCTGCGAAGAAAGGCTCCCGCATGATATATTACCCATTTTTTTGGCGCTATATCATGCGGGTTATTCGTCATTTGCCTCATTTTATTTATAAAAAAATAAACGTGTAGGCTTTATTGAAATACTCTAATCATCGGTAAAATCGTTGGAATCACCTGAAAAAATTCCAGAACGTACACCACCAATACAATCAAAACAACAAGATTCAATAAACTTTTAATCGCTGGTAACATGGGAATGTATGCATTCACCAACCCCATAACCACGCCAAAAATAACGATAATAGCCAGTAAATTTAACAACTCATTATTTATCATGTTCATCCTTAGTTTGTCCAAACTACAATTGATTCCTATTTCAGTCTAATCTATTTTCAGGAAGATAAAAGTCCCTCCTCGCCAAGGTTTTCCTGATTTTCATCTATAATGAAAATGTCTCATGATCTTTTATATTGGGACTTAGAATATTTAGAAGGTGCTGCATGAGGTTTTTTTCATGCAGCACCTTCTAAACTCGACAACAGGAGTGTCAATGATGCGACGTTTACTGCTCTTAATCATTCTATTGATAGGACCCTTCACGCACGCACAAGCCTTAGTGATTGGGACCACTTCACATTATCCTCCGTTGGCCTCTCAAGCGGATCAACACAACCTGTTTGTTGGCTTTGAAATTGATCTCATGCAGGCGATTTGTCAGCGCATGAAAGAAACGTGTGAATTTAAGGGGCTTGTCGTGAGTGCTATACCCGACGCATTGCTCTCTAAAACAATTGATCTAGCCCTTGCTGGCATCGTCATACCTCAGACATCTGAGCCGGGCTTTATTTTTAGCTTGCCCTATCTTGCGAGTGATACACAATTGATTGCACTTCAATCATCTGGCATCAACAGCCCCGCTGACATCAAAGGGAAAACCGTGGGTCTTCGACGCGGTGTCATTGCCGGCGGCAATCTATTGAAAAATTTAACATTAAGGCTTTATCACGGAAACGTGCAAGTCCAAGATTTTACAACCAACGATGAGCTGCTGGCGGCGCTCAACAACCAAAGCATTGACGTGGCATTCATGAATGCGGTCGCGGCAGACTATTGGTTAGTGAACAGTGCTGGGGCATACAAGCGCATCGGCAGTCGCATCCCCATTGGCAATGGCTATGGCGTGATGGCCCTTCAAGGGCAAGAGGCTCTGATTGAAAAAATCAACCAGGCCTTGCTCAGCATGATGGGAGATGGCAGCTATTTAGCGATTTATTCTCGCTATTTTTAGCTTTAATGTTTAGAGAGAATGACATGCGTGTTTTTGGATGTCATTCTCTATAAACGACCATATTAACCCGCTGACATCACCATCGTTTCTATCTGCGCTATTTTTTCATTTAAATCACCCGGAACAGGACCGCCGCCTTGCGCCATATCATCGCGTCCACCACCCTTTCCACATAGGTGACGCACCCATTCTCCTGCCGTTGGAACGCGTCCATGAAGGGACTTGCTCACGCCCGAAACCACACTCAATGTATTGCCTGATACAGAAAACAACACAATCACTGCCGACTCTAACGTCGATTTCAGCTGATCTAACATGGCCCTGAGCCCTTTGGAATCTAAATGATCCAGGCGTTTAACGAGCAAATTCACGTCCCCTATTTTTTTTGCTTCATTCACCAATGCATGGCTGGATTGAGCCGTGAATTTTTGTTGCCATTCGTTGCACTCTTTTTCACGCTGTTTCGCGTCCTGTAAACTGTTTGATAATTTCTCAATCACACTCGCGGGTGTGGTTTTGAGCATGCTCGCTACGGTATTTAACTGCTCTAATTGCCGATTCACCCAGCGCAATGCCGCAGCTCCCGTGACACATTCAATGCGCCGAACACCACTGGCTACGCCATATTCGGCTGTGATTTTAAACAAACCAATATCGCCGGTTCGCGCTGCATGTGTGCCACCACACAATTCTTTGGAAAAATCGCCCATGGACAAGACCCGAACGGTATCCCCGTATTTTTCACCAAACAAAGCAACCGCACCACTCTGGCGTGCTTCATCCGTGCTCATTAACGTGGTGGTGACGGCTTCATTTTCACGAATTTTAGCATTCACCAACGCATCGATTTGCTCCAGCTGGTCTGATGTTAATGCATCTGTATGCGAAAAATCGAAGCGCGCATTGTCCGCATCCACACGTGATCCTTTTTGTTGCACGTGCGATCCGACTATCTGTTTTAATGCCGCGTGCAATAAATGCGTGGCCGTGTGATTTAATCGAATGGCATCTCGTCTTGATGAGTCGACCTGAGCATTCACGGTTTGATGAACCGAACACTCGCCCTGAATCAGCTCACCTAAATGCACAATACCGAAACCTCGACGTTGAGTGTCATCCACACGAAAGACCATTCCGTCGCTCAGTAATTGCCCACGGTCCCCGACTTGCCCCCCACTTTCAGCATAAAAAGGAGTGTCTTGCAGGACCACTTCAGCCGGCGTGCCAGGAACGATTCGAGTGACGGGTTCCCCGTTTTGAAACAGCGAGAGCACAGGACTCATGCATGCATCTTGTTCATACCCATGAAACGTTGAGGCAATGCCATCCAACTGAGCGACATTTGAATAATCGACTTGAAAGTGGCTGGCGGATTGCGATTGTGCGCGCTGTTGTTGCATGCATTGATTAAAGCCATCCATGTCCACGGACAAACCTTGTTCACGCGCAATGTCTGCCGTTAAATCCACAGGAAACCCATACGTGTCATAGAGCTTAAATGCGATTTCACCGCTCATTTCCGTGCCATGCAGTGCTTGAATTTGATCGCGCAAAACACGCAAGCCCTGCTCCAGCGTGCGTGAGAATTGCTGCTCTTCTTGCGCCAAAATCCGTTCAATATCGGATTGCTGTACTGCCAACTCCGGATAAGGTTTCCCCATCACGTCCACCAGCGGCGCCACCAACTGGCTAAAAAACAGCGTGGGCAATCCTAATTTATTCCCATGCCGAACGGCGCGACGAATAATACGACGCAACACGTAGCCTCGCCCTTCATTGCTAGGCATCACCCCATCCATAATCAAAAAAGAACACGCGCGAATGTGATCAGCAATCACTTTCAATGAGGGGTGTTCTCGATCAACGTCCGGCACACGCCCACCTACTGCCTGAATCAAATGTTGAAACGTATCAATTTGATAGTTGTTGTGAACGCTCTGAACCACCGCCGCAATGCGCTCAAGCCCCATGCCGGTATCAACCGAGGGCTTCGGCAACGGATGCAACTGCCCCTCTTTATCTCGGTTAAACTGCATGAACACTAGATTCCAAATTTCAATGTATCGATCGCCATCGGCCGTGGGTGTGCCGGGCGGGCCGCCTTCAATCTCAGGACCGTGATCATAGAAAATTTCAGTGCAAGGGCCGCAGGGTCCGGTATCCCCCATCGACCAAAAATTATCGGCCGCACCACAACGTGAAAAGCGCGCAGGCGAAACCCCCACTTCCTTCAGCCAAATATCGGCCGCTTCATCGTCATCTTCAAAGACCGTGATCCACAATCGCTCAGCGGGCAATTTCAACACGTCCGTCAAAAACGCCCAGGCATATCCAATGGCTTCTCGTTTAAAATAATCACCAAAACTAAAATTACCCAACATTTCAAAAAAGGTGTGATGGCGGGCCGTGTAGCCTACGTTTTCGAGGTCATTGTGTTTGCCGCCTGCACGCATGCAACGCTGCACGCTCACCGCACGCTGATAGGGCCGAGACTCTTGGCCTAAAAAAGTGTCTTTAAACTGCACCATGCCCGCGTTAGTAAACAACAACGTAGGATCGTTCGTTGGCACTAACGAACTGCTAGGAACGGAGGCATGGCCTTGTTTCATAAAGTAATCAACAAAGGCGTGACGGATATCTGAACTGTTCATAACGTGATGGACTCTAATAATAGTGATAGTGACACGGGGTTAAAACGCTTTAAAAACCAATTGGATGGTGTTCATCGCAAACCCGCGAGACAATAAAAATTGTTTTTGTTTTTGTTGTGCTGCAAATGAATCATCGCCGAGTTGTTCGTATTTTTTTACCCAAACAGCCGTGGCATATGAAACCCAGTGATCTTGCTCTTGTGCGAGTATGTCGTCGATTAATTCGCGCGCAATCATGACTTGATCTAGATCGCGGCGAATACGCACGGGGCCATGTCCCTGCCGAATCCTGGCGCGGCACAAACCCTCAGCGAATCGGGCATCACTCTGCAAATCTAAGCGCTGGCATTCCGCCAGCGCGTCTTGGATATCTTGAGCTGAGTGTGCCTTACGCGCCAATTTCTGCGTTAACTCGTGCGCGCCGTGCTCACGCCTGGCGAGCAGGCGCACGGCATCTACGTACGCTTTACTCATCAACCAATTCAGCCACGTCTTCTGCTGCAGGCACTTTTTTCACCAACAGCTCGGCTCTTATTTTTTGTTCCAACAATTGCGCCAATGCTTGGTTTTCTTTTAAATAAGCGCGGGCATTTTCTTTGCCTTGGCCAATTTTTTCTTGATTATAACTGTACCAAGCACCCGATTTTTCAATCAATCCGAGTTGAACGGACAAGTTGATGATTTCACTTTCACGCGAAATGCCTTCATTGTAAAGGATATCAAATTCAGCCATTTTGAACGGAGGGGCCACTTTATTTTTGACCACTTTCACCCGGGTTTCACTGCCGACGATTTCTTCACCCCGCTTTATCGCTCCAATTCTACGGATATCCAATCGCACAGACGCATAAAATTTAAGCGCGTTACCGCCGGTGGTTGTTTCAGGGCTACCAAACATCACGCCAATTTTCATACGAATTTGGTTAATGAAAATAACCAACGTGTTAGACCGTTTGATATTGGCCGTTAGTTTACGCAACGCTTGCGACATCAAACGGGCTTGCAAGCCTACGTGAGTGTCACCCATTTCGCCTTCAATTTCAGCTTTAGGCGTGAGTGCTGCGACCGAATCAATGATCACCACATCCACCGCTGCCGAACGCACCAGCATATCCGTGATTTCGAGCGCTTGTTCGCCGGTGTCCGGTTGAGAAATGAGCAGCTCTTCGACTTTTACGCCTAATTTTTCAGCATAACTGGGATCCAGTGCATGTTCAGCATCAATAAACGCAGCCGTTCCGCCATTGCGCTGGCAGGCGGCAATCACTTGCAAGGTCAAGGTGGTTTTACCAGAAGATTCTGGGCCATAAATTTCAATCACTCGCCCTTTGGGCAAGCCACCTATTCCAAGGGCAATATCCAAGCCCAATGATCCGGTTGATATGGCTTCAATGTCACGACCTAGGTTACTATCACCCATGCGCATAACAGACCCTTTTCCGAATTGACGTTCAATTTGCAGAAGGGCGGCCGTAAGGGCTTTTTGCTTGTTGTCTTCCATTTGTTCACCTAAGTAATGTGTAGGCAAAAATTATCCCACAGATGCGCACGGGCCGCAAATCTATAAAATTGGAGTTTGGATAAAACGCCAACATAAAAAACGCACAATAAGGATGTGAACCAGATGAACACCCCAATATGGACCCCAAAAAATCCTCAATCCAGCCACATGTGGCAATTCATGCGCTTTGTAGAGCAGCGGTACGCGCTATCATTTGCGGATTATCATGCATTGCATACCTGGTCCATCAAAGAGCCAGGTCTGTTTTGGCAGTCGGTGTGTGATTATTTTGGGGTTCATTTTGAAACACCCAGCACATGCGTTCTAGAGAAGGCTGAACACATGTACGATGCACGATGGTTTCCTGGCGCCACATTCAATATCGTAAACACCCTACTTGCCCGCACGGATAACCACCCCGCATTGGTCAGCCTGGATGAACGCGGCACACGTATTGAACTGAGCTACGAAGCACTCAGACTGCAAGTCAACGCATGTGCGGCAGGATTAAAGCGAGCAGGCGTGAGGCCAGGGGATCGCGTGGCCGGCATCCTGCCCAATGTTTCATACACGGTGATTGCCATGTTAGCCACGGCATCCATGGGTGCGATTTGGGCGGCCTGCTCGTCTGATTTTGGGGTAAATGCCGCCGTGGATCGGCTCGGCCAAATCAACCCAACCGTTTTATTTGTGTGTGATGGGCATGATTACAACGGAAAAACACACCTTGAATCCGATAAAATTCAGTCCATCAGCGCGTTGATTCCTTCATTAACGCACGTGGTGGTTTGTCCTGTGATAAAAACCCCTTTTCATATCGATACGCCGCTGACCGTCCTGATGTGGGAGGATTTTCTTTTAAACGAAACATGCCATCATACGCATGAATACCCGCTGTTCCCATTTGACCACCCACTGTATATTTTATTTTCATCCGGCACGACAGGCAAGCCCAAATGCATCATGCATGGCGCAGGCGGTACGTTATTGCAACACATCAAGGAATTAGGCCTGCATACCGACATCCACCCAAATGACAATCTGTTTTTTTATACCACGTGCGGTTGGATGATGTGGAATTGGATGGTATCCACACTCGCTTTTGGCGCGACCCTCACCTTGTACGAAGGATCCACAACATATCCGAACAATCGGTGCTTGTTTCAATGGATTGAACATGAAAAAGTCACCGTGTTTGGAACCAGTCCGAAGTTTTTATCCTCCATCGAGCAGGCAGGCATCCATCCGGCCACCGAATGCGCCATGGACCACTTGCGGTGCATCCTATCAACCGGTGCGCCTCTTTTGCCAGAGCAATATGATTTTGTAGACACCCATATCTCACCCGGGATTCAACTCAGCTCCATTTCAGGCGGCACAGACATTGTCTCTTGTTTCGCATTGGGCAATCCTCTGTTGCCTGTTTACCCAGGCGAATTGCAATGCATGGGTCTTGGCATGGCGGTTGAGGTCTATGATGAATCCGGTCAATCCATTCAAAACGCACGAGGAGAATTGGTCTGTACCCAGCCTTTTCCATCCATGCCGGTTGGCTTTTGGAACGACCCACAAAAGGAGCTCTATAAAAAAGCCTATTTTTCACGCTTTAAAGGGGTCTGGGCGCACGGCGACTTTGCTGAGATCACCCCTCACCATGGGCTTATCATTTATGGTCGGTCAGACGCTGTATTAAATCCTGGCGGTGTGCGCATTGGGACGGCCGAAATTTACCGGCAAGTTGAAAAAATACCCGGGATTCTAGACAGCGTTGTCATTGGTCAAAACTGGAACAGTGACGTTCGAGTGATTTTATTTGTAAAACTGCGTGAAGGCATGCGGTTAGATGAGTCCCTGATGCAAACGATTCGACAAACCATCCGAACCCATGCATCGCCACGCCATGTACCGAGCAAAATTTTACAAGTCACGGATATTCCACGCACCATCAGCGGAAAATTGGTCGAAATAGCCGTGCGCCAAGCCGTGCACGGAGAACCGATCCCGAATGTGCATTCGCTGGCCAATCCACACGCGCTGGATTATTTTAAAGAGCGGGTTGAACTGAGTACGTAATCGATGATTCGAATAGATTTGGAGGAAATGACATGCGTGTTGATGCATGTCATTTCCTCCCAACCCCAGGTTAGCAAACACAATTTCGACCCGCATCTTTGGCGCGATACAATTGCGCATCGGCTTGTTTTAAGAGCGCCTCTTGTTCACAGGGGGATTCTGCGAGAAAAATAGACGCCCCAATGCTGCACGTCACCTCCCCCGCAGGCAATCCGCCAATAGATGTTTGGCGAACCAATTCAACCAATGCCGTGGCGCGAGTGACCGCATCAGCCAGCGTGCTCCAGGATAAAATCAACAAAAATTCATCGCCTCCATACCGAACACATAGA
>JAOAUO010000038.1:8851-16190 GCA_030157565.1 Legionellaceae bacterium
CACATAGATCAGAGTCACGAACGTAATTGGCCAACAGTTGCCCCAGTGCCGACAACACACGATCTCCCACAAAATGCCCATGTGTGTCATTAATGTGTTTGAAATGATCAATATCTAGCATCAAGCAGGCCACGGGATAAGCATGCCGTTGTGCCGCTAACAAATTTTTTTCAAGCCAAACCGACAAGAAGCGTCGATTGTATACGTTCGTCAATGGATCCCGATAACTGTCTTCTTGTTGTAAAACACTATCCGTGATATCCATCAAGGTCACCATGGCCATCACGTCACCGTTTTCCGCCAGCATGGGTGATATTTGAACCTTCTGCTGCATCATCTCCAGCCCAAGATGATTCGGCAATTGAACCGGGATGGGGATAACACAAAGATTCAACACCGGCGGCAACCATTGCGGGGCCGCGCAAGAAAAAACCCGTTCCAATGATTCTTTAAATGGCAGGTGATAAAATCCAGGGAACAAATCAACCAGCTGCTTTCCCAACGCATCCGCTTGCAGTATGCCTGTTTTTTCCTCCATCCACATATTCCATTCGTGGATACGCTCGGATGAGTCCAGCATGAAAACGCCCAACGGCAATTGATTTAAAATTTTTCTGGGGCACCAGGGGGTCATCACCTCATCCATAACTAGAATCCTTCGCGTAAGAAATGTACGACCAGTATAAGGATTAGATTGCCGGTTAGCAAATCAATGAACACCGCCTTGCCGTGAAAAGAGTGGTGAATAAATAATAAATCATGTATCATTTGACCTTGCGCCGATTTGACATTCAGCTTGCGGGCGCTCAGTGAATTCATTCGTCAACGAATCCATTCATTGAAAACACGGCTAAAGCGGGTAGACATCCCTCCCTCTTAGCGACCCGCCTGCTGCAACATTCTTGAGTAGATGCGATGATTGAACTATCCGACGTATCCAAATCCTATGCCCATCATGAGGCACTTCGACACGTTGACCTGTTTGTACAAGAAGGCGAAATTTTTGGGATTATAGGCAAGAGTGGTGCCGGAAAATCCACGCTCTTGCGTTGCATCAATGCATTAGAGCGCCCAGACACGGGCGATGTGTGGGTGGACGGTGAGGCCATGACCACGCTTAGCCCACGCGGATTGCGACAAGCGCGTCACAAAATGGCCATGATTTTCCAATCATTCCACTTATTAAATGCCAAAACCGTCTATGATAACATCGCACTCCCCATGCGGATTCAAGGCATGGATGAAGGCGTCATCCAAAGCAAAATTGACGAGTTGTTGCCGTTGGTTGAACTGTGCGAGAAAGTACACGCCTACCCCTCCCAACTGAGTGGCGGACAAAAACAACGCGTGGCCATTGCTCGCGCACTGAGTTGCTCACCTAAAATACTACTGTGTGATGAAGCCACCTCAGCCCTTGATCCTGAAACCACCGAAGCCATTTTGGCACTCTTAAAAAAAATCAACACGCTATATGGGATTACGATCGTGTTGATCACGCATGAGATGAACGTGGTCAAGCGAATTTGCCATCGAGTGGCGGTCATGGAGCGAGGAGAAATCATTGAAATCACGGCCTTGGCCAGTATTTTTTCTCAAAAAGACAGCCTGGCGCGTGGTCTTTTATACACGCAATTAAGCCCTCGTCTGCCGTCTTCCATCAGCACTCGAATATCTCCCACCCCAACGGACAGGCCATTGCTGCGGCTGTTTTTTGAAGGCTCTGGCGCCACTGATCCGTTTATCAGCCAAGTCAGCCGTGAACTCAACCTGGATGTCACGATTTTACTCGCCAACATCGACCACATTGATGCGGTGGCTTGCGGCGTGTTAGTGGTGGAATTGCATGCAAACGAACCCCTTTTACGCGCATTCATTCAACGCGCAGAACGCGCCAACCTAACCGTGGAGATATTGGGATATGTCACTGACCCTGCTGTATGATTTACTGCTAGCCACTGGCGAGACGCTTTACATGGTGTTGGCCAGCGCTGTATTTGCCCTCTTAATCGGTTTGCCTATGGGCACGCTTCTCTTTACTAGCGCACACGTCAAACCGCACCCTTTTGTTCATCGCCTGATGGCCAGCCTCATCAACATCAGCCGTTCCATTCCGTTTATTATTTTGCTGGTGGCCATTATTCCTCTCACACGGTTATTGGTGGGCACATCCATTGGCATCCATGCGGCCATTGTTCCACTCACATTAGGGGCTGCTCCTTTTTTTGCACGCCTGGTCGACAATGTTTATAAAAGCCTTCCATCCGGCCTGATTGAGGCCGGTTTTGCGATGGGAGCCAATACTTACCAAATGGTGCGTCACATTTTATTGCCTGAAGCACGTCCGGCCTTGATTCACGCTGTCACCGTAACCGCCATTACCTTGGTCAACTACTCCGCCATGGCAGGCACTGTGGGTGGCGGTGGGTTGGGCGATTTGGCCATTCGATATGGGTATCAACGCTTTAACCCCATCATCATGTTGGCCACCGTCGCCATTTTGGTGCTGATTGTTCAAGGATTGCAAATGGGCGGAGACCGCCTGGCACGTCATTATTCCAGAGGAGATTGTTAATGCGTTATTTAAACGGGGTTATTTTGGTACTCACACTGGCATTGTTTGGATGCAGCAAGCCTGATCCCAATACATTGATTGTCGGCACCATTTCAGGGCCCGAAACCGAACTGGTTGACGTGGCTCAAAAAGTGGCCTTGGAGCGCTATGGCTTAAGCGTTAAAATCATTGAATTCAGTGATTACAATTTACCAAACGAAGCCTTGATGGATGGCACATTGGATGCCAATGTTTATCAGCATCGCCCATACTTGGATTCAGCCGTTGCCGCCCATGGATATGACTTTGATGTCATCGGCAAAACGTTTGTCTACCCCACAGGCATTTACTCCACCCGATTTAAATCACTCAAACAACTACCCGAACACGCATTGTTAGCCCTCCCGAACGACCCCAGCAACGAATCACGTGCCTTGTTGCTTCTGCAAAAAGCAGGCCTTGTCACCCTAAAAGCCACACACGTCTTCACCATCCGCGACATTGAGCGCAATCCGAAGCACCTTCGGTTTAAAGAGCTCGATGCCGCTCAACTCCCCCGCGTACTGGCCGACGTAGATGCCGCCGTCATCAACACCAATTTTGCCATTCCCGCAGGGCTTCGCCCCACGAAAGATGCGTTGTTTCTTGAAAACAAACAGTCGCCTTATGCCAATTTAATTGTTGTGCGTCATGGCAATGCCAAGAAAAACCAACTGGACCTGCTGGTGAAGGCTTTAAACTCAAACGAAGTAAAAGAAAAAGCACATGCGTTGTTTGGGGATGCGGCCATTCAGGCCTGGTAAGTTGGCTTTCTATCGAAAACCCTCGATTCAATACACCACGTTCTGTTGATCCATGAGTCTATTATCATGGACAGAAGGATAGGAGTCTTTTTTCATATTCTTTTGTCCAATGTCCAACGTTAAGTTTCAGTTCATTATTTATGCGCTATAATCAATGCATGAGGCATACAAACACGGTACATTAGGGGGATAGAATGGTCAAGTGGGGTAAAAATGAGGTCAATATCAGTGGGAATCTAATGGGAGTAGCCGTGGTTCCTACAAATATTATGCTCACACTGATAGAGCTGGTTGCTAATAGACCACTGGATAATAGAAAATGGCATATCAATGATGATCATAAAGATTCCATCATACAAAAAAAATTTTCTGCAGAGGCGCGAGCATCAGCCCTCGAAGATATGAATAAGGAATTTGATACAAGCTACACCACTCATTTAGGGGGAGTCAACAAAACGTTTCAGGACTATCTGAACGCGCGAGAAAAACAAATACCAAATGGAATGAAAGATAAAGTCCTTAAAGGAAAATTTAATGCCTTAACCCCTGATACCCAGAAGTTGGCCACTCTGATAGGTGATACAGAGAAAACCACAAAGCTTAAAGCGCTTTCTTGGGATGATAAAAAAGAAATATCCATCAATGAGTTCTATGATCGAATCAATCTGATAAAGGAGCAAATGAAGGAACAACTCGATGCTGACATAAAACATATCGAATCATTATTCCCTGAACATCCCAATCCCAAGTCCGCATTTCAAACAGCATTGGAAGCCATGACGCCTCCGATGGACGAAAATCAAATCGACGCACTCAAAACCGAGATGCTTGCAGTTGTCAATGATGCTCACAAAACAACCACAAAAACCATCAATGATGAATTAAAAACACAATACACGGACGCCGAAAATTACCATAATGTATTAGAGACCTTAGCTGCTGAACGCCAAACCAGTGAGGCGCGAAAAACAGAAATCGATGATGCACTACGAAATGCCGTTAGCGAGCAGAATCATAACAAAAGTTATGCTGGAGTAACCACAAGCATTAATGGTGCGATATCGAAACTAGACAAAGAAACCTTTAAAACAGCGGCTGAAACGCTGCTTGTCAAAACAGTAAAAGTGAAGGAAGGCTACTTCGGAGGGTGGCATGAAGAAAGCCAAGGATTTAAAACCAGCACCGGCTTAGCTATAAAATATGACAAGAAATCAGGCCAGTGCGAAGCACGATTTCCTGCACGAATCCCATACGGTCCAGGCATGCAATTCTTAGCGAAAGTGGTATACGACACAGAGTTGTCCGGTAACCCTTTATATTATCATACGCGTCAAGACAATATGAAATACGATTGCCTATCCATGGCCGAAAAACTATGGGATGACGGCTTTCGAACAGCTGAAATCAGCATTGATCACAATCCCAGAGATCCTGAACAATCACACGCTCGCGACTTCGCTTTAAAGGCATTTGTCGCTTGTTGCGAAACAGGCTTTAAGCCAGAAGATTTAACCTTTAAAATCAATGGGCACCCAGTCCCCTTAATTGATGAGAGAAATGACAAAGGAGAAGTAACAAAAAAAGGGCTTTTCAAAACGGAAGGCGCGATGAAGGCCGCAGCAAACATCGCTGGTACACAGAAAACAGCGAAAGAAAATGCGAGAGAGAGCGCTTATCCACAAATGACGCCCATGAAAAATGCGGTTAAAGCATTGCATGCTCAAGAACAAGCCGAAAAAGAAAAGGCCGAAAAGGAAAAAAAGGCCGAGAAGGAAAATGACCAAAAACCATCGCTAACCCAATAACCCATTTATATTTTGAGGTTTTGGTCATGAAATGGGACGAAACGACAGGCGTTTTTTTTGCATGTCATTTCGTCCCATTTCCAATTATGATTGTACCGGGCACAACATCCAGATATAATTCGCACACTTTTTATAAGCATTCACCACAATTCGCCCTGCGGGCTCATGCGGTGAATGGTTAACACTTTTTTTTAAAAATAGAGAACCATGAATCATAAAGTAGGGTTTGTTAGTTTGGGCTGCCCAAAAGCCTTGGTCGATTCGGAACGAATCATCACGCAACTGCGCGCACAAGGATACGATTTAGTTTCCAGCTATCAAGATGCAGGCGTTGTGGTCATCAATACATGTGGATTCATTGATTCGGCGGTGAAAGAGTCGTTGGATACCATTCGTGAAGCGATGGCTGAAAATGGTCGCGTCATTGTCACCGGTTGCCTGGGTGCCAAAGCCGACATGATTCGTGAAGCATGTCCGGATGTATTGCACATCAGTGGTGCACATGCCTATGAAGAGGTGGTGCGGGCTGTTCAGCGGCATCTGCCTCCGCCAATGGACCCATTTACCCAGCTTATTCCACCGCAAGGCATTAAACTCACGCCTCGGCATTATGCCTACTTGAAAATATCGGAAGGCTGCAATCAAAGCTGTACGTTTTGCATCATTCCCACCATGCGCGGCAAACTGCAAAGTTACCCCATCACGCAAGTACTCACAGAAGCCACCCGCTTAAAAGAAGCCGGTGTGCGGGAAATATTGGTGATATCACAAGACACCAGTGCGTATGGCATTGATACCCGTTACCAATCGGCTGAATGGAACGGACAAACCATCCATACCCGGTTTTATGATTTGTGTGAACAATTAGGCAAATTAGGCATTTGGGTGCGCTTGCATTATGTCTATCCCTATCCGCACGTGGACAACATCATCCCTTTGATGCGGGATAAATTGATTCTGCCTTATCTTGATATTCCTTTGCAACACGCCAGTACGCGTGTACTCAAAGCCATGAAGCGCCCCGCCAGCAGCGAAAACACCTTGGCACGCATCGCGAATTGGCGGAATATTTGTCCGGACATCACCTTACGCTCCACCTTTATTGTGGGGTTTCCTGGCGAAACGGATGATGAATTTGAAGAGCTTTTGGATTTTCTAGGAGAAGCACAACTCGATCGCGTGGGCTGTTTCCAATATTCTCCCGTCCAAGGTGCAAAAGCCAACGCGCTACCCGATCCCGTTGCGGATGAAGTGAAAGAAGAGCGCTTCCACCGTTTCATGCAACTGCAAGCTCAAATCAGCCGAGATAAATTAAAAACCAAAATCGGCTCACTGCAAACCGTATTGGTGGATGCTGTTTTGGACGATCACATCCAAGCGCGCAGCATGGGTGATGCCCCAGAAATAGATGGTTTGGTGTACTTACCGCCCACACCAGGCATCGAAGTGGGCATGCATCTGGATGTAACGATCACGGACAGTGATGATTATGACTTGCATGGCGAATGGCGTTTAGAGAGAACAGCATTAAACGCTCTGAAAGATTGAGGCGCTGATTATATTTGAACGAAATGACATGCGTGTTTTTGCATGTCATTTCGTTCAAAGTCCAATTTTATCCAAACGCCCATTTAGAAGGGTCCGGGCGCAAAAACGCCTGACCCATGGCTAAAACATCCGCCTCATACCCATGATCCGTCAAGGGCAACCCGCGCAACACATGCTGATGCAATTGATGCTGAATCGCCCGGTACGCCTCGTTTAGGATGCCCGCCTGAGACTCACTCAGCACCTGATCACGCCGCAATTGATTCAACTGTCTCAACATCTGCGTGACAGACACACACTCTTTTTTCGGATGCGCCAACACCAAATATTGAACTAAAAATGCAAGGTCTATCCATCCCCCCTCCCCATGCTTCATGCCATCACGTCCAGATGACGCACTGATTTTTTCCCGCATGGTGAGCACTTCATTGCGCAATGTAATTAAATCCCGCGGCAAAAACAACACATCCTCTTTGAGCCCAACAAACGTGCGACGCAATGCCTGTGGTGCACACAATATACGTGCACGTAACAGTGCTTGATGCTCCCACGTCCATGCGTTTGTGCATTGATACGCAACAAATGCATCCAGATGACTCACCAACAAACCCGCCTCGCCAGAGGGCCTTAAG
>JAOAUO010000039.1 GCA_030157565.1 Legionellaceae bacterium
AGGCCCAGCATACATCAGACTCGTAGGTTGGGCCTTGGCCCAACAATTGAACATACCACGGCAATTCCGGAAGAGCCCATTTTTATCCACAGCTTCTGTGGACAAAATGGCAATCATGGCCGAGTGGCCGTCGGCATGATGGTATTAGACATTAGAACATGTTATTGAGCCTGAGTGGCCATTTTCAAAAGGAAGCATGAGAAGACTAAAAGGCAGGCTTGCGCCGCTCCCCTTCTCTTTCACCTGATGACGATTCATCCATTGGGTTCGCAAGTGAAGGGGGCAAATCTGTTTCTATATGGCCAGATATAGATATAAAAACAAACCTGACTCCTCGCCGTTAACTACATATCCATATACAAACAGACTTGCCCCCCCCCCTTCGCCCTTCTAGACGATACGCTTCGCGGCATGATTCATCGAAATGAACATCTGCCAAACATGGAGGCCTACATCCGCCCCACCACGCCAAGCATTCGAGAGGATGGATTCAAACGGGTGTTGTTGGGAGATACTTCGCTGGCGGAGATTCTGCGGGTGACGAGTCAATATTAGCGTTTCGCTCTGAGTGATGAAACGGATAAGGTCAAACCCAATGAATCGTTTTACGCACAAAAACTGACAATTAAGAAATCACCAACATCAATATTTTCTCAATAAATCAGCTTTGGCATTGATTTTATGACAAATTGCGCTTAAAATGGGCGGCCAGTCGCTGTTATGATGAATAGAATCTCCTGCTTAAAATGGAGATTCCATTTGTTTTCCAGTGTATTGAACGGGTTACAACCCCATCATGCCCATTGGAGCGCCATCATGACCGACAAAAAAAAAGTCGAAATAATCTCAAATCTGATCCAAATAAGAAATTACTTAGTCAGTATTAATTCAGATAAAAAAAAACAAGCGTTGATTGATCGGCTTGAGCAGCCAGAAAGACTCATACCGGAAGAAATAGAGGATGCAGCCTTCAATCGAACCAAAGAAATTCTTAAACATAGCGTCCCTCAATGCTTATCACAAGAAGATAGAACACCTCAAAAACAGGATCAATTAGTCCGTAAACTAATCAAAGACTGTATGACACATTTATTATGGACCGCTCGGCCAGAGTCCAAAACACTTTTTGACACACTACCGGACGCAGGTCCTTGCGAAGAAATTCATCAGTACGCCAATAACCATTCCATCATTCAAGCATGCAAAATGACTTATCGTTTATTTAAACCCGCCATCACACTTCAGGAGTTATTAAACGCGGTGATATGGAGTGACGCGGAAGGTAAATCAGCCGATACCGTAGAAAATATTTTACGCAACCATCCTGATTTGTTATTCAAAAAAGGACGCATTACAAAGCAAGGCATAACGACCGAACCTGGTAAAACACTCTATGAGCAAACGTATGATGATGCCTCCGCTTTTCAATTGATTCTATTTACGGGTGACATGTATTTGTTAGAACAAATCAAGCCCTTTATCACCGAAGAAAATAGAGAGAAAGCCAAAGCACAGCGCGATGAACTGCACGGAGGTGGCTCAGACCTCGTGAAGCTCGCTCATATCAAAGAAGGTGCGCACGTAAAGGATATATCTGAGCTGTCATATCATGAATTAACGCGGTTTGTTGAGAAAGATGAAAACGGGCATGTGAAAACAGAAGCAGATGAGCACGGGGTATTACGAGAGATCACCTACCCTTTATTACAAAATAAAAATGGGGTCGTTGCTTACAATGATCACCATTATTACATTTCTCTGAATCATAAAACAAAAACAGTTGAGGAAATCAAACCGATTTATTTTGAGACAACCTGTCCGCAAAAACAAGAGCAAATCAATCAACTGATCGCCGATTTTAGCCGGATAGAAATCAATAGCGGACAACGTTCAACGAATCAGCAGCACGATCTCATCCAAAAAATGACAGGGATTGCATTGGAGCGAAAAGGCCTTCGTTACAAGCGCGGAGATCATGCGTATCAAAATACGCAGTCCGAATCATTGATTGTGGTCGCTCTTCGTCAATATATTCGACTGTGGAATGCTGCTCGTGAAATGGATCAGAATGAAAATGGGGAGCACGACGCGTGGCTCGCCGCATGGCGCAAAGCGGATGAAGCGTGGCTTGATGTGGGTAAAGCGCAAGCGACTGATACAGCAGACAAGCTCCTCTTGTATTGTCTGAGTATACCCTTTAGCCAGATGCCTGATTTTAAAGTTATTTTGCACCCCAGCACCGAAAATCAGAATAGAGCGTTAACATATGATGACATGATTGGCCACCACACACTGAAGACTTCTATTTACGGGAAAGCGCCGAGATTACTCGGTGGTTCATTTTCGTTAGTAAAAGCCCGCTACAATGTCGATGGCAGATGGGGGGTTATGTTGTGGGGCGATTCGGTGAGCGCGCCGAGCCCTACTGATCTGAATTTGGGTTGCTTGCGCCGATATGAAGAAGTGAGCCGGTCTGTTATTCATGATTTTATGGAATCACTAGACTTTCCGATGAAGCACCATGCGGAGCGTCCAAGCTTGCTTCCTCAGTAGTGGACATTGGACAAAAGAACATGAAAAAAGACTCATGTCCTTCTGTCCATGATAATGGGTTCATATATTGTAATCAAGCCGTCCCTTTCCTTCAGTCAGAGGGGCGTTAACGTCATCGCGTTAAATTAATCCAATCAGTCTGTTTTCATCCGATTTTAGTTAAGATAGAGCAGGAGGTGTTTTTTTAACGACCCCACACCCACCCTAGTCGAACAGGGGTTTTCCCCGGCTACCCAACATTTTTATCCACAGCTTCTGTGGACAAAATGGCAATCATACCCGAGTCGCCGTCGGCATGATGGTATTAGACTTTAGAACATGCTATTGAGCCTAAGTGGCCATTTGCAAAAGGAAGCA
>JAOAUO010000040.1:0-8672 GCA_030157565.1 Legionellaceae bacterium
GTGCGGCGTTGTTGTCTTTCCAGCAAAACTTAATCAATGAATCCACATTGAATACCGTCGATTTATGGTTAGAACAGGCTCACTTGCCACGAAGAATTCCTCAAGACATCGATTTGGTTGCATTGCACGCATGCATGCTGCATGATAAAAAAGTAGAAAACAACGCCCTGCATTTTGTGTTGATGCGCGCACTGGGTGATTGCTATGTGAATAACCAAATAACAGACGCAAGTCTATTTCATGCTTTGCGAGCCGCAGTAGGGAAATAAAGTAAAATGACTGACAAACGGATTCAGCAGTTTTTCGAATTTACTGAACAAAATTTAAGAGGTAGCCCGGAACGAGCGGGAGGATATTCTTTTCGGTTTCCAAATGCTCGTATACTGAAACGATTAGCCGTTACATTGCTGCCCATCGTGTGCATTATGTTGGTGAAAACGTTCCCGTTAGGCACCATGAGCCCCTTTAAAGGCTACTCCGACGCGTCTCGGGAGGTTAGCCGTAGCCATTCAACGTTGAAAATAGCGAATCATGGGTTATCTGAAGGCGTTCCTTTTGAACGCGCTTTAAAAAGCCAAATTCCGGCCTTGCATCTGGCGGCTGTTCAACAACGCCTGTATCCGACACCGCTGCGCAAGGCCGAACAAGTTGTTTTTCATCATGAGGGAGACGATTTTAATGAATCGTGGGTGGTTTTAGATAGCGTTGTGTTTATTCCAAAAATCACGGGTTAGAATTTGGACGAAATGACCTGCGTCTTTTTGCATGTTCTTTTGTCCAATGTCCAATTTGTCCAAACGCCACAAATTCTAAAAACATTGTTCCCCAAGCAAATTTTTTATACAATGACCGCTTTTCCTCTATAGGATCTTCAATGTCTGACGCTGCGTATTTAAATGGTTTGAATGAATGGCAGCGAACTGCTGTAACCGCGCCGTTGGGCAACACGTTGGTGTTGGCGGGAGCTGGCAGTGGCAAAACACGGGTGTTGGTGAGCCGGATTGCTTGGTTGGTTGAAGAAAAAGGCCTTTCGCCCTACGGCATTTTAGCCGTAACATTTACCAACAAAGCGGCCGGCGAGATGAAGCACCGCTTGGCGGGACTGTTGGATAGTCCACTACAAGGATTATGGGTGGGTACATTTCATGGATTGTGCCATCGTTTGTTGCGGCGGCATTTTGTAGAAGCCAAATTGCCACAGGAATTCCATATTTTAGACAGTGATGATCAAGCACGGGTGATTAAGCGCGCCATTGCCGCCTTGAACTTAGACATTGAACAGTGGCCGGTCAAGCAAGCACAGGCTTTTATCAATGGTCGCAAAGATGAAGGGCTTCGCCCGCAGCATATCCATGCGCAACCATTGGGTCCCACGCGCACGTTGATTCAGATATACCATGCTTATGAGCAAGCCTGCCATACCGCAGGCGTCATCGATTTTGCCGAAATATTGCTGCGCACACATGAGTTGTTGCGCGATAATCCGGCGTTACTCAGTCATTATCAACAACGATTCCAAGCCATTTTAGTGGACGAGTTTCAAGACACCAACACGATTCAATATGCATGGATTCGATTGCTGGCCGGAGACGTCGCAGTGGTCATGGCCGTAGGCGATGATGATCAGTCCATTTATGGATGGCGCGGGGCTAAAGTGGAGAACATTCAGCGATTCTCGCGTGATTTCCCGAACACACAATTGATTCGTTTGGAGCAAAATTATCGCTCGACCTCAACCATCTTGGATGCCGCCAATGCTCTGATCGCTCATAATGGGCAACGCATGGGTAAAAATCTTTGGACTGCAGGGCATGCCGGTGAAAAAATAGTATTGTTCAGTGCCTTTAATGAGTTAGAGGAAGCGCGCTTTGTCGCCGATCGGATTTTGTCGGAGATCAATCAGGGTCGCAGCACGCATGAAATGGCCATTTTATACCGCTCAAACGCCCAGTCTCGCGTGCTGGAAGATGCCTTGTTGCGCGCGGGCATTGCCTATCGCATACACGGAGGCGTGCGCTTTTTCGAGCGAGCCGAGGTGAAAGACGCACTGGCTTATTTACGTTTGTTATCCAACCCCAATGACGACACAGCGTTTGACCGCGTGGTTAATTTTCCAACGCGTGGGATTGGCGATAAAACGCTGGATGATTTGCGTGCATTGGCTAAGACCGAGCAGATATCTTATTGGCAAGCGGCCATGCGATTAACGCAAGCAGGCCAACTGCCGCAGCGCGCCGCAACGGCATTGCTGGGATTTATTGCATTGATTGAATCACTGCAAACAAAACGAGTGGCACTTGAATTGGATGAAGAAATCCGCGAGGTGATTCACACGACTGGATTGCATGCACATTTTGAAAAACTAAAAGGTGATAAATCAGAATCTAAACTAGAAAACCTGCAAGAATTAATCAATGCCGCCAAACAATTCCGTTATGAACAAACAGATGATGACGAATTGCCATTGATGGTGGCGTTTTTATCCCATGCATCATTAGAAGCCGGCGAGATGCAAGCGGATGAACATGAGTCCTACGTGCACATGATGACATTGCATGCCGCAAAGGGCTTGGAGTTCCCCTTTGTTTTTATGGTGGGCATGGAGGAAGGGTTGTTTCCTGGCAAGCAGTCAATGGAAGAACCCGGTCGGCTCGATGAAGAGCGCCGCCTGTGTTATGTTGGGATGACGCGTGCCATGGAACGG
Organism: Legionellaceae bacterium; assembly: GCA_030157565.1. Taxonomy (GTDB): domain Bacteria; phylum Pseudomonadota; class Gammaproteobacteria; order Legionellales; family Legionellaceae; genus DDPF01. The sequence goes on from JAOAUO010000040.1 coordinate 2,705, forward strand.
TTGGTGATGTCTTATGCTGAAGTCCGTCGGCAATACGGACGAGAAGAATACCATAGGCCGTCTCGATTTTTGAGTGAATTGCCTACGGAATTATTGGATGAAATACGTGTAAAAACCCGATTTCAACCGCCTGCGAATCAAACAAAATATTCTTTTTCAGAGCAAGAATCAGGCTTTAAGCTGGGCCAGTCGGTTCAGCATGCCACGTTTGGCCAAGGCGTTGTATTGGGAGTGGAAGGCAATGGCGCGCACACGCGCGTACAGGTTAAATTCGCTGAACATGGCAGTAAATGGCTGGTGCTCGCATATGCAAACCTCACGACTTAAAGAGGCGGTAGGGGGCGCTTGTACGTATGTGTTGCCTCACATAACGCACGATCAATCCTTCCCCCGCTAAGGGCGCAAGGATTAAATAATCGCAGTCGGCAAATGTTCATCAATAAGCTGAATTTGTTTTTCAGCAAATCGCAAATCTTCTCGCGTTTTTAATAATAGCTCTTCTCCCAGCACTTGTTCATGGGTATAAAAAGTCAGTTTTTTCATCGTGTCCTGATTGGATGGATCTTTTTTTTGCAGGTCAGCAAAATGCGTTTTTTCTGCATGCATTTGACTACAATAATCAGCAATGTCAATTTGCAATTGTTCAAGTCCTTTCTTCCGTCTAGTCCAGTCTTCCTTTAGGTTATTTAATGCATCCATGTGGTTGATAATTTTTTCGAGTTCGGGCGGAATTGGTGCAACTACATCTTGAGCCGGCATATTCGTTATCTGTCCATTAATAAATGCTTTCATCATGTTAGTCCTTTTTTCGGGGCGTTAGGTTGAGGAGGATCTTTATACTGTGTAAAAAAGGCACGAGGCTCCATTGGACTCATGTTATCCTTAGAATGAAGTTCATAGGCTTTTATTACGCGATTATACAGTTCCCCATTCATTTTTTCACATTCCAGGATGGTCCGCATGGTTTTCTGTTGTAATTTTGCGCCTGTTGGCTCAAGCGCTTGGCGTCTTTCTGCGAGGTTTGGTATTTGTGATATCAGCTCGGATTCCTCAAGATTTTTATCTGTTTCCAAATCATTTACAAACGCTAACACATCGCATTGCTCAAAGTACTTTTCTAAATACGATTGTTTTTCGCGGCAATAGCGGCGCAAGACTTGCAGGTCTGTATTTTTTACATTTTCATCTAAATTAGCTTCGGATTCTATGTTAGAAATAATATCTTTGAATGCGGTGTAAGCCTCTTTTGCGTAAAGTGGATCAGCGCTCAATGTAGGAAACATGTTTTGAGCTTCGTTTGTCTTCGGGTATTTTTTAGTATAAATTTCTAACACATTATTGATGTCTTCAAATTCAATTCCAACCAACGAATCAAGCTCATCTGGCGTGCTGACAGCAATTAATTGCAAGCGATAACTATCCAGATAACGGTTTAATCGTCCTTCCAAACCGGATGCTAAATTTCGATTTTTATCCAAATCATTTTGAAGCAATGCTTTGCGAGTTTCATTTAATGCCATAAGTTTATCTTTTAGAGATGGAGCTTTTTCAGCTTTTAGTGTACTTATTAATGCCTTCGCTAACGCTTTTCGATCACTACTGACCGTTAAGTAACTCCACCACTGATTCTGATAAGCATTCAGTTGATGGGTCATCAACCGGCTACTACTTTTATCGCAATTGTCTCTAAATGATGGATAGGTCGTCGTCATATCTTTGTCAGAAACACTTGCGCCGTCATTGGGAGGCACAAAATCCTGGGTTGCTTCGCTGACGCTCGCAATGACGGGTGACGAAACGGCTTTTAAAATGGGTTTTAATTCTGACATGATACTTTGTAAATAAGCGGTCTTTTTTTGTAGAGGAGCACGCTCATCGCGATAGCAATTCTCAACATGTATCAAGGATGCCTCGACCATACTGTTGATGAGGCGCGGAGCGTTGCTCCACATCACATCTTCAACTAGTTTTTTGTATTGTTTTGAGAAACCATTATTATAGTCTGAATGGTTGCCAGCCAGCGAAGTTTTATAGCGTTTGGATAAGAGTTCGAGCACTATAAAGGATAATTTAGTACCTAACTGTTCATCATTAACCGATGATATTTTTAATCTGGGGGCAGCGTGATGGATATTAATTTTTTCTATGACAACATTTAATATGGCGCTTGGTAGCGGTTCAGGGCTCATTTTTAAATAGACTTCTTCCTCTAATAATGCTCGATCAAGTTCACCCAGATGTTGATTGGATGATATCTTTTCAGGCAATGTATGACGATTTGCATTGATTGATTTTTTGACATCATCAGGGACAACAACAGTATCATCCTTGTTCGCTGCATTCCATTGCTCACAAGCAAACGTAATCACGTTATTAAGTTTGCTTTCAAACGAACCCACTTGATCTGACTGATGCTCCAAAATCAAGGTTCGCATCTCAATCCAATCCTTTACTAAGTGTTCATGATCATATGCCTGGAGCGCTTTCTGATAAAAAAATTCATGGACGCCTTCAAATGCCTCTCGCTCCATCCGTTCGATGGCGCGTGGCCCATTGCGCACCTCATTCAAGCGACGAATCGCTTCTCTAACAGCGGGTGGTGTGCTACTGAGTCGTTTCAGTGCGCGTGGATCGTTTGGATATGCATCTGTAAATTGGCTGCGTGCGAGAAGGAATCGAGTGTATCCTACCTGACCAGCCCGACCCGAGCGACCTTCAACTTGTCCCACGCTGCGCTCGATGTCTTCTGCAGAATAAGGCTTTGTATCCACATGCGTTAAAATCGTATAAAGTCCTTTTGGATGGGTTGGTTTAATGTCCGTTCCTCGACTAAACACAGTTGAAATGGTGATGGCATTATTTTTGCCGGCGTTATCTTTGGCTATGCTTGCTTTTGTGAGGTCGTTGCTGTCATAAAATTCTTGGATGTTTGGTGTTGTTAAGCCCTGTTTTAATAATTCCTTATTAATGCGTGTTGCAATTTTATTACCGATTGCTTTATTGGGGCAATTGATCAAAATGGGTGCAGAGTCGCCTTTGTTCTCTTTAATCGAACGAATGACCTCTTTTGCGATGTTCTTCACCAGCGCTGTTTCCTCTTTCTCAGCATCGTTCAGCAACTTTGGATTGGTGAGGATGGGTAGTAATTCAATGCGGTTTGATGGCTGAAATGATGGAATATCAACAAATCGAGTACCGGTTTTATTATGTTGTTCTATCCTTTCTTTGGAGGAGCCGACTGTCCCGCTCATACCCCAGCGTCGCAGGTAGCGATCTAAAAAAATCCTTGCATTCATGGTTGCCAGATAGGTTTTTTCTGGCTCGATGAAGAAGTCTGGCATGGTGCCGTCTTGAATTTGTTCGGCATATTTTTGTTTTAAACGGACATGTAAAAACGGTTGAACAGCATTACCATATTCGGAGGTTTGATTCGCATTCCCAGCGGTTAATTTACAAGCTTTGGAAAATGTCACGCCTAAACCTGGGTGCTGAATCTCCTCAATTCGATATTGAATCTCTTCTTGTTCAACCAACGCCTCTGTTTGAGCGGCTGCGCGCAGCCATGTCTTTAGGCGTCGATTGTAGTCCGGGCTCTCTTGAAGTGCTTTCAGTTGCTCTTTTTGATGAGGATTCTTGACTGAGACATTTAAATACGCGTTAGCGGCGTTAGTCAGATCGTCATCGGTTAAAGGTGATGTTTGAATTGTCTTAAACGAAATCATGGCCTCATAGATCCAAATATAAGGACTTTCAAATGGTTTGCCAGGCTCTGACTGGTCCATCGGTACGGCGCGGCGGTAGCTGACATTATCATCTAATGCTGAATAATCGATCTCATCACCGACGATAGCGCATTTTTTGGCCAAGTGTTTTCGTTCTGATTCATGGTGTGAGCGAAATAAGGCCATGTCACCGGTGCTGGAATAGTGAATTCCACCGAGTTTATAATCCGATAATGTTGAGGCGCTTGCCGTAATCAAGCCAGACGGAATGCCAAGGTAATCGTAAAATGATTGATTGCTTTCAAAGCCTTCATTCGCCAAGGGTAAATCTTTGGTCGTTACATCCACGGTATAGCCTTCCAATACCAACAAAGCGGCAGCCAGTCCGGATGTTAACGACTTTCCTTGTCCGGTTTTAATTTGAGCAACAAAACTGTCATTTTCATTGTTTTGCATGGCGGTGAGTAAATAGAAAATTTGCGTAGGGCGTGGAAACTGTCCCGTGCGACGGTACATGACTTCTCGTAAAATAGCGATGCAGTCTAGTCGCGCACGCGTTCGTTCGGTATCGCTGGTGTCATCATTCTGTAATATGGTTCGATAATGATCGAGGCGTGCGGTGATCTCACCGTGCAACATGTCTTTGACGGGTTTGGCTTCATAATCCCCTAATTTTGGAAGAGGGCATTTGTGACCGATGGCATTCACATACAAGAACCAAGCCTGCAATTCTTTGCGTTGAGTCAAGAGAAGAGGGCGCTCATAGTTGAGGTCTTGCATGCCATCGATATAATCGATAACGCTTTTGGTATCAAAATGAGTGATTATATCGCTTTCTTTCCTGGGTTTAAGGTCAAAGTCTGTTATGAACGTGTCAATATTAATGGGTTTTTTATCTAACGCCTCGTTTAATGCCTTCAAGTCTGGATAGGTGGGCAATTTATACAGTGAATCAAGCTTGTTTAGCGTCAATGTATCCAGCGCGTTTAGTTTATCAATCAAGGAAAGTATTGCGTTTGAATCGGCTTCTTGACTGGCTTTCATTGCAATGGCGAAGCGCTGGGGTTGTTCAGCAATGATGTTCTCGAGCGTTTCAATATGGCCAATATTAGCGGGGAGATCGGTCAGTATTGTCAGCAGGCGCTCATAATACGCAGGACTTTTTGCTTTTAATGCGATTAACTTTTCAAAATATTTGTTTAAATGATTACCGTCGACTTTTAAATGCGCAATAGCCAGTTGCCCCAGTTTTTCTTTTTCCGTCAGGGTTATTTGCTGTAATGCTGCATTATCGGTATTGAATAAAAGAAAGCATAGCTGTTCAACTGAATGCTGGGTTAATGTTTCATCTTTTGATTTGGGGAAGAATAATTTAAATAATGGGAGTGAAAAGGTCGATACGGTATCCCCAACCTCTGCGAACGCTTCCAATACATTTGCGAGCGTTGCCAGGTTATACTCTCCTTTCATGGGTGATTGATCAAGGCAATCCAGCATCTTCTGAAATGTGTTAGGCGATTGTTTGTTAATTTGAGCCAATTGATCAGCTGTTTTGGTTAATGCAACGGTCTCATCGGCGTACTGTTTAATAAATTTTGTGAAGTCCGACTCTGTTCTAACGTTGTGCTTGAGTTCATGACTGAAAATCCGTTTTAGTTTTTCAGCCATGGGCCCTTTTACTCCAATCGAGCTATAGGCGTGAGTATTTTTAGAATTATAAAGATTTATCATGATGGGTTTAATTTGGCCTGAAAATACACGAAGAAGCATGGGGCTTTCTTTGGCTATTTTGTCTATTTTGTCAAGATTATCCAATATCATCTGAGGAGCATCTTCACTGTCAAGGGCAGTGATTATGCTATCTTTATTGGGAATGAGTATTGATGCTCTAATTTCCTTCACGATAGCGGGTATCAGTTCTTTGATGAGCGATTTTAAATCTCCCGTCGTCTTAGTCGCAGTAAACCCTTGAATGTCTAATACACAACCGTCAGGTAATCCTTTTTTTACGGTCTCTGTCAGTTCATCGTAGGAAGGTTTTTCAGCGGCATTGATTGAAGCAATCAGCTTAGTCACGTCATCAAGGCTTGGGAGCTGGGTGGATGTTTTAACATCCATGCAGCCGAGTAATTCAACTAAATCAGTCGTTGTGGGTTTGCCATGTTTTTTCAAGCATTCGGTGACGAGGTCATCAAGCGCATTAATCTTCTGACAGCCATTTTCATCCGTGATTCCTTCATTAGAGC
>JAOAUO010000040.1:8682-15924 GCA_030157565.1 Legionellaceae bacterium
GATGCGAGTACCATGGCTAGTGATGTGCGGAGTTCAGGATTGGCTTTGAAGTAAAGGGATAGGGGGACAATGTCTTCTTTGGATCCATCACTGATATAGCGCTTCGTATGAAATATATCTTTGAGACGCTTGAGAGAAATATGAATAGGTTTTGAATGTTCTTGCTGTTCTTGCTTTAATTTAGGAGGATAAAACCAATCAATAATCGGTGATCTCCAGGATGGTGACGTTGCGATGGGCTCATTTTTAACAGGTTGAGGTAAAGGATGAAACTCACGCGAGGTAGATAAGCGAAATGCATCCAGTAACTGAGTGACTGGATCTTGATTACTGTCAGGATCAGGATCTGCTGTTTTAAGTGTTATAATAGACCTTGATTGACCGTTGTCATCAATTAAGTAAAGGCCAGGTGGGCAGTAAATGTAAGAATTATGGTACATGGGGTCTATTGGCGAAGGAAGTGTATTCAACTGATACAAAGTAACATCGAATTCATTATTATAAAGCGTGTCGACTAGTATGTTGACTGGAATTCGTTCTTTGTTGTTTGAGAGCTTAGCTAAGGCATGAAAAAATTCATTTTCATGATCTTGATATGAATTGATCAATTCATCAATATTTTTTTGTATCACCCCAGACATAGGGTCATTCCGAATCAGATTTGTAATGTCAATCAGATCTGAAATGGTAGGCTTTATATTTTTCAAAAATAGCTTGTTCCAATCTGCTAAAAGGACAATGATTTTGTTGATATTAGTTATATCTAATTTAAACCACGCATTGAGATTTTCAATATCCGCATTTGAAAAATGATGCCCTGATTTGGTTGTGCCGTATAAGTCAATTGATGTCAATATATTGCATAACAGTAGCCTTCTGGTTGTAGAATAATAATCTGTTTCATCTGGAGCATCAGCATCATTTGCTGAATCATAAGCGGTCATTATCGACGTATAAATATCCTGATAACGTTGCAATGGAGCCCTGTGATTCATGGTTGCTAAATGACGCAAAAAAAGATGTTTTATTGATTCAGAGAGGGTCTTACTTGATATCACCTGACCGGCACTCAGTTTTTTTTCATCAATACGAAACGACATATCACTCGCAGTGATATGATTTGCTTTATCCGGTGTCAGCTGCATATCCGCCGTGACTAATTTAAATCCTTCATACTGAACCGCATAAGCAGGCCCCAAGGCGTTTAAGGACACGCCTTTTAAATGATTAAATTGTTCATCAAAATTTTTACCTGACTTTTTTAGAATAATCAATAGCCTGTCAAGTCCCACTCGCATGTCAGCGACATCCTCCAGGGGGCAGTTTTTGGGTAACTTAAATCCAGGTTTAATTGTTTCAAGCGCATTACAAAAGTACACAAATCCATCGGTTAATTCAGATAATTTTGCCCAACGTTTAGGCTGACCGGTGTTAGTGATAGCGCTATTTTTGGAATGCTGCTCAGTCAGCTTGATCCACCAGGCCTGTTGGCCTGGTGTGAATGTGGTGAGTCTTTGCATGGCGTTCAACGCATCATCAGTAAGCAATTCGTTTAAATTTTTTGATGGGTCAATAAAGCAGCTTTTGAACGCGTTAAATAACGCGGGGTCTTTATTTTTTAATCGTTCCAGTTGAGTGAGCAACGTTGATAATTGACCGGGGCCGTGTGAGTAAACTACTTCGGACAACGCGGCTATATTTTGATGGGACAACGTGTTTTCATCAAATACCTTATTTAATTGACTGGAAAAGGGGGCACCGACAAGCGCTTTAAGAATGTTCAAGTGTTTGCTGAGTGTTAGATGTTGTTCATCCAGATCCTGGATATAGAAACAGTGTTTAATGCAGTTGTCGTAGGAGAAGTCGGCGTTAATATAACTTGATAATGGAAAAAGGTGTTTATGTAGTTCCCTCGCCTCTTTTTCGCCCATAAACTGCAAGGCATCACCCACCCAATTTGTTGGTGGTTTGGGGTGATTAAACTGTATCGTCAGTGGAGATGCGTTGGGGTTTTCGGGTGGTGCAATGGGGTCATAGGTTAATACAAGACCACTGTGTTGTGAATGCTTATAATATTCAGTTTTGGGAATGAGATCGTCAATTTGTTTTTCAGTTAATGGGATTTTGGTTTTTTTGTCTGTATTTATAGCATTAAGCTGGGTATTAAATTCATTGGCTTGATTTATATCAAACTGGTGGCAAAATTCTTGAACACCATCTTGGGTAATAAAGTAAAGTGTTTGAGGAGAAATGGGATCATTCGAGGGTACTAGCATATAACTGTATTTATATTTTTTCAGATTTTCGTGATTTTTTACCAGCTCCGTAAATGCATCTCTCTCTATCTTCTCCAAATAGCATGGATTTTCTTGTAAACGAAAGCCTTCGGGCAAATTCTCTGGATTGAAACCAAACTGCGCGTCTTCCAGGTGCGCTATCAATTGCTTTGCCGCCGCAATCGTCATTTTTTGAATACCATATTTGAAGGACTCTGAATGTTTACCCACGAGTAAATTCCAGCATTCGGTTGGATCTAGATCTGGATGGCGTGCATGAATGAAACTTTTCAGTTCATTGACAAACGTTGACTGATCAAGCGCAACATCCGTAAATGTGCCCAGCTGCACGTCCGGAAGCTCATCTTGATCCGACTGATTATCATCAACGGCTATTTGAACTTGCTGTTGTACTTGTTGTTGAACCTGTTGTTCTTGTTCCGTACTGATTTCCGTGGTTAGATTGCTCAAGTCGGTGCTGAAAAAATCACGGCCTAAGGGACCTAGCGCAACGTTTTCCATGACTTGGGTTTTCTTCTGAGTCTCGGGATGAAGCGCTTGACGTCTTGCGATTGCAATTGTATTTTCCAATTCCCTAATCGAATGATCCAGTTCTGGAGTGGAATTCTTGAATCTTATGCTCAGCAGTGGAAATGGAGTTGTACGGCTTGATTGAACGAGCTGATTTAATGTCTGGATATGAGCTGGGGTGAAGCCGTTTGAATATTCAAAGTCCAACGTCAATTGCTCAATATGATGTTCTGCGAGCAAGGGTAATAGTGTTTTTAATGTTTCAATTAACTGGTCTGGATTGGGTTTTGTTTGAAGTTTAAATACAAAATTCTTAAACAGAGAAATATCTTTGCCTGATTGAAGATGCGTGATTAACTGAGTTAAGCAACGCAAGTCGGTTGATTCATGTGTTTGCAGTGTTTGCCAGGGTAAGCGTGCGCTTGAATATAATTCGGGGTTTGTGGCCATCTGGGTTAAAAGCTCACCCAATTTGAACAAGTGCTTCGGATCAGTAGGCATGCAAAAAACTTGTCCTGTGGGTTTTTCAGGTATCTCAAATAATTGGGTTTTCCAATCAGTTGGCTCTTCTTGCACAGAGTTTGTAACTTCGCGCGGAGATTCCATCATTGGTTCCCGAATATTTTTGCCCATGTTATATTCAGTATAGTCTAATTGGGTTTTGTCGCAAAAAGTCCGTCCAACGCCTAGACTAAATCATCAAGACGGGACTAAGCTCGATATTTCAAAAAAAATATCGACCCAATCATGCGTGCAGGGCTATCCAGTTGATGAATCGAGAATGAAACCCACCATTTTTGATGAAAGTTAAACCGCCTAGATGGTTTGTGGGGTATTCACTAATTTGAGCGGGAATACTGGGTAAACACATCCCGCAATTGACTGTATCATTGTCAAATGCTAGGGTTGCGCCTAGTCATTTAATAAATGCAGTTAACCCAGGAGAAACACATGAAATTAGCCAGCATATTAACGGTCAGCGCTCTAGCCGCAACCATAATATCCCCCGTCGCGATGGCAGCGAATGTTACCCCTATTTCGCCGGAACAAAAAAAACAATTTGAGCAAATCATTCATGACTATTTGGTTAACAGTCCTGAAGTATTGATGGAAGCATCACAAGCGTTGCAGCAAAAACAACAACTCACCATGCAAAAAGAAGCCAAATCAGCCATTTCAGAGCACGTGGCTCAATTGTTAATGGGTAATCTAGCCGTTGCAGGGAATCCAAAAGGCGATGTAACCGTGATTGAATTTTTTGATCACCAGTGCATTCATTGCAAAAAAATGTTACCCGTCATGACCGATCTAATCAAAAAGAATCCAAACGTACGCGTTGTTTACAAAGAATTCCCCATTTTTGGAAAAACATCTGAATTTGCATCCAGAGCTGCATTAGCTGCCGCCATGCAAGGAAAATACCTGCCAATGCAAGAAGCACTGCTTAAACTAGACAAGCATTTAGACAATCAGTTGGTTCTAGATACAGCAAAATCATTAGGCTTGGACATGGCTAAATTGAAAGTGGACATGGACAGCAAACAAGTCTCAGCGGATCTGGATGCAAACCGCGCATTGGCTGAAAAAATGCACCTGATGGGAACACCAGCCCTGGTGGTCTTGTCTACACCTGCAGGTCAGTTCAAGCCCGGCAGTGAAACTGGATTTATTCCAGGCGGTGCTACAGAAGAAGCCCTTCAATCATTGGTTAATAAAGCCGCAGGAAAGTAAGGTTGCTATTGATGTCTAAACCCAGTACGTTCCAAGAAATCATTTTAACGTTGCAGCAGTTTTGGGGGGCCCGCGGATGCGTGCTCCTGCAACCGCTTGATCTAGAAGTAGGGGCCGGAACGTTTCATCCGGCCACTTTTTTAAGGGCCATTGGTCCTGAGCCGTGGTCGGCCGCATATGTTCAGCCATGCAGACGGCCTACGGATGGTCGCTATGGTGAAAACCCAAATCGATTGCAACACTATTATCAGTTTCAAGTCATATTAAAACCCTCTCCATTGGACATCCAAGAACGTTACTTGGATTCTTTGCGTGCACTGGGAATCGATCCCTTGCTAGATGACATCCGTTTCGTTGAGGATAACTGGGAAGCGCCTACTTTAGGTGCATGGGGATTGGGTTGGGAGGTATGGCAAAATGGCATGGAAGTCTCTCAATTCACTTATTTTCAACAGATAGGCGGTTTACCCTGTAAACCTGTGACCGGTGAACTCACCTATGGGCTCGAACGCCTCGCCATGTCTATTTTAGGCGTGGATAGCATTTTTGATATCCCTTGGAGTAACTCGCCACAAGGTGTTGTGACGTATGGTGACGTGTTTTTGCAAAATGAAGTGGAAATGTCCGCGTATCATTTTGAGCATGCGAATGTGGATGCGCTTTTTCAGCAATTTGACTATTATGAAATGGAGTCGCAAAAATTAGTGGCCTTGCAATTACCGTTGCCGGCTTACGAAATGGTCATGAAGGCCTCTCATGCGTTTAACGTGCTAGATGCACGGCATGCCATTTCCGTTACCGAACGGCAGCGCTACATTTTACGCATTCGACAATTGTCTCGAGCCGTTGCCGAAGCCTATTACCAAGTCCGTGAGGCGCTTGGATTTCCGATGTTGCAGGTGTCCCATCATGAATGATGTATTATTTGAATTAGGTTCAGAAGAACTCCCGTCAGGGGCTGTATTTCCTCTGGCCAACGCGCTAGCCGACAACCTGGTTTCGGCATTAATCAAGGCTAATTTATCGCATGGTGAAGTCATTCGCTATGCAACGCCTAGACGATTGGCTGTTTTAATCCAAGACGTCCAGTTGGAGCAAGCAACGCAATCGGTGTCGCGTAGGGGGCCCAATGCATCATTGGCATGTGATGCGCCGGCCGTGATGGGTTTTGCGAAATCATGCGGGGTTAGCGTGAACCAACTGACCCATCTGACGACGGACAAAGGCGCTTGGTGGGTCTATGAATCCATCAAACCCGGTGCTCATATTCGCGATTTATTGCCGGCCATGATTAACCAGGCCGTTGCCGCATTGCCCATTGCGAAGCCCATGCGCTGGGGTGCCGGAGACACGCAGTTTGTTCGTCCTGTTCATTGGGCGGTTTTGTTATTGGGAACAGAGGTTGTGCTGACCGAGGTCTTGGGTGTTCAAACCGGTCGCGATAGCCGCGGCCATCGTTATCACCATCCAGAATCCATTGCGATTGATTCGCCTCGTTTGTATGCCTCGCGATTGAAGGACGCGTCAGTCATTGCTGATTTTGACCTGCGCCGTCAAACCATTGTGAATCAGGTGCTGCAATTGCTGGCTAGTCAAGACTGTGTGGCCGTTATGCCGAATGATTTGATGGATGAAGTGACCTCCATCGTGGAATGGCCTCATGCCTTGCTGGCTCATTTTGACGCGGCTTTTCTAGATGTGCCTGCTGAAGCGCTGATTGCGGCCATGCAGTCGCATCAAAAATGCTTTGCCTTGCGCGATGGTCAAGGTCGATTATTGCCGCAGTTCATTGCCATTGCGAATATCGACAGCAAGAACCCCCAACATGTCATTACAGGCAATGAAAGTGTCATGCGTGCACGCTTAAGCGACGCTGCATTTTTCTTCCGACAAGACAAGAAAAAGCCTCTTTCAGATTACTATCCCTTAACCGCAAATGTCATTTTTCAACAAAAATTAGGCAGTTTAGCGGAGAAATCTAAACGGTTACAGCAATTGATGGTGGGGCTTTCCGATACGCTGTCTTTAAATGCCACAGATGCCTCTCGGGCTGCGGAATTAAGCAAATGTGATTTAATGACCGGCATGGTTGGTGAGTTCCCTGAATTGCAGGGACTGATGGGTTATTATTATGCGAAGAACGACGGTGAAGAAGATGCGGTGGCTATCGCGTTGAATGAGCAATACATGCCTCGTTTTGCTGCAGACCAATTGCCTGAATCCGCATTAGGACAAGCACTGTCCTTGGCCGACCGACTCGATACATTGGTGGGGGCTTTTGCAATGGGCCAAAAACCCACGGGTGATAAAGATCCGTTTAAGTTAAGGCGGCAGGCACTAGCGGTGGTGCGATTATTAGTGACCACTCCCGCTCCATTAACGATCTCGGCATTGATTGAGCAGACGCACCAGATTTATGGTGCAGATTTACCAGATCTTGATCAACGACTCACCGAGCTGCGCCCATTTATATTAGACCGCTTGCCATCTTTTTATCAAACACAAGGGATTTCGGCTGATATTGTGCAAGCAGCACGAGCATGCCAAGATGAGTGGCTATATGATTTGGATCGGCGGGTTCATGCCTTGCTGGCGTTCATACAGCTACCCAACGCGACGGCATTGTCTGCCGCCTGCAAACGTGTGAACAATCTATTGTCGCAAGCGCCTGAGTATGATCTGAACCATCCAATCAATTCTACGT
>JAOAUO010000041.1 GCA_030157565.1 Legionellaceae bacterium
AGTGCGTGTGCCGCCAATGGGTATAGGGTGTCATTGATTAAACTTGATTTTCCTGAACCCGATACACCGGTCACACACGTCATGAGGCCCAATGGAATGTTCACGTCAACATGGCGTAAATTATTACACGTGACGCCCGTGAGGCCAATCACACGCTGCTCATCAAATGGCTTTCGAGAGGTGGGCACGGCAATGCCTTGCTGACCGGATAAGTATTGACCGGTGAGGGAATTTGCGTTGTTCATGATCATGTCTGGCGTGCCAAACGCTACAATTTCACCCCCATGCACGCCTGCACCAGGCCCCACATCCAGAACATAATCCGCCGCACGAATGGCCTCTTCATCGTGTTCAACCACAATGACGGTATTGCCTAAATCACGCAAATGGACCAATGTTTTCAACAAACGCTCATTGTCGCGCTGATGCAAGCCAATAGATGGCTCATCCAAAATATACATCACGCCCACCAAACCCGAACCAATTTGGCTCGCCAAACGAATGCGCTGCGCCTCGCCACCCGACAACGTTTCTGCACTGCGTGAAAGGGACAAGTAATCCAGGCCTACATTCACGAGAAAACCCAAACGTTCCACAATTTCTTTATTTATTTTTTCAGCAATTTCGCCTCGATTGCCCGGTAATTTCAACTGCTTGAAAAACGCATACACTTGCTCAATGGAATACGCGGTTAATTCAGATAAATTCTTATTCTCAATAAAAACATGCCGAGCCGATTCACGTAAACGTGCACCTTGACACGACTGGCAAGGGCGAGTTGACAAATATTTGGCTAGCTCCTCTCGCACCATCGCTGAATCGGATTCACGGTATCGGCGTTGCATGTTCACCACAACCCCTTCGAACGCATGTTTTTTGGTCATGAAATCACCATGTGGGCGCTGATATTGGAAATCAATCAACGTCTCTCCACTGCCATACAACACCACGTCTTGTATCGCTTTCGGCAAGTCACAAAACGCCGTATCAATCGAAAATTGATAATGGTGCGCTAAAGACTCCAGTAACGCATAATAATAATGCCCCCGTCGGTCCCATCCTCGAATCGCGCCATTGGCTAGACTTAAGGTCTCATCATGCACCACACGATCCGGGTCAAAAAATTGGTCCACCCCCAACCCATCGCATGTGGCACACGCACCCATCGGGTTATTAAATGAGAACAAACGGGGTTCTAACTCACTTAAGCTATAACCACACTCCGTACACGCAAAATTAGAGGAAAACAGCAGGTCAGGAAAAGCCTGGTCCATCGAGACCACGCTCACCAAACCATCGCCTAGCGCCAGCGCATTTTCAAAAGACTCACTCAATCGCTGGGTGATATCTGCGCGCACTTTGAAGCGGTCAACCACCACGTCAATGCTGTGTTTTTTGCGCAAAGCCAATTTAGGGGGCGAATCCAATTCACACAATTCGCCATCAATGCGTGCTCGCACATACCCTTTCGCTTGCAACTGTTGCAACAATTGCACGTGCTCGCCCTTGCGCTCGCGCACCACGGGCGCCAAAATCATGGCACGACTATCCGAAGGCAAGCTCAACACCTGGTCCACCATTTGACTGATGGTTTGTGCATGCAAATCCACGCCATGTTGCGGACAGCGTGGCTCACCGACGCGCGCAAACAATAAACGTAAATAATCGTATATTTCAGTGATGGTACCCACCGTCGAGCGCGGGTTATGTGAGGTTGCTTTTTGTTCAATGGAGATAGCCGGTGACAGGCCCTCAATGGAGTCCACATCGGGCTTCTCCATCATGGATAAAAATTGCCGCGCATAAGCCGATAACGACTCCACATAGCGCCGCTGCCCTTCGGCATACAAGGTATCAAACGCGAGCGATGATTTGCCAGAGCCCGAAAGGCCGGTAATGACGGTTAATTGGTTACGAGGCAAATCCACGTTGATGTTTTTTAAATTATGTGTTCTGGCCCCGCGAATGCGGATGGTTTGTATCGGATGGGTCATGATAAAATCTTATTCGAGAGAGGTGACTACAGTTTAGCCTATTTATTGGGGTTTGGACCAAACGACATGCAAAAACACGCCGGTCATTGGGTCCAAACCTCAGAATAATGGCTTAGGCGTTGATCACTTCTTTCAATTTGGAACCTGTTTTGAAACTCACGATTTTACTCGCAGGAATAGCCAATGGTTCTCCTGTCGAGGGGTTTCGTCCTGTACGGGCCGCACGGGATTTCACAGATAAGCTGGCAAATCCGGGCAATACAATGGAATCACCTTTTCCGAGCAAGTCGGTCAAGCAACCAATCACGGCATTCAAAGCGGTTTCAGATTCATGTTTAGCCATCCCTGAGCGCTGACTAATCGCATCAATGAGTTCTTTTTTCTTCATCTACTTCTCTCCTTAGGTTATGAATCAGCGTTTAGACGTAACAGCATAAAAAAGAACGCATGCTGTTACGTCTAAATAGAATGGGCTCATAGAGACTATTGACATCAATCTTGAAATATTTTCATTGAAAATGCAACCCATGGGTGGCGGAGCCGTGCCACATGAAAAAGGACTCATGCAACGCCATAAAAAAATCGACCTAAAATGCCAATATTGTGATAAAATGCGCATTTATTTGTCACGAAACACACTATATAGGCGAAACCAAATGAATAGTAACGAGTTACAGCCAGGCGATCTTATCTTTTCTTTTAGTTCTATTGGTGAAGCCGAGCATTTAGCACTCTATGCCGGCAAAAAAGGAGGCGTGCCTTATGTGCTTCACGCAACCACCGCCCCTCACGACGCCGTCATGTTGACTTATTTGACGCCTCCTGGTGAGAATTGTCATTATCGCGTGATGCGACCACTCAATGTACCGTTGGCTCTGGATGCCAAAGAAGTTTTATTAACATGGGTTGAACATTTGGTGCCTTACGCATCGGTTAAAAAACGAGACAAAATATTAAATTGGATTGATAACTTAGGTGGTCTAGATAACCCAACTCGCTCTGGAATCATTCAACAAGAATATGGAAAAAAAACATATCAAGATAATTACTCACAATATCTTCTCATGGCGAACCATTTGCCTTTTATTCCGCTGACGTATACTGATGAAAACAAAATCGAAGGATTGCGCTGTGCGGAGGCTCTTGTTGCCGCGTTTAATATTGCGTTACTGCTGCAACATGCTACACACAGAGACGATAAATGGTTCATTGAAGACGTTGCTTCATTAGAAGATTTTGTTGATGCCTTGGATAATCCATTGCCCTTTGACGCCAAGAATGCCTTGTCGTTTGGCGTTTATCAACATTGTTTAGACTCACCCATGCACTGGGATAATCAGGGGGAATTAACTTATCTCTCTTATCCCGAACCGGGTCCGAGTGACAAGACCGATTGGCGAGATTTTAAGGCCTCTTTACAAGCAGTGGCTCGAATCAATACATTAAGGTTTATCGAGTCGCCTAGGGCGATTCCTGAAAACTCTGAGATGGATCAATATTTAAGATTTAGTCCTATCTCTCCGGCTACTACTTCTATCACGAGAAGTCGATCAGCGTCCCTCTCTGTTTTGCGGGCTCGATCCATTTCAACATCATCCATTGATTTGAATGATGACGAAGGACCGATAGTAAGGTTGTTAGAAAGCCCTTTCTATGTTTCATTTTTCAGAAAAAGTTCGCCGATTGAACCGGTTGAGTTAAAACCCGGCAACACACCCGCTCAGCACATCTAACCGCGGGATTGTAATGGCTTGGAATTTGGAGCATGTGTACTACGATTAGGATCGAGCCCCCTCGAGACTAGGGCGTGTTGACCATTCATCTTCCGAAGGCCTACGTCCCGCGACTTGTTCGCGGGACGTAGAGATCTGAATGGCCCCCCCCCCTAATCGTCGTGAATGGCCAACCACTGCAATCGCCACAACTCATAGAGAAAAATCTGATTGTCATCTTGAGCCAAAAAGGGTGATAAAACCGATGTGTCGAGTAACCGATGGTTCGCAACCTGCTTCACTAACGCAAATGAAACGCCGGTGATGTCCCACGCACAGCCATTAATAAACAGTTCCAACTCATCTTCTTCATAAGCCATGCGGCACGTGGCATCCCGCACCAGCGTGGCACCATTCAATAATGCATCAATAAACGCTGAGCGGGTACCGGCTTCTTGATCGGTTAGAGGCTCAGGCAAATCTTGCTCGGCTCGCTGATCAAGACGCGTGGCAAACCGTCCAAACCAATGTTTCATGTGCTGTTCACTATTTAATAAAGCGAGCATCCCTTCGCGCGCATGGTTCCATGCCGTGGAAGGAATCACTGATGTAGCGGTTAAATCAGCCCAATTGGGATCAGAGTATAATCCGGTATCCGTAACCGTTTCAGACAAATAATCGCCAAAACTATCCCACAATTCTTGGCCTTGATAACTGCGATATCCAAACGAATACGTCATGCAATCATCCGACAATGACACGCCATGGTGGCCTACATGCGGCGGGAGGTACAGCATATCGCCCGGCTCAAGGATGTATTCTTCTTCCACATCAAATTGCGCCATGATGCGCAACTCAACATCGGTTAAATAATTTTGGGCATGGCACTGTTGCGTGGTGAGCGACCATTTTCTTCGCCCTTCTGCCTGGTATAAAAATACATCGTAATTGTCATAATGCGGACCAACGCTGCCGTGCTTTACGGCATAACTAATCATCACATCTTCCAGGCGCCATTGTGGAATAAAATCAAAGTGATCGAGCAGTTGAGTGACCCCTGGCACGATTCTATCCACGCCCTGCACCAATAGCGTCCAATGGGTCTTTGGCAATGTTGCAAAATCGGATTCTAAAAAGGGACCTTGTTTTAATCGCCAAGCAGGCGTTTCAGATGGCGTTTCGAACACCATGCGGCTTTCCACCCCCTCTTCCAACGCAAGCCCTGCCAATTCATCCGCCGTCAATGGGTTGATAAAATCAGGCAAGGCCTGGCGAATGACCAATGGCTTTTTCTGCCAATACTCGTTTAGAAACGTGCGCGCACTGATTGCTTTAAAATGAACCATAAATAGTTAACTCACTTGACATTGTTGTGCCCAGACACGCAACATGGCGTTGCCTTTGGGCTGTAACGAAGACGTGACATCACGCACTTCAACACCGTAATTTTCTTGGTTCAGTCCCAATAGAACCGGCCCCAATAGCGGGAAGGGTAAACCGTGCGGGTCACTCAGTGGAAACACCCGAACCTCTTTGGCCACGCGCGCCAGTTCCCGTATCGCTTGCATGGATGCATCCACCGTTTGAGCCTGTAAGAATAAATACTCAGGACACAATGCCATATCAAACGTGAAATCATCGAAGGGAAGCCGCTGATCGGGTGCGGGCTCACAATGCGTCACTGGATGACGCAACCCCACCACATCATGCATGGCACTCAACGCATCGCTATATTCTAATATTCGGCCACTCAGATCGTCCGCTGACAGCCCAAACATCAACTGATATTCATCCGTACGCATTGCATTTCCCCCGTTTTTTCTTCACAACCTGCACCATGCAAGGTATAGTTTAACCTAATTGTTTTATCCGAACCAACTCACCCACAGGGAGTCGTTATCATGCAGCTAGGCCTGCAACACCAATTGGGCGAAACCCATGACATGCTACGCGAGAGCGTGTATCAATTCGCACGCCAAGAAATAGCGCCCATTGCGGCCCAAATTGATCAGGACAATGCATTTCCCTACCCGCTTTGGCGAAAATTAGGGGACATGGGGCTCTTAGGCATCACCGTGAGCGAAGAATACGGCGGCGCGAACATGGGTTATTTGGCACATGCGATTGCAATGGAAGAAATTTCTCGTGCATCCGCCTCCATCGGTTTAAGTTATGGCGCGCATTCTAATTTATGTGTCAATCAACTGTATTTAAACGGTTCAGCGGCACAAAAAAAACGGTATTTACCGAAACTCATCCGAGGTGAACACGTCGGTGCGTTGGCCATGAGCGAAGCCAATTCAGGATCAGATGTCGTCAGCATGCAATTGCAAGCACGACAAGAAGGCGATCGTTTTATTTTAGATGGCACCAAAATGTGGATAACCAATGGTCCAGAAGCCGACGTATTGGTCGTTTATGCCAAAACAGATGCCAAAGCCGGCAGTAAAGGCATCAGTGCGTTTATCATCGAGAAACAGTTTGCCGGATTTAGCACAGCACAAAAGCTCGACAAACTGGGCATGCGCGGCTCCAACACCTGCGAATTGGTCTTTGAACACTGTGAAGTGCCTGCCGAGAATCTCTTGGGCGAGCTGAATCACGGGGTGAAGATATTAATGAGTGGGCTCGATTATGAGCGCACCATTCTTGCCGCGGGCCCCGTTGGCATCATGCAAGCGTGTCTGGATGTCGTTATCCCGTATGTGCATGAACGAAAGCAATTCAATCAACCGATTGGTGAATTTCAATTTATACAAGGCAAATTGGCCGACATGTACACCGAGCTCAACGCATCCCGTTCGTATCTATATGCTGTCGCTCGCGCCTGCGACAGCCAATTAGTGAATCGACGGGATGCGGCCAGTGTGATTTTATACACAGCCGAAAAAGCGACTCAAATGGCGCTTCAAGCCATCCAAACCTTAGGCGGCAACGGCTATATCAATGAATACCCCACTGGACGTCTGTTACGCGATGCGAAATTGTATGAAATTGGTGCTGGGACCTCTGAAATCCGACGGATGTTAATTGGACGCGAATTATTTAAGGACTACGCATGAAAGATGAAGACATTGTCATTGTTGCCGCAAAACGCACCCCCACAGGGGCCATGCTCGGCCAGTTATCCACACTCACCGCACCGGAATTAGGCGCCATTGCACACCGTGCTGCCATCCAACAAGCCGGCATTGCATCCATCGATATCGATGAAGTCATCAGCGGTTGCGTCCTGCAAGCCGGCATTGGACAAGCCCCCGCCAGACAAGCCGCCATCCAGGCGGGTGTTCCGCTGTCCGCCGGTGCGACCACGTTAAATAAAATGTGTGGATCAGGCATGAAAGCGGTCATGCTGGCACATGATATGATTCGAGCGGGTTCCGCCCAAGTGGTGCTTGCAGGCGGCATGGAAAGCATGAGCAATGCCCCTTATCTGTTAAGCAAAGCACGTACCGGGTATCGCTTAGGCCACGGTGAATTAAAAGACCACATGTTGCTCGACGGACTAGAAGACATCTATGAACCGGGCAAATCCATGGGGTGTTTTGCTGATGCCACCGCACAGCGTTTCAACCTCTCTCGTGAACAACAAGATGCGTATGCGGCCCAATCCATGACACGCGCATTGGCCGCGCAAAAAAATGGCGCCTTTAACGACGAGCTCACACCGGTCACGCTGTCTGGTCGAAAAGGCGAGACCCTCATCACGACGGATGAAGGTCCTGATGCTTCGAAGTTGCAGAAAATACCCACCCTACGGCCAGCCTTCACCGCGAATGGTACCGTCACGGCGGCCAACGCCAGCTCGATCGCGGATGGAGCGGCAAGCCTTGTTTTAATGACGGCCGCCCACGCGCGCGAACGCGGACTGAAACCGTTGGCCCGAATCGTGGCACATGCCAGTTATGCAGAAGAGCCTCAATGGTTTACCACAGCCCCCATTGCCGCGATTGAAAACGTATTAACCAAAGCCGGTTGGACCACGGACGATGTTGATCTCTATGAAATCAACGAAGCCTTTGCCGTGGTGGCCATGGTGGCCATCTCGGAACTGGAACTAAACCCTGAAAAAGTCAATATCCATGGCGGCGCCTGCGCATTAGGCCACCCGATTGGCGCCTCTGGCGCGCGCATTCTCGTGACCTTGATTTATGCGCTGTTGCAACAACAAAAAACCCGCGGGGTCGCCGCCCTTTGTATTGGTGGAGGAGAAGCCACCGCTATCGCAATCGAGATCATCCATGCTTAAACCATTCATCCTCTACCTCGTGCTCAGTATCCTGCTGGTGCTCTTTGCCGAATACGTGCATCTCCTGATTGTTTATATTGTCATGTTCTACACGTATGTGATGTTTCAATTAACACCGATATTCAACCCCGGTGCATCGGGTCTTTTGATGCAACGCATCATTGTGCTCACACTACTGCCCATTATTATCGCCGGCATTCCAGCGCTAATATACCGAGCCATCAAGGGTCGAGACATGCCGTATTTCCTCGAGGCCGTGTGGTTTTTGTGGTTGATCATTGTACTCAGCAAAGTGCTGGTTCGGTAGACGCACGCCCAATAAGGACCAGACCATGGCAAAAATATTGAGTCAACTCAATCCCGCCAGCAGTGCATTCAAGGCCAATCAAGCCGCCATGCAAGCACTGCTGAACCCGTTAGTGGACACCGTTGCAAGCATTGCGTTAGGCGGCGATGAGAAAGCCCGTGCAAGGCATCTTGAACAGGGTAAATTGCTCCCACGCGAGCGCTTGCAACAATTGATTGACCCAGGCAGTCCATTTCTAGAACTCTCCCAATTGGCCGCCTACCAAGTCTATTCCGACCCCTTGCCCGCGGCCGGTTTAATCACGGGCATTGGGCGCGTCTCCGGTCAGGAATGCATGATGGTCATCAATGATGCCACGGTCAAGGGGGGCACCTATTACCCACTGACCGTCAAAAAACATTTGCGCGCGCAAGAAATTGCAGCAGACAACCACTTGCCGTGTATTTATCTCGTCGATTCAGGCGGCGCATTTTTACCCTTGCAAGACGAAGTATTTCCAGACCGCGATCACTTTGGTCGTATTTTTTATAATCAAGCGAATTTATCCGCACAAAACATTCCGCAAATTGCGGTGGTCATGGGTTCATGCACCGCCGGTGGAGCGTATGTGCCTGCCATGGCGGATGAATCCATCATGGTTCAAAATCAAGCCACTATTTTTCTAGGTGGGCCCCCATTGGTCAAAGCCGCCACAGGTGAAGTCATCAGTGCCGAGGCATTAGGCGGCGCTGATGTGCACTGCCGCCAATCAGGCGTCGCTGATTATTATGCCAAAAACGACGCACACGCACTGGCCATTGCGCGGCGCGTGGTCAGCCATTTAAACCGTCGAAAACCAGACACCGTTTGCCGCATCGCAAGCCGTGATCCCGCATATGACGTTCATGAATTAAATGGCGTCATCCCAACCGATGCACGAAAACCGTTTGATATCCGAGAAATCATTGCACGCCTCGTAGACGCCTCCGAGTTTGATGAATTCAAAGCGCTCTTCGGCACCACGCTGGTGTGTGGATTCGCTCACCTGTATGGGTTTCCGGTTGGGATCATTGCGAACAATGGCATTTTATTTGGAGAGAGTGCATTAAAAGGGGCACACTTTATTGAACTCTGCACGCAGCGCAATATTCCATTGATCTTTCTACAAAATATCACCGGTTTTATGGTGGGCAGTAAATATGAGGCGAGCGGCATTGCCAAACACGGTGCTAAAATGGTGATGGCCGTGGCCAACGCGCGCGTGCCTAAATTCACGGTCATTGTGGGGGGGAGTTTTGGAGCGGGGAATTATGCCATGTGCGGTCGTGCTTATTCGCCTCGCTTTTTATGGACTTGGCCGAATGCACGCATCTCCGTGATGGGCGGGGAGCAAGCCGCCAATGTGCTGGCTCAAATCACACGTGACAAACACATGAAGCAAGGCTCGACTGGGTCCTCTCACGATGAGGAGTCATTTAAAGCCCAGATCCGTGCGCAATATGAAGCACAAGGCAATCCTTATTATGCCAGTGCCAGGCTTTGGGATGACGGCGTGATAGCCCCCCATGACACACGCAAAGTATTGGGCTTAAGCCTGCAAGCGGCACTCAATGCGCCGAGTGAACCCACGCGTTTTGGCGTGTTTCGAATGTAATTGGGGGTTTGAACGGCACCACATGAGAAAAGCCTCATGTGGTGCCGTTCAAATGATTGAGATCGTTCATCTGTAGAAGGTTTTTTTATATGACGGAACTATTGAGTGAGTTGCAGGGGCATGTGCACTTGATTACGTTAAACCGTACTCAGGTACACAATGCGTTTGACGACCGATTATTGACTGATTTGCAACACCTGCTCGACACGGTCATTGCTGACGCACGCGTTCGCGTTATCGTACTCAAAGCCCATGGCAAACATTTTTCCGCGGGCGCTGATGTGGCGTGGATGCAACGGATGGCGCAATTTAGTGAGGCTGAAAACCTGGCCGATGCGCAAGCGTTGGCGCGTGTCATGTATACCCTCCATCAGTGCCCCAAACCCACCATTGCCATGGTGCAAGGGGCCGCTTTCGGCGGTGGAGCGGGATTGGTGGCGGCCTGTGATATTGCCATTGCCGCGCACACGGCTCGCTTTTGTTTTTCAGAAGTCAAATTGGGCTTGATTCCGGCCGTGATAAGCCCCTATGTGATTCAGGCGATTGGCGCGCGGGCGGCAGCGGCATTGTTTATGAGTGCAGAACCCTTTGATGCAAAACGCGCGTACGAACTCCACTTGGTCCAACATTGCGTGCCTGAAGAAGAGCTGCTCACCTACACACGTCAGTATGCAGAACGGATGGCCCAATTAGCCCCCCTTGCGGTTCGCGCGTCCAAGGCACTGGTGCGCCAAGTGTCCGGCCTTCCCATCAATGAGGCATTGCAACACCTAACCGCCACCCTCATCGCACGCCAACGCACATCGGTCGAAGGCCAGCAGGGTTTGCAGGCTTTTCTGAAAAAGGAAACACCCACGTGGAATTAACGTATGTTTAATAAAATCCTCATTGCGAACCGCGGTGAAATCGCATGCCGTATCATCCAAACGGCTCGCCGTTTAGGCATTGAATCCGTGGCCATTTATTCCACGGCCGATAGAGACAGTTTACACGTATCATTAGCCGATGAGGCCTTTTGCGTAGGCGAACCGGCCGCGCGACTGAGTTATCTCAATATAGACGAAATCATCGCCATCGCACTCGCCCGTGGTGCAGAAGCCATCCACCCAGGTTATGGCTTTTTATCTGAAAACCCCGCCATGGCACGTGCATGTGCTGCCGCCGGCATTGTTTTTATTGGACCATCGGTGAGCGCACTAGACGCCATGGGTTCAAAACAATGGGCGAAACAACGCTTGGAACAAACCGAGGTGCCCCTCACGCCCGGCTATCACGGACCGGATCAATCCGATGCGCGTCTGCTGCAAGAATCCGTGCGATTAGGTTTTCCCGTCTTGCTCAAAGCCGCCTGCGGCGGCGGCGGAAAAGGCATGCGAGCGGTCCATCAACTCAGCGAATTTACGGATGCATTGGCGGGCGCTCGTCGTGAAGCCATGGCGTATTTTTCTGATGACACCATGCTGATTGAAAAATTAATTCAAGCACCGCGTCACATTGAAGTACAAATCATGGCCGACAACCACGGCCAAATCGTTCACCTATTTGAACGCGATTGCTCCATTCAACGCCGCCATCAAAAAATCATGGAAGAAGCACCAGCGGCCCATTTGTCTAACGCCTTGCGTGAACAGTTGACCGCCGCCGCTATCGCCGTCGCACGGGCCATTGATTACACCAATGCAGGAACCGTCGAATTTTTAGTGGATGACAACGAACAGTTTTATTTCATGGAAATGAACACGCGCCTTCAAGTCGAACACCCCGTGACTGAAATGATCACGGGCCTTGATTTGGTCGAATGGCAATTACGCATTGCGGCCAATGAACCGCTCCCCTGCCTTCAATCTCAAATAACAGCACACGGGCATGCCTTAGAATGCCGCATTTATGCAGAAGACCCTCGTCATGATTTTCTCCCGTCAGTCGGTCAATTGCATTTTCTCAGCGAACCCACCGGTGATGGCGTGCGCATCGATACCGGCGTAGCGGTGGGTTCCTCAATCAGCATGCATTACGACCCCATGATGGCTAAACTCATCACCTGGGGCGAGACCCGCGCGCAAGCGCGCAGTCGCATGCTTCATGCATTGAATCATTACCACCTAGGCGGCGTGAAAACCAACATCCCTTTTCTACAAGCCATTCTCAAACACCCGCGCTTTATCGACAACGCATTGAACACGGATTTTTTAAGCCAAGCATCCATTGAAATCGCCCCACCCAATCCACAGCGGGCATTGCTGATGGCGGCCAGTGCTGATTATTTAGCCCTTGCATCCCTTGAAAACGATGGCTTGCGTGCGGACACCTTTGCTTGGCAAATGCATTTAAAAAGCCATTGGTGTGCGCATTACCAGATTCAAGGAGAGGCTTTTGAGGTCAAAGTCTGGCCCATCCACGCACATCAAGTGATGTTTGAATTAAAAGGCCTATCTACCGAGTGGCGCATCAAACAAACAGGCCATCAGCTGTGTTTAGACGACGGCCTGCAACGCCTGCACGCTTTAGTTGACATGAGACACGACGGCGTGATGGTCTACACTGAATCAGAACCGCTGCTGGTTACACGCAGCGATGGCTTGCCTGCATCCATGCCAGCAGCGGCCACAAACCGCCAACTCACAGCCCCCATGCCGGGAACGGTGGTGGCGGTACTCAAGCAAATTGGTGATTCCATCCAAGCCGGAGACACGTTGATGGTACTGGAAGCCATGAAAATGGAGCATGCCATTCATGCCCCCACGGATGGCGTGCTGGTGGATATTTTCTATGGGATGGGTGCGCAAGTCATGGAGGGCGCGCAATTGGTGGCCCTGGAGGCTCATCCAACATGAGTTTTCCCTCGCATGTTACGATCATTGAAGTGGGACCGCGCGATGGCTTGCAAAATGAATCCGCTTTTGTGCCCACCAAAAACAAAGTGGAGCTCATCAATGCACTCGCACAAAGCGGATTGAAGCACATTGAAGTCACCAGTTTTGTCTCATCAAAATCCATCGCACAATTGGCTGACTGTGAAGAGGTCTTTCGTGCCATTGACAAGCCTGCGGGGGTTCATTTTTCAGCATTGGTGCCGAACGAGCGCGGCATGCAAAAGGCTTTAGCCGTTGGCGTGAAGGACATCGCCATTTTCACCGCGGCCAGCGAATCATTCAACCAACGCAACATCAACTGCTCCATTGCTGAAAGCATTGCACGGTTTAAGCCGGTCATGCAGCTGGCAGCGGCCCATGGCATTCGCGTACGCGGCTATATCTCTTGCGTATTGGGCTGCCCCTATGAGGGCGATATTGATCCGAAACAAGTCTTGAAGGTCGCAGTTGAACTCTTGAATTTAGGCGTGACTGAAATCAGCTTAGGGGACACCATTGGTGTGGGCACGCCCATGCAAACCCAAGCCCTCATCCACACCCTCAAACCCGCCCTGCCCTTATCCCGCATCGCCATGCATTTTCACGACACTTACGGGCAGGCCGTTGCCAATATTTATGCCGCATTGGCCTGTGGGATAAACCGCTTTGACAGCTCGGTCGCAGGTCTTGGCGGCTGCCCGTACGCACAAGGCGCCAGTGGAAATGTCGCAACAGAGGATGTGCTCTACCTCATGCACGGATTGGGCATTGAAACCGGCATTGATATTTTCAAAATGGTGGCCGCGGGGGATAAAATTTGCACCGTATTGGGGCGTAAAAATCAATCGAAAGTGGCGAATGCGCTGATGGCTAACCCCCGTCAATAAAGAAACCCAAAAAAAACCAGCGGCAGCATACCCTTTGTTGCAGCCACAGTATCGTCTTTCACTAAACATGCGTTCTCTATACCCGTGATTTGTTTTCTGGTTTTATTTTTTCCGCCAATCTCAAAAAGGAATGACCCCACTTGATAGTCGCCTTGTTTACTATGAAAAACATCCAATCCAGCGTGTTTCGTTGCCTGAATAAATGCGAGTTCGCGAATGGTGCCCAGAACCATATCATGGGGCAGATGCTCACCCAGTGCATATTGCAAATTGGTGTTATTCAAAAATACTTTTTCAGGTTTACGTAGCCCCTGATTTCCTCCTTCGCGTGAATATATTATTTCTACAAGCCCTGTTTCTTTCAGCATATTCAGATAGTTGGCTGCCGTTTTGTCATCGATGCTTAGATTTTTACCCAAATTATAAGTGCTTATTTCTCCGGGCGGAATGGCCGCAAGATAATTGAGTATTTTACCCATGTGACGAAGATTCGTGGTTTTCATGCTGTAGTGATTACTAATGTCTTCATAAATTGTTTTATCAACGACGCGCAATAATTTTTGATAATAAGAGAGCGGATCTTCTGCAAAAAATGGGTAAAATCCTTGTTTAAGGTAGTTGTGGAAATGCCCCAGCAACCCCATTATGTTTGAAATGTCCTTGCTGATTTTTGTATGATTTTGCATTAATTCAGTAAAGGCATACGGCTTGTGATCCATGTCAAATGAAAAATTCAGGTATTCTCGAAAAGATAATCCCGGCAAATGGTATATATTGGCACGGCGTGAGAGATCATAGCTGCCTTTAATCAAGTCCAAACTGGAGCTTCCAGAGAAAATTATTTTTATTGCAGGAAATCCGTCATAGATATTTTTTAATTCCTGATTCCAGTTTTCATATTTGTGGATTTCATCAATAAATAGGGTGGTTATCGATTGCTTGAGGTAAAGCTCTTCAATAAAACTATAAAGCTTTTTTTCTTTAAAATAAATATGATCCGCCGAAAAGTAAAATACATGATTCATCCCTGCATAATGCCGTTTGATTAATTGCAACATTAAGGTGGTCTTACCTACCCCGCGAGGGCCAATCAGTCCAGTCAACCGATTGTTCATATTAAATGGATGAAATAAAAAGCGGTGATGAAGCATGCTTGTTTCATCCAGGAGACGCTCAAAGATCATTTGCAAAGAATCTAACATACAAGACCCCTTTGATTCTCGGAATAGGATCCGAGTAAAATAGATTTGTCTCGGAGTATAATCCGAGGATTATTGTAATACAAGTGCATGTTTTTACATGTCTGCCGTCCAAACTCCAAATTCAACCTCTCACACGTTAAGTTCGTATTCATGACAAGGATACATCCGTTCTTGTCAGTAATCGTAAAACGATGACTAAGACCAACATGCCATATGCTATCGGCCGGAACCGGACCTATGTTGAAAAGGGGGTAGCCATCTAGTGCGCGTTGACCATTCATCATCCGAAGGCCTACGTCCCGCGACTTGTTCGCGGGACGCCAAAATCTGAATGTCAACAGCCCCTATTCTATTGGAAAGGCTTTGCGCGATTTAAACCCATTATTAAGCGAAAAAAAACCCATACATTTATTTGGTAAAATCCAATTCATAGACTATATTAAAAATGGAAGATCAGTTTTTCCATACCGTAGTTTAATGAATAAAAGGATATTATCATGACTAAATCGATTATATTGGCGCTTGGCATGGCATTGGCTTTTGGTGGTGTTTCTCAAGCATTTGCAGAAAATCACCAGAAACTACTTAAAGGAGCTGCAGTACATAAAGCAATGAATAAGCATTCTTCTGTTGATAAAGCTAAAGTTAAAAAAGTTGAGACTAACCAATATTCTAAACGTAAGGTAGGAAGATAAGCATTGCATCTTTAAAACCAACGGTTCATGCATTCAACGAGCGCATGGACCGTTGCTTCGCCCCTCTTAGTCTTGGAGACTATATAGCGCAGTGGTCATCACGGTGCGGGAATGTATTGAACTGTTGTCGTAGTAAATCAGATGGTCATTGACGCCATGGAGTGTGATGCCAGCCGGCAAGAAGATCAATTTGTCCATAACGTAGCTTAATGAATAAAGGGATATTATCATGACTAAATCGATTATATTGGCGCTTGGCATGGCATTGGCTTTTGGTGGTGTGTCTCAAGCATTTGCTGACCAATCAAAGATAAAAAAAACGGGTGCGGCCTGTACGGGATGTCTCTTTCCCGCTGAAATCCCCGTCGAAA
>JAOAUO010000042.1 GCA_030157565.1 Legionellaceae bacterium
ACGTTGCCTCGAGAGGCGATGGGTGAACAACAAGATTTGATTGTTGTTGTGGGGGGGGACGGAAGTTTGTTGTCCGCTGCGCGCATGGCCATCAAGGTCAACGTCCCGGTGATTGGCATCAATCGAGGTCGATTGGGTTTTTTAACGGACATATTGCCGCATGAGTTGGAATTGCAGTTGGGTGCGGTTCTTTCCGGTCAATATGGCGAGGAACGGCGTTTTTTGTTGCACATGCGCATTCATGATGAGGACGCCACTTTTTTTCAAGGCGATGCCCTCAATGATGTGGTCTTAAGCCGAGGCAATGAAACCCATTTAATCGCATTTGATGTCTATATTAATCAAGAGTTTGTTAGCCATTATCGCTCGGATGGGTTGATTGTGGCCACACCAACCGGCTCCACTGCTTATGCGTTATCTGCAGGTGGTCCCATCATGCACCCTCAGCTGAACGCCATGGTTCTTGTGCCCATGTTTTCACACAGCTTAAGTTCTCGCCCGCTCGTTATCGATGGGCACGCGCTCATTGAACTGCGTATTAGCGACAGTAACGAGCATAATTTACAGATCAGTTGTGATGGCCATGAGTCGTGTTTAATCAAACCAGGGCAACACGTTATCATTGAAAAAAACGCGCAGCAATTGCGCCTCTTGCATCCCTGTGATTATCGATATTATGATACATTAAGAATTAAACTAGGTTGGGGAGCACACTTTCAAGGATAACGCATGCTGACGTCTCTACGAATTGAAAATTTTGCCATCGTATCGCAACTCGAGTTGGACTTCTCCTCCGGCATGACCGCCTTTACGGGCGAAACAGGGGCGGGTAAATCAATCATGATTGATGCACTGATGCTCGCCTTAGGGGGGCGTGCAGATGCATCCGTTGTGCGTGCTGGTGCTGACAAATGTGAAATTTATGCGAATTTTTCGTTTGATAAAGACTCACAGCCCGCCGATTGGCTGGTCGCGCATGATTTGGATGCGAGTGATGGCGAAATCGTCTTGCGCCGAATCATGTATGCAGAGGGGCGTTCTAAGTCCTATATTAACGGCCAGCCGTTTCCTTTGCAAAAAGTGAAAGAACTCAGTGAAATGCTGGTCGATATTCATGGACAGCATCAACATCAACGCCTGCTACAACACGCCACGCATCGCCAGCAAGTGGACCAATATGCCAATCATCCTTTGCTGTTGGATGAGGTTTCGCGCCTGTATCGCCAATGCCAACAGGTCAAGCGGGCGCTGGACACGTTGAAAAATCAAGCGTCTATGCGAGAGCGGGTTGAATTGCTTCAGTATCAATTGGACGAATTGGCGCAGTTGTCGTTGCAAGAAGGCGAGCTAGAAGCTCTGCATGAAGAGCACCATCGCTTGCACCATGCGCGTGAATATTTAGAAGGCGCGCAATGCATTTCGGATTTATTGAATAAAGAAGATGCGCCTAACATCTGTCAGGGATTGAATCAGGTGATTCAACGCTTGGCATCGCTCCCACAAGACCATTCAGCGATTAAAAATGCAGTGGAATTAATCCATAGCGCCCTGATTCAATGCGATGAGGCCGTGAGCGAAGTCACGCATTTTTCAACACACGTACAGCTTGATCCGGAGCGTTTAGAGTGCGTAGAGGCTCGCATGAGCCATTTGCATCAAATCGGGCGAAAATACCATGTGGATGCGACGCAGTTGCCAGCGCTCGTTCGGCAATTGGAGGACGAATTACAAGCCTTGCTTGCCGTCAATCAACAGCAAGCGCAATTGCAATTAGACTATCAGGAGTGTTTGCAGGCCTACGAACAGGCCGCATCCGTGCTTCGCTCCTCTCGTCAAAAATACAGCACACAATTGGCCGAAGACATCAGTGTCACGATTCGACAGTTAGGGATGCCCAAAGGATATATCACGGTTGAATTTTCCCCCTTGGATGCGATGCAGCCACATGGTTTGGATAAAATTGAGTACCACGTCTGCACAAATCCTGGGATGGCACCGGATACCTTGGCCAAAGTGGCTTCGGGCGGTGAGTTGTCACGCATTAGTCTGGCCATTCAAATGATTGCGGCAAAGCGAGGCGCGACGCCAACGTTGTTGTTTGACGAAGTGGATGTGGGTATTGGAGGCGCTACAGCGGCGCTGGTGGGGCAATTACTGCGCCATTTAGGCGCGCGTTTGCAACTCTTTTGCGTCACGCATCAACCTCAAGTGGCATCCTGCGCGCATCATCATTTTATGGTTGAAAAGCACACCGATAGTGAACAAACGTTTTCCCGAGTGATCGCGCTAGCTGAGACTGAGAAAGTGGATGAAATTGCCCGCATGCTCGGTGGCTTGACCATCACCGAGCAAACACGTTCCCACGCGCATGAATTGTTGATTCAAGGCCAGCAATCATTCACCTGAGCTTAAATTTTGTTAGGCCAGTCGGATGGTGTTCTGATACAGTTTCATCTTCGCTCGATTGAGTTGATGTTGATTTGTGGTGGACCGCTGAAAACATACCCGCTTCTGATGGAATACTATTCGTCCGTTTCCCCATGGATTTTGATGCATTCACGATGTCTGTTAAAGTATTGATGTCTGAAATATAAAAAGAACCAACATGTAAAATCAGATGATCTGGCAGCAGGTTTATATTTGTCTTTACAATCATCAACAAGAATAGCTGACTTCTCAAATTTTCTTGGTTCCTGGCTTTCATTTCTTCTCTAATGTGCTGCTTTCCTATCCAATCCAGTGCGAGCCATGCACTGCAGTGTATCAGTGTTTTACTGTTATAGAATGCCTGCAGTATTTCATTTTGATTCTTTGGGTTACTGTAGTAGTCGATACCATCAATGGATCTCAATGTCTTATTCTGAGCGAGTGCTTTATAGCCAGCGACCCCGATGTTGACGCCTTTGAATTGAAGGGATTTTAAGGTGGCATTGGCTGCCAGCGCGATAGCACCCTCATCACTGATATTATAATCGTGTCTTCCACCGAAAATATGACTACCTAAACAAAGTGTTTTCAGTGACGTATTGTTAGAAAAAACGTGAGCAGAAAAATCACCATTGACGCGATTCGAATGGATATCCAGATGGATTAAATGCTCGTTTTTAGCCAATGCCATGATCCCTTGATTTTCTATGGAGTTGTAGCTGATATCCAGTGATTCCAACACCGTATTATTTGCCAAAGCGACAGCACCGACATTGCTGATATGGAACGAACGATTTAAATTCAAGGCTTTGAGTCCTTTTGTTTTAGCAAATGCCATCGCGCTTATATCGCCTAAGCCATTCCATTTGAAATCCACGGATGTGATGGCTGGATTTTTATCCAGCCAGAGGCATAGCTGGATGATTGGAATCGGGCTTGAATTCGACTTGAATTGACTGCTTAAATCTAAATGAGGATCTTGTGGGTTTTCTTCATCAATGGAATCCAGTATGGCTTTAAACTCAGGCGAGTCAGGTAGCAATCGAGCGATGATGTAAAAGATATAATAGAGCAACGATATCCATAATATCTTGATATAAAGCGTTATTTCTTTAAGCAGGGAGGGTGTATTTGATATGAAAGTCGGCATGCCGTTTCCAAAATGATTGATTTGAGGCTATCATATACTCATTTGATGTCTCTGGTCAAAATGCCGGCAAGATACAGAGCCGCCTAAATGTTTGGACATCCCGAAGGGAGCAGGGTTAAAAAACAACGCCCCTTCGACCGCTCAACCTGGCATTTTACGCAAACCATCCGATGGTACTGTGTGCGATTCAATGATTTTCTTTAGTTTGTCTATATCAGGAGCAAGTATATTGAGCATTAATTGACTCGCAATTCGTCATCAAATAATGAATGACGCGTCAATCCGGAATATTCTAAGCATGTCATTTTAAAAAGAACAAATGCTGTCTGGTGCCAGAGGATTGTCAGCGATTCCCGCTAAAATGTTGGAGTTTGGACAGAAGGACATGACAATGGGTTCATGGGCATAGAGAACACTGAGTGTATAGAATCGAGGGTTTCCGATAGTGAGTCGACAGGCTCAAACCCTCGATTCAATACACAGACTTCTCTAAAGATTGAGGCGCTGATTCTATGCGGAGGAAATGACATGCGTGTTTTTGGATGTCATTTCCTCCAAGCTCCACATTATTCTTTCGCGCGAGACACGTATTCACCTTTGCGAGTATCGACCTTGATCAACTCGCCTGATTGCACAAACAAGGGCACTCGAACCACCGCGCCTGTTTCTAACGTGGCCGGTTTTCCGCCGCCACCGGATGTGTCGCCTTTTAAGCCCGGATCGGTTTCGGTGATGGCCAGTACCACAAAAATAGGGGGAGTAATGAGCAGCGGTTCGTTATTCCAAAGCGTGACCACGCACATGTCTTGTTCTTTGAGCCAAGGTGCGGCGTCTTCAATGGCGGCAGCGCTCACGGCGTATTGTTCGAATGTTTCGGGTACCATGAAATGCCATTGATCGCCGTCGTTGTACAAATATTGCATTTCCATATCCACAATGTCTGCAGCAAGGAACGTATCGTTTGCTTTGTAAGTGCGCTCTACCACCCGGCCTGTTTTTAAATTGCGTGTTTTAAGACGTGTAAAGGCTTGCCCTTTGCCAGGTTTTACAAATTCACAATCGACAATGCTGCAAGGGGCATCATCCACCATGATTTTCAAGCCGTTTTTAAGTTCGTTTGTGCTGTAATGTGCCATTTGCGCTCCGCGGTTGTGATTTTGGTGCATGTTTGTTAGAGTTCGCACAGTTTATCAAGTATGAATCCCGAATGCGAGAACCCACTCTGAGTTGGCAACAAATTTTATCGCAAGGCTTTGCACAAGCAGGCGCGTTGCTCGATTTTCTGCATCTGCCGGTCACCGAAGGCAGTGGTTTGGCTGAAAAACAATTTAAAACTCGCGTGCCACGCGGGTTCGCCGCGCGCATGCAGCCAGGTTTTCGCCATGATCCATTGTTATTGCAGGTGTTAGCGATTGATGATGAATTGCACACGCCCGCAGGCTTTGTTGAAGACCCATTGGATGAGGCTTCCTCCAACTCGATACCCGGTTTGATTCATAAATACCAAGGTCGCGTTTTATTGACGGTGACAGGAGCGTGTGCTGTTCATTGTCGGTATTGTTTTCGTCGACATTTTCCTTATCAAGACAATAACCCCGGCCGATTAGGCTGGAAACCCGTGTTGGATTACATTGCTCAAGACACCGGCATTCATGAAGTCATTTTAAGTGGTGGTGACCCATTATTAGCAACTGACGCCGTATTGACGGCCTTGTGCTCAAAATTGGAAGCCATTCCTCATGTCACGACGCTTCGCATACATACCCGTATCCCGGTTGTCTTGCCCGAGCGGGTGACGGGTGAGTTGATTCAATGGCTGATGAAGAGTCGTTTGCAAATCGTCGTGGTACTGCACAGCAATCACGCGCAGGAACTGGATGCTCACGTGCAAACGGCGTGCGAAAAACTGCGTGAAGCGGGCTGTCATTTGCTAAATCAATCCGTGTTATTGGCTGGAGTCAATGACAGCGCGGACACCTTGGCTGCATTAAGCCGGCGTTTGTTTGCATGTGGGGTTTTACCCTATTATTTACATTTGTTGGATAAAGTGCAGGGAGCCGCTCATTTTGATGTGAGTCTTCATGATGCGCAGGCTATTTTTCAGCAGCTACAGGCCTTGTTGCCGGGTTATTTGGTGCCGCGGCTTGCGCGTGAAGAGGCCGGCAAAAAACATAAAACGTTAATGATTTGAGCTTGGTAACCATTCACCACAATTCGCCCTGCGGGCAAAATGCGGTGATGAAGCAAGCATCTTTACCCAAACACCAGTGCAAACGGCTCGGATGTGCTGCCATCCAGCACCGAATTCAATAGTGAGATGCGAATAATGACTTGGCGCGCTTTAATACGGCTTGAGCACAGCGATTCATTTTTTTTCCTGTCGCAGTTCGCCACTTGATGGACCGTGTCCATGAGGCTGTTATCGCTTGCAATCCATTGTTGCGTGTTTGCATCATACAATGTAAGAGCAAGATGGCTTAATCGCCATTCCGTATTATCCAGCAGGTAACCGACGCGACGCTCATGTACGAGTGTGACTTTTCCGCCCACCGGCAGCGTGACTTGGTATTCTTGAATAGGACGACTGGGAGTGAGGCTGTTTTCTATGATATTGTCTCGTTGCTCAAATGCTTTTTGCATATTTAAGTAACCCCAACCATAGGAGGGGTTCCATTCGGACCCCATGACGGGAAAATGCCCGCCCGTGTAGATGTGGTTCGGGTCATCAGGTCCAGGTTTTCCGCTGTCGGTCCATGCGTCAGCACTGTTAATCAACAATGCTTTTTCGGCCATTGGATTTTGAATGCCTGCATCTTGTAAGAGTAAAAGGGCTCCGCCCACGTGAGGAGCGGCTGAACTAGTCCCTCCCATTAAGCGATAGCCATCGTGAAAATCCATGCTGGCAGTATAGTGGAGTTGGTAAGCTTGCGGTTCTGGCGCGCAGGTGCGTGTGTCATTTCCAGGCGCGCTAATGTCCGGTTTTTTTCGACCATAGATGGTGGGTCCGCGACTGCTGGTATAGCGAATCGCGTGCTGATTGCGATTAGACGTTTGGTAAGGGATCCCTTCTTGAACAATGGTTGGGTTCATGTTGGCAACCGTGATGGCATTGTAATTGTCAGCAGGAGCTGTCATGGTGGATGGGAAGGGCATCTGATGAGCCGGCTCTATAAATCCTTGATTGCCGGCGGATTTGACCCACATGATTTTTTCGTGATTGACGACATAATCCACCACTTTGGCCAGTCCACTCCAATCCGAGCAGACAGCACAGCCGATTAACCCATTCCCAAAACTGTAATTGATGAGAGAGGGCCTCATCGGCGCCCGAGTCAGCATCCAATCGAGCGTGGTCATGGTTAACAATAGGTCTTCTTTTTCTCCCGTTCCTTCTCCCGCCAGCCCGGTTAAAATAGTCGAAACCCCGTATGCGATGCCTCTTTCGCGCGAGAAAGAGCCACTGCCTACGCCAGAGTAGATACACGCCGCTCCCGTGGCATGTGCTGAACGCACTCCATCTACGTATTTTGAGTATTCCGACCCTGGCTCTTGACGCACCACAATGGTTTTATTGAGCAAGCCCGGGTGTTCAACCGCAACGCCTGAGTCAATTAATCCGAGCACGCCGTGTTGGCCCGTATAGCCGTGATCCCACCAATTACTGACGGCGGGATACGTGTTGGATGGTGTTAATAAAATGGCTTGCGCGCTGATTTCCAATTCTTCCGCCCCGGCTTTATTGGACGAAATTTGTGCCGTGGCATTGTGATTGGCAATTCGATTGATCAAGGTCCAATCCTTCGGGATCACGGCGGCCACGGCTGGCATGAAATTCAACGGTTTTGCGACAACGCCCGGGATGGCATTGAGCTCGTTTAAAAACGAAATGATGTTTGCGTGTGATTTTAAAAAAATAAGAATGGCTATGGTTTCGTCTGATTTTTTTGTGATGGCATGCTCATGAATTTGGGCTAAAACATCTCGATCGATGAGCGCTTTACTAAAGCTTGAAACACTAACGGCGAATAGAAGAATGCTCAAAAATAATATACGCATGATCAAAACCGTGCCTTTCATATCGATTCATTATTGAGGTCAGTGTATCATCAATTCACTGATTCAAGGAGCGAATATGACAAGCGTCTATACGGCAAGGCAACAACAATATATTCAATCGTTCATGCTGAAAGGGGAGGCCTTGTTAAAGGAAGCCTTTGCGCCCAATCGTCCCAATGATGTGTCCGTGGATATGCGATTGGAACAACTGTCCATGGCTTTGAATACGGTCACTGCAGTGACCGCTATTGCGGGCGCAGCGGCGGCCCCTCCCACCTTAGGTTTGGCCTTGGTAGGGGCCGGGGCCGGCATTGTGATCCTTCAAGCGGCCAATGGCGTGGTGAATGCGGTGAAACACCACTGCCAGGATTCAGCGGCTCCTGTTGCGGATGAAACCCATTGGGAATCCGATTTTTTAACGTGGCGTATCGATATCAGAGAGGTCGCAGAAGGCGCGGCTCTTCGATACAAGCATTTGATTGATGAAGTGCTCGAAGAACGGAGTGTCTTGGCCTTTGCTCACGTAGGCGCTGAACGTGTGATCAAACAATTAAACGTGTCGCCTAAAATCAGTCCCGCAGATTTGATTGAGTATTTGATGATCAGTGCTAAATTGTCTATCACGCATGCGACAGAACGCATCGTGCTGAAAAAGGAATATGCACCACGTAGTCTGTTGCTTTCAAATGACGCGCACGCCAAATGGGGTTATGCGCGCCCAAGAATCATGGTGTGCCAGAAAACAGCGCCTTTTAAGGTGGCTTATTGTTTTTACCGTTCGCCTCAAGAGCGCATGTATCTGCAAGTGGGCACGACGCTCCCTCATTATGGGTATATGAGTCTAGTCGAGGATCATCTCAACGCTGACATCACGCGCCATGACCGACGCTTTGTGGCCATGACCGATACACATGATATTGAAGCGCGAGTCAAGCCTCATATTGGTGTCTATTACTCGGTGACTTGGGATGAAGTGTCTATTTATTTAGAACACACCCGAACGGAGGCCGCGGCGGGGCGCTGCAGGCCTTCACTCAATCAATACCTATCCTATCGATTGTCCTTGACGGTGATCGCTGCATGCCATCGAGACCTTTTCACCGATCGTGATTTATCAGGGGGGGATTTTTCAGAAATCAATGGACGAGGCCTTCAGCTAGAACGCTGCAATTTGGAGAATACCAAGTGGGATGGGGCGCATTTGGAGCGGGCTTTATTTCGCAACAATCAGCGATCAGTGACCACCTCTTGTCAGCACACTTTTTTTGAGCAAAGCACGTGGATAGATGAGGTATTGATTGGTGATTGTTCTCATGCGCGAATGAATGGCGCCAGACTGACGTGTTGTGTCATCAGTGCCCATTTGCAAGATAGAGGCTGTGTCTGGGATGGGGCGGTGTTGGATGCCGTTCAGATGGAGGCCGGTCTGGAAGAGACTCTAAAAGTGTACGTGGACGCTCAACGCAAAGCGCTTCAGGACGATTTGACCCATTTAAATCATCGGCTTGAAGAGCATACTGAGGCATTAGCTGAGGTGTTTGAGCAGATACATCAGTTACAAGATGATGTGTCTGTCTTGCAAGAGAAGCCATTGCATGATTTGCGTGAGCAAGTGCGAATGAACATTGAAACATTATTTGATGAAGCCATGCGTTCATTTTATGTGGATTTGAATGTTGTTTCTTCTGGCATGGGTGCCGCTGAGTCGGTCCCGCTCTGGGATCGATTGGAGCAATACATTGATCATGCCGAAGACCGGTTTTTTTTATTGCACGGTGACATCGGCTCAGGAAAGTCCTTATCTGTATTGCGCTTGGCAAAAGAATTAGCACAACGGCATGCCAGTGCCGACGATTGGTTCCCGGTTTATATTCAGCTGAAGCACATCAATGATCGATGGTCCGGCAATTTTTTAGACGGTGCCTTAAGAACCGTTTTTAGTCCTGAGCGCATTGGCGTATTAAAAGAACAATGCCACTGCGTGATTATATTGGATGGCTTGGATGAATGTGGCATTGATTTTTCACAACGCGCGTTATTGATGGAATGCAGTGACACCGCCCAGCAGTGGAAAAAAGGGATCCCTAAAATCATATTAACCGCTCAAACCCGTTGTTTAATTGACAGGGATTATCATCATTTCTTGCGCGTTTCTCCTCAGAGACCTTTCCCCCGTCAATCAGAATATGCCATTCAACCGTTAAATGATGCACAAATCGACTCTTATATTCAGTCATATGACCCCGACGGGGTGAATTTTTCCGCAATAGGCGCCACTTATACTGAGATCAAAGCGCTCGCGAAATCGCCGATTATGTTGCACATTATTTGCGTGGTCCTGCAGGCTGCTGAAGAACAGGCATTGCTCCCTCCGTCGCGCGTGGCGTTTTATGATGCGTTTTTCTATCATTGGGGCCAGCATATTCGGCCCAAAATCCTAACGGAGCATTTCACTGAAACCAGTGTCCAGACATATTGTCGACGGATTGCCTATCAAATGTTTGTGGAAGGGACTGATTGCATAGACAGACCCTATCAATGGGGAGAAAAGGAAGCGTTGCAATTAGAAGAAGAGAGGCGGCTCGCATCGCTTCATCCACAATCGTTTGCGTCTGTGTTTGATAATCCAGTATGGATAAAAGCCGGGTCCTTGACGCCCATGTCCGCAATATTAATGGATGATCGGTCGCCGCCGCAGGTGCGCCATACGTTTGTTCATCAATCATTCCAATATTATGCCTTGGCTCATGGATTGATCGATATGCTTATTGAAGATTCACCGACTCAACGATTGGTGAATTGGAATTATTCTTTTTTGTCCGATACCTTGGGTGTGTTTGATTTTTTTTCTGGCATCATTCAAGCACACCCACAGAAAAAATCAATCATCATGGCACTCCGAGATATGGTGAGCGCGAGCGGCGCGCCAGACGGGAGTCAATGGAGCAAGGCGGCCTCGAATGCGATAACGCTACTCAATGTTTTTGGGGTTGACTTTAGCCTTCTTGTGAAGGCCTCCGAGTGGCAAAAAATTCATGTTCCAAGAGCCTATTTAAAGGGCGCTTTATTGGCATCGGTTGACCTGTCGAACAGTGATTTGTCTGGCGTGGTGTTCGACAATGCCGTGCTCGCAGGATGCAATATGAGTGGATCAAATCTAGCGGGAACGCGTTTTTTAGATACTCGGTTGTTTGGGTTCACAGAAAAACCATCACAATTTGTGGCCGTTTTCCCCGCCAACGCATGGATCGTGACGCATGATGGTACATGTAGTGATGGTGCATATGGAAGACGGCATACCATCTTGAATGCTGGCCTAGAAGGAACCCTTTATCCCAGTTTTAGAGGCCACGATGATGTCATTCGTATCGGTGTTTGGGGGGTATCGAATGGCGAAAGACGGTTTGCATCGGGAGGCGATGGAGGAACGGTGCGGGTACAGCGCGTGCTGGAAAATGGGCAACCAGGAGGCGAAATCGCAAAACTGAAACATCATTTGCGGGGAGCCGTACTCAGTATGAGTTGGTCAAAAGAAGGCAATATATTGGCCGCAGGGGGAGAGTATCCGCAGATTAGACTCTGGAATGTAGACGAAAAGATATGCGAAGTGGTACCCGGTATTCATGCGGGCACCGTACGTGCCGTTTTATTGGGGCAGATGAAGCCTGTTTTATTATCAGCGGGCGATGAGCAGATTGTTCGCCTGTGGGTTGTGACCATTGAGGCGCGACGTTTGAAGTCTATGTCATTGGCCTGTGCAAAAGAAAAACAATTGCCGGCCGCTATTCATGCCTTGGCTTTGTCTACGAGCGAGGATGCCTTTGCGGCAGGCTGTGCTGATTCGACCATTTATCTGTATTCTACAGAACGTACTTCATTTGAGAGCACGACAGCGCTTAAGCGACTGATCGGGCATAGCGACACGGTCACTTCGGTGATTTGGAATGCATACAGGCTGGTCTCGGCCAGCCATGATTCGACCGTGCGCGTTTGGGATGTGAATAACGGGGTGTGTGTGTCTGTATTTCAAGGCGACAAGTGGCCGGCTAAGCAACTGGCATGGCTTCCCGGTGGACGGCATGTGATTGCCGGAGGGGGTGGGAAAAGTCGTATGTTATTCGTGGTGGATACGGATGTGCAATCGAATCCCTCGCCGGAGATCGATGGGTTGACTCATCACGTGACCTGTATCGCGCCCTTCGGCCAATATTTGGCAACAGGCAACCTGGATGGGAGTGTGTGGCTGTGGAACATCAAGAGATTGCCCGTGAATCAAAGCAGACCTGTGCTCCGTCATGAAGGCGTGCCTGTGCTTCAGATTGAATGGTCTCAGGATGGCCAATACCTGGCCTCGAGAAGTCGTCGCGATATTCGTATTCGGGAGATGGATGGTGTGGTTGAGCGGCCGAATGAGTGGCATGTGATTCCCTTTGACCGCCATTTACACGCCACTCATATGACCTGGTTAAATGATTTGAAATCGAAGCAGTCTTGGCTTGCGATCGGGGGGGCGGATGGAAAAATGCATCTATGGAAGCCTTCTCTGGTGAAGCAAGAGGACGCATGGATTCGGGCGGGTTGTATTGAATGGGGAGTCGAAAACGCGATTGAGTCGGTGCGATGTGTGGTGGCGGCGCCAAGCCGTTGGCGTATATTAAATGCGGAAGTGCCTAGCATGAGCACATTAAATAGCGAACCGGGCTTGAACGCCTCCCCTACGCCTTCGGCCCCTGCAGCGGCGGATGATTTAAATGAACTGACATGCAGCCCGGATAGCCTTTCTTCAAAAACGCGGCGTTCAGACGAATTCATCGACTCTAACTCGCCTAACCCCGCAGAGTCGAGTGGAAATGTTTCAACATCCGGGGGGTCAACGCTTGCGACGAATTGGTTGGCCGCA
Organism: Legionellaceae bacterium; assembly: GCA_030157565.1. Taxonomy (GTDB): domain Bacteria; phylum Pseudomonadota; class Gammaproteobacteria; order Legionellales; family Legionellaceae; genus DDPF01. Next base: position 12,534 of record JAOAUO010000042.1, read on the forward strand.
TCCCGAGGGGCGTCGATTCGAATTTGGGATTTGCGTCAGGAGGGAGAGGCTGTTTTTGTGCAGGAATGCTTAGGCCATGCGCGATCCATCATGCAACTCAACTGGTCTCCTGATGGTCGATTTTTAGCATCCATGGATGAGGGGTTCGTTGTTTGGGTCTGGGAGACTTCGGATTGGGCCTGTATTTTTAAAGATGAGTCAGTCGTGGATGAAAAGCAGTTGTCTTGGGCGATGGTTGGCGAAGATAAGCTCTGGTTAGTACTGGGTTCCTTGGATGAAATACGTATTTTTGACGCATCTCAACAGTTTACAAAGAGCCGACCGGTGAAACAGTTATCTTGGGGGGCCGATCAAATAAGTTATCACGCGGGTATTTTATTCTTGGTTAAAAATAGAAGCGTGGATATGATCAACTGGATTCAATGGATGTTTGGTGGAGCCTCCTCGTCATTTTTTCTCGGTCGCATAGGCTCTGGCCTTTGTATGCAGCGGTGCGTAGCGACAGGGGCACAACACATGTCACCGGCCACAAAGGCTTTTATTAAAAACCAAGGTGCCGTGGTATCGGATGACGCGCCCGGATCATTGTGGCGTTTTTTTTCGCGTCAAAAAACGCCATCAGTAACGGCTTTTCCAGCCATTTTGGCATCACGAGATGCCGTGGAACCGATGCTCGAGCCCCCTCCTTCGGTGCACATGCGTTAAGTTTGTTTGCGCGTAACCATTCACCACAATTCGCCCTGCGGGCAAATGTGGTGATGCAGCTGGCGCATTGAGAATCTGCCGAGCAAATTGGCTTATTTGTTAATAGGCCAGGTGTGCCTGCATAAGCAACAAATCATATTTATTGCTCATTGTTAATGCAAGGCGTAACGCTCATCACCGCATTTTGCCCGCAGGGCGAATTGTGGTGAATGGTTACGTTTGCGCGGCCTAAAGGAGGCGTGTCGTGAAGCAAGACGTTGCAAGTCAGAGAATAAATATTGGGGCGCATTTCATTTGGACATTCTAAAATAAGAGCTGACAGGCTCATCGAAAAACAATTGACGACACTTTGTTGATTGTTTACCATCTCGCGCTATTCGTATCAAGACCGCAAACACCACCCGCAACAGGATGTCAGCATGACGCAATTGTTTTTAAGCCTTGGATTGGGAACGCAGGGTTCATCGCTTGGGCTATTGGGTGGTTATGGCCCGAAAGGCAATGCCGGCCTGGGTCAAGGTGGGATTGGGTTGTCTGTGAATGCGGCCACTGGCAATGGCGTGCTAAAACAGTCTGATGGCTTCTTGGCCGATTTTGGCGTGGGCTTGGATTTATTCCAAACCTATAACACCCAAAACGGCGCATGGCAGTTTAATACCGACACCCGCATGGTTTGCGAGGGCCCAATCAATACCGCAGGTTCTGTGGTCACACGCACGGATGAAGACGGCCACCAAAGCCGGTTTGTATACGATGCCGCCTCGAAAGCCTATTGGCCGGACGATGGCAGCACCGCGCGCTTGGTCTGTGATGGAACGGACTGGCAGTATCGAGAAGCAGGGGCCGCAGGCACGTGCCATTACAATCTAGACGGGCAATTAACCCGCATCAGCGATCGAGACGGCCACGCGCTGCAATTTCATTATGACAACGGCCGCTTAACGCGCATCCAGGACACCACCGGCCAGCAATCCGTAACCTGGTCGTTTGAGCAGGGCTTGTTACGCGAGGTGACGGTTCAAAGCGAGGGCCTGCCCGTGCATCGCCTGCGTTATGATTACGACGCACAACATCGATTGAATCGAGTCGGTCGGGATTTAGGCGATGGCCAAACGTATTGGATTGCGTATGATTATGCCGGCGACTCCAATCGCATCAACGGCATTCGTCAATCCGATGGCACGTGTATTCATCTGGATTACGATACGGATGGCCGTATCCAGCGACTCGTTGATGGCGAAGGCCGCATCACCCGTTATGATTATCAAGCCGGCAAAACCCGGGTGACGAATGGACTGGGTGAGTCGTTCACGTATTATTACGATGAAAAAGCCCGATTAACCGGCATTGACGGGCCTGAACAGCGGCGCATTCGTTATCATTATGATGGCACGCATTTAGACGCCATCACCGATGGCACCGAACACTGGGCCTTTCAATACAATGCAGCAGGCGATTGCGTGCGCGTGGAGTCGCCTACGGGCGAAGTCACGCAGCGCACGTATGACGCAGAACATCATTTGCTCAGTGAAACCCGGTATTCAGCGCAGGAAGGCCCACACCAAACGGCGCGCTTTGTGTATGATGAAGCCGGGCATTTGCGCTTTGAAATCACAACAGATGGCGTGGTGACCGAGCACCGGTATGATGCCGCCGGAAACCGCATTAGCCGCCGATGCTACCTGCTCGCGCGCGTTCAAGACACGGCTTCGAACTTAAACGCGCTGACGCAGTGGAGCGCACTGCAAAATCAACAAGCCATTCATTTGGTGGATTATCGATACGATGCCCGCGGTTGTTTGAGCGAAGAAATCCACTTCACCGCAGTGGATGGCAACGGAATTGGTATTTCAACGCCGGATGCCATTCGAACATTCAGTCGATACGATGCCGCCGGGCGGCTGGTGGAGCAATCCAGCGTGACCGCAACCGGTGGTTTGAGCACCACGCATTATGTGTATGATGATTTAGGCCGCTTAATCCAAACGATAGACAACCAACACCACACGCAACGCTTTGAATATGACGATGCCCATCAGCGCATGTTAAAAACAGACGCCAATGGCCTGCAAACCCTGTCTATCTACGATAAAAGCGGGCTCTTGTTGAGCACGCATCGGCTGGATTCTACGCATGATTTTGGCACGACCACGTATCAATACGATGCCGCCGGTCGCTTGCTCTCTGAAACCGATGTAACCGGCCAAACGCGGTATCAATTGTATGATGGTTTAGGCCGCTTGCAAGCGAGCATTTCGACCAGCGGACAAGTGACCGAATACACGTATGACGCCGACGGCCATTGCATCCAAACGCATCAATACCAGCAAACCGTTCACATCAATTCGCTTCAAGCGCCCACGTTTTTAACGATAAAGCCCGCATGCCACGCAGAAGACCGCATCCGTCAATTCGTCTACAACGCGCACCATCAACTGGCCTTTCAAGTGGACGCCGCCGGGGGTGTGACGGCTTATCAATATGACGCACAAGGC
>JAOAUO010000043.1 GCA_030157565.1 Legionellaceae bacterium
GACCTATCACGGGCAAAACTTCGCCGCCCTCTCGGACAACCGATGAGTGGTGGCCGATTTCTTGCAATAGGCTTTCCGTGGCGGAATCGGCATCATTCATGGGTTTTAAAGCCCCTTTAAAAATGCTCTTCAAAAAAATCAATAATTCGTTATCCTCCGGTTTAAACTCAGAGGGCGTGCTCATTTTTACGAGCAATGATTGTTGCTGTTCAAATATATCGGTTACATCTTCTGACATGTCAGCGCCTAAATTAGATTTCCCTTGATCTAATTATAGCACTGCATACCCATGTCGTTAGCCTAGCACTGCATGCAGTAGCTTATAAGACAAAATAGTCAGCAAAGATGCCGCGGGCAATGTGAGAATCCAAGATGTAAAAATATTGCGAATCACAATCAGATTCAATGCGCCAATACCGCGAGCCAAACCGACGCCCAATACCGCGCCAACGAGTGTTTGTGTGGCTGAAACAGGGATGCCAATGCTGGTGGCAACCACCACAGTCGTGGCAGCGGCTAATGTGGCGGCAAACGCGCGGCTGGGTGTGAGAGCCGTAATGGAGCTGCCGACGGTTTCGATGACTTTTCGACCATACATCAGTAAACCACTGATGACGCCCACGCAGCCTAATAAAATAATCCATGCAGGGTAGCTGATGGCATCTAGTGGTTGATCGGCGTGTAAAACCAAGCTATGAATCATGCTGAGAGGGCCTACGGCGAGGGCTACGTCATTAGAACCGTGCGCAAAGACCATCGCACAAGCGGTCATGGCCATGAGGACTGCAAAATATTTTTCCACTTGAATGAATCGATCACGGCGTCTGGTGTTGGCGTGTTCTGGAATGCGTTTGATAAACAGCATGCCAATGCAGGTAATGGTGATGCTGCTGAGCAAGGTCACGGCTAAATTTTGCTTAAAATTCAGATGAATATCAAAGTGATTCAATCCTTTGAATACGGTAATAAAAGACAGGATAGAGCCGACTAAAAAAAGATAGATGGGCACGTACAATTTGGCTTTTTCCAAGGGATCGCTTTGTACAAAGATACTTTGTTGAATGCTGATGAACAGGCCATATGCCGTGATGCCTGCAATCAAGGGCGACGAAATCCAACCGATGGCAATGTGAGAGACTTGGTTCCAGTGGATGGCGTCATTGCCTAACACAAGGCTGCCAAATCCAACCATAGAGCCCACCAGTGCGTTGGTGATGGAGACGGGCACGCCAATATAACTGGCTAAATTCATCCAAATGGTGCAGGCCAACAAGACGCCCAACATGCCCTCAATGAGGATGAGGGGTTGGTCAACCAATTGACTGGTATTGATGATGCCGTCGCGCATGGTTTCTGTGACCCCCGCGCCGCCAAAAAATGCGCCGGCAAACTCAAACACCACCGCAATGAGCATGGCTTGTTTGACCGTGACGGCTTTTGAGCCCATCGTGGTGCTCATGACATTGGCCAAATCGTTGGCGCCAACGCCCCAGGTCATGAGAAAGCAAAGCACAACCGCAAGCATAATAAATAAAACAGAGTGATCCATAGGAATAGTTACCGAGCAATGAGAATTTGTAAACGACCACCCACCGTTTGAGCATGGTCAGCCAAGTCGCCAATCCATTGGACTAATTTATAGAGAAAAACAACATCAATGGGCGTGAGTTCCTTTTCTATTTTAAAGATCTGATGCCTGAGTTCGGCTAGCTTTTCATCGCTATCTTGCTCAATTTCATCGAGTTTTAAGATCATTTCTTCAACGATGTTGACTTCACTGCCCCGAAATCCGGTTTCCAGTAATTCATCCAGTTCGTTGATGGCTTTGCAGGCCTGCTTTGCCGCGTCTAGACAGCGATTCAAAAACGGCATAAACAAGCTGGAGAGAGCCTCAGGAATCACCATTTGTCGACCAACGATGAGGCCAGCAATGTCTTCGGCCTTGTTTGCAATGCGATCCTGCGCACTGAGTAATTCGAGCAAGTCGGTTCGTGAAACGGGTAAAAATAAACCGGCAGGTAAATGCAGACGCAGATTGCGTTTGATGACATCGGCTTCTTTTTCTATGGCGACAATTTTATCTTTGATGGCATTCGCACCCGCCCAATCGTGCTGCAACACGGCTTCAAAAAAAGGGTTCAGCTGTTTTGCACACAAGTATGTTTTATGCATGTGTTGCTCAATGGGTCGAATTGGTGACGGCCCAAACATGTTGAATATGCTACCCATCTTAGGAAAACCTTGCGCGTGTGATGGCGTGAGTATATCGGATATTTCATTTTATCGCCATCACTCGTCGGAGTAATTGGGTTGCGATTCGAGTCAAACTCGTTTAGAATGCATAAAATTAAATCTTTTTGGTGAATATAAATCATGATTCATGGCTTGTTTGGGTTTGTGTTAAGCCTTTTCTTTGCACAAGACCATCTCGATTGGGTGACCGTTGGAGACACGACGGTTTTTATTCAGCAGCAAACGAACGGCGCGGGCAAAGCCTTTGTTCATTTGCATCAAAATGAAACCACGGCATTGGCGGCCGCACAGGCCGTCGTCCATGCGGAGGGCGGGAGTGTCTTGACGTTGGTGCATGCCGGCGGGCGTAATATTGTGTTTCATCTGAACCGTGAATCGTATGAATTTGATCCAAATCGGATTTTCACCGATGCGGGCATTCAAAAAACACTGATGCAATTTGGTGAATGCACCCCGGAGGCCGCTCGGGAGGTCAAGCGGTTGGCGGATCAAATCAAAGCGTTGTTGCCTCGTGGCAAAATTATTGCGGTGCATAATAATCAAGACTATTCTCTGAATGATTATTTACCCGGGCACGGTTTAGCGGCAGACGCTCGAGCATTGCACGTCAATCAGGCACATTTCTTTCGCAATTTCTATTTAGTGACTCGCCAGAAAGATTATAAGCGTTTAAAACAATTGAAATTCAACAGCATTCTGCAAGCGCAACAAGCGACCGACGATGGTTCCCTGTCCGTGTTTCTAGCGAGCAGCGATTACATCAATGTGGAGGCTGGGTATGATCAACTGGCCGCTCAAATCAAGATGTTACGATGGGCTTGATGGCGGGGTTTTTGTATCGGATCACACTTCGCGGAGTAAATATCTCCACCTAGGTCCCCGGCGATTGTGACGGGATGCGTTTGTTTTGATAAAAAAAGCACTCTTTGATATTTTTATGATCATTGCATATACTGATCATACAATGTGATAGAAGGAGGCTTTATTATGAAACAAACCATATTGATGGCTGTTGTTCTGTCGTCAGCGGCGGTGTTGAGTGGTTGTGCGGTCGACTCGGCGGGGTATAACGGGAGTGATGATCCGTATAGCGCGGGCTATACGGGGTATACGGTCAGCAATGAAGATTATGGCATTTCCAATGGATATGGCCCCGCTTTTTGGAGTCCGCGGTATTATTATTACACGGGATACAATCACGGATACGGCGGGCGCGCGTATTATGGTCATGGTCGGTCTTATGGCGGCGGTTATGCACGCGGGGGGCATGGTGGCGGTGGTTATTACCGATAATTGTGGTGAATGGTTACGATCGATGCTTGCATCAGGAGATCTTTCGTTGCATTCAAAATGACGGAGTGAGTCGTTACCTTTGAACAAAGCAACCTGCGTGTGTTCGCAGTTGCTTTGTTCAAACCTTACTCTTGATTTAAATGCGTTCGTCGTTCCTTCATGGTTTCAATGCTATTGATCACGGATTCACGGCAAATTTCCACCATGATGGGAATCGCGTTCAATGGCATGCCTGAATGAATGGCGTATGCAATAAAAAAGCTGTCTTGCCATGTTTTCTCATTTTTTCGCGCACGCGCTTTAAGCCATAGTGTGATCCACAAAAAATGAGACAACCAATGGTCGCGATGCAATTCCATCTCATCTGAAAAAACAGCGCGCATCGCATCGTCAAAATGGCACACTTTGACGCCGTCTACAAAGTTGCAGCAGCGATTAACCAACTTATCCACTTGAATATTTTCTATGTACCACGACTCAGTAAATCGCTTGTTTTTAGGCCATGACTTGGATCGTTTCAATGAGGCTTGCGTCGCTTCGGCGGTAAAAGGAGTGATTTGGACACCAATTTGTTCGATAAGCGCATTGAAGTCGAGTTTCGTTGGTAAAAAATGAATCCCTAACTCTTCTTGTATTTCTAGCAAGTGCAAATCAGGCATTCCACCCTTTTCAATGGTGACCGCCAGAAAATGATTCGTCATCATGATCAGGTAGGCCAGATCTGAATCACGCAACATGACCGTGTCATCAAACGCGTTATCATAATAATGTGAAACATCAGCACGTGAAATCAAAGGCGTGATCCAGGCGTCTTTGATGCCCACTTGTTGTTTATACAAAAGCCCACACAAGCGATGTATCCGCTTTTTTTGAATATGAAGAAAAATACCTTGTGCACCACTGCCATCGACTTCGCTGGCTTTGATGCGAAGTGCGGTGGGAGGGGGGGCTGTATTCATAAACACAACCCCTTTTTTCCGCTGGTCTTTGATCCAGCGATTAAATTGAGCATGATAAGCCGGGGGGTACCATTGTTTAATGGCTTGTAGGCGCGAGAGTGAAATCGAACTTAAGGTGACACTGGGTAAAATATGCTCATGCGTCGCGACCACGACTTCGCGCACATCGGCATTGGGATGCAGTAACGTGAGCAGAGCGATGTCCAACCCTTCATCAATGCTGTATAAATCAGCGACCAGATCGGTGAAAAAATCAGGAGGCATGGCATAACTTTGCGCAAAAAAGTTTTCCGTGATGTCAAATACAGAGAGATCGGCGAGTTCCGCGATTAACTCGCGAATCGAATTTAAATGTGACCATTCTTCTTCTGGAGTCAGGTCATCCTCTTCATTGGCCAAATCCAGATAAGCATTTTTTAAAGGGGTGGATAACTCGACATGAACATCGTAAAACGCATTTAAAATGGGCAGCCAAAAACTCAGTGAATGCCGTTTGCTAGCAATGGCTGCGGCCATGTAATCCATGAGTTGCTGGAGTATTTTGTCGGCTAATTTATTCCGGCTTTCAATGGCCGATTGCAATTGCGCCACGCAAATATCCAAGGCAAAAATACAGGCGGAATAATACGCTCGTTTTTCGTCTAATTGCGTTTCATCCAGTTCATCAATCAAATCGACCAAACGCAATGCAAGCGATGGGTCTTGCAGAAAATAAGTGAAATATTCTGGATTGGGATCCTCATCTGTTTCAATGAGCGAGGCCATTTCTAAGACCCATTCTTTCAGTCGTTCAATCGATTGGGTCATGCTAGTCTTCTGCTGTTAAGATCATTGTTCAACACCCCGTTTGAGCTTGGTCAGGGCATCCGCCATGCTGGTGTTAAACAATGTGGCTTTGGGTGCGACCGCCGGACGGGCTTTCGGTGGCACGGGTTTTTTAGTGTGGACTTTCGGCGCGTTGGGTCGTGTTGGGGTGGTGTTGGCTTTGATGGGTTTTTTATGCGAAATCGTGGCGGCGGCATCGTTCAGTTTCATGGTCAATCCAATGCGCTTGCGTGCAACATCCACTTCGATTACTTTCACCGTCACCACATCGCCTGCTTTGACGATGGCGCGAGGATCGGTAATAAATCGGTCTGTCATGGCGGAAATATGGACCAATCCGTCTTGATGCACACCAATATCCACGAAGGCACCAAAATTGGTGACGTTGCTCACCACGCCATCCAAGGTCATGCCCAGTTGTAAATCGCCAATGGTTTCAATGCCTTCTTTAAATTGAACCGTTTTAAATGCAGGCCGAGGATCACGTCCAGGTTTTTCTAATTCCTGTAAAATATCTGAAACCGTCGGCAGACCGTGTTGGTCATCAACGTATTGCGCTGCATTGACCGCTTGCAGTAGTGCATGGTTTCCCAGCACCTGAGGCATGTCCACTTGGTGATCGACCAGTATGCGTTCCACGATGGAGTAGGACTCAGGATGCACGCCAGATGCGTCTAAAGGATTGTCTCCATTCATAATCCGCAAAAATCCGGCGGCTTGCTGGAACGTTTTATCACCCATGCGGGCGACTGATTTTAATTGTTCCCGGTTATGGAATGCGCCGTGTTCATCGCGGTATTGCACAATATTTTTGGCCAGCGTTTCATTCAGTCCGGAAACGTGCGTTAACAAGGCGGCAGAGGCCCGGTTGATGTCTACACCCACTTGGTTCACGCAGTCTTCTACAACGCCTTCCAAGCTACGTGCTAGACGCGGTTGATTGACATCATGTTGGTATTGCCCCACACCAATCGCTTTAGGGTCGATTTTAACCAATTCAGCCAGCGGGTCTTGCAAACGCCTGGCAATGGAGACGGCACCCCGAAAGGTGACATCCAAATCAGGGAATTCGTGGGCGGCCAATTCAGACGCGGAATAAACCGATGCACCGGCTTCGCTGACGACCACTTTGGTTAACGCTAGATCAGGGTACATTTTGATCAAGTCCATGACCAGGCGCTCTGTTTCTCGTGATCCGGTGCCATTGCCAATGCTGATTAAACTAACCGCATATTTAGCGGCTAATTTAGCCAATGAGGCGATGGCTTGATGCCATTCATTTTGAGGCGCCAGTGGAAAAACAGCCGTGTAATCGAGTAACTTTCCGGTGGCGTCTACTACCACGACTTTCACACCGGTTCGAATGCCAGGGTCGAGCCCCATGGTCACATGTGAGCCTGCGGGGGCTGCCAATAATAAATCACGTAAATTGTGAGTAAAGACTCGAATGGCTTCTTCATCCGCCAATTCGCGCAATCGTGTGAACAGTTCGAGTTCTAATTTCGTGAATATTCGAGTGGTCCATGCGATGCGAACGGTTTCCAATAACCAGGCATCTGCGGCCCGGTTTTGATTGGTCATATCAAAGTAGGCGGCCACGCGCTGCTCACCGTAGTGCTCGTCGTTAGGCAATGTTAATGCAAATTGAATCGCACTTTCACGTCGCCCACGAAACAAGGCCAACGCGCGATGAGACGGGATTTTATGAATCGGCTCGGCATAGTCAAAATAATCAGTAAACTTATGGGCCGTCGTTTTGTTCTTTTTGGCCGCCGGCGCTTTATTTTTAGTGGCCGAGGATTTTAACACGCCGTGTTTCCAAAGATATTGGCGAAGTTCCTCTAACAGATTGGCCTCTTCGGCAAATTGTTCGATAAGAATATGCCGTGCACCCTCAAGGGCTGCGGCGGCCGTTTCAATGCCGAGCTCTGGATTAATAAATGACAAGGCAAATGTGTCTGGAATGTGGGTCGGGTCTTGGCATAACCCTTGCGCCAGGGGTAGAAGGCCGGCTTCTTTTGCCAGCAGTGCTTTGGTGCGGCGCTTGGGTCGAAAGGGCAAGTAGATATCTTCTAGGCGTGTTTTTGTATCCGCGTTTTGGATGGATTGCTCTAATTCAGGCGTTAATTGGTTCAGTTCTTGGAGCGTTTTTAACACCGTGACGCGGCGCTCGTCTAATTCGCGTAGATAATGCAGGCGTTCAGACAGCTTTCGCAGTTGAGTATCATCCAGGCCGTTGGTGGCTTCTTTGCGGTAGCGCGCGATAAACGGCACGGTGGCCCCTTCATCCAGTAAATGAATGGCCGCGTCTACTTGTGCTACGTGGGCATTCAGTTCGCGTGCAATCGCTGCAGCAGTTGATAACCTGGCTTGAGACATTCACTTCCCCATTGTATTGGATTCCTGATAGCCTGGCCGAAAAAAATTCGGGTGGCGTTCTATCAGAAAAATTCATTAAAACTACAAAACTAAAAAAAGAGCATTATATACCCGTTATTCAAGAATGGCACTAGCGTCATTCCACGGTGACAGACTTGGCTAGATTACGCGGTTGATCCACGTCCGTTCCCTTCGCGACGGCCACGTGATAAGCCAATAGCTGTAGAGGGATCGTATAGAGTATGGGGGCTATCCAATGACCGCAAGCCGGCACGCGAATGAGGTGTGTGCCGTTGGTCGGCCATGCTTTTGAATCGTCCACAAACACAAACAACTGCCCGCCTCGTGCACTGACTTCATGCAAGTTAGACTTGAGCTTCTCTAATAATTCATCATTGGGCGCAATGGCGACCACCGGCATGTCTTTGTCGACCAGGGCCAATGGACCATGTTTTAATTCACCAGCAGGATAGGCTTCGGCATGAATGTATGAAATTTCTTTGAGTTTCAGTGCGCCTTCGAGTGCGACAGGGTACTGAGCCCCTCGGCCCAAAAACAGGGCATGTGCTTTGTTTACAAAAAGCGACGCCAACGCTTCGATCTCGCCATTTATTTTTAACACGCGTTCGCATTGCGCTGGCAATTGCCGCAATTGTTCAAGTACCTCGTGTGCACGGGTCTTGTCTTTGCAAAGCGCCGCACACAACATCAAGAAGGCTGTTAATTGCGTTGTGAAGGCTTTTGTTGAGGCCACGCCAATCTCAACGCCTGCTCGCGTTAGGAAGACAAAATCCGCATCACGGGTTAAAGTGCTGGTGGCCACGTTGCAAATGGCAAAACAGGCCAAATAGGGCAGGGCTTTTGATTTATGAAGGGCGGCCAGTGTGTCGGCCGTTTCGCCGGATTGAGACACGGCAATAAACAAGGTGCTGTCCGGGACCACCACATCGCGATAACGGTACTCACTGGCTATTTCCACTTGCGTGGGGCAGCCGGTGAGTGACTCAAGCCAGTACTTAGCCACCAAACCGGCGTGATAACTGGTGCCACAAGCAATGATATGAATGTTTTTTACTTTTGCAAAAATGGCCAATGCTTGATCGCCAAAACTGGCTTTAAGCACATCCAAGCTACCCACGCGTCCTTCCAAGGTATCGGCCAAGACTTTGCTTTGCTCAAAAATTTCTTTTAGCATGAAATGCCGATACGTGCCTCGACTCACGGCATTGCAATCATCACTCAAGGGTTGCGATGGCCGTTCAGTGAGTTGATTTTTAGCATTAAATATCTCGATTTGATGGGCCGAAAGGCGCACGCTATCGCCTTCTTCCAAATAAATCACGGATTGTGCAAATGCGCGCAACGCCAATGCATCCGATGCAATGAAATATTCATCCATGCCCATGCCGACCACCAGTGGGCTGCCCCGACGAATGGCGATGAGTTCATTCGGGCTGTGTTTATGAATCACGCCTAACGAATAGGCGCCATCCAATTGTGCGGCGGCGGCTTGCACGGCGTGCAATAATGATTGCGTGTGTTGGTAGTGATGATGAATCAAGTGGGCCGCGACCTCACTATCGGTCTCTGAGGTAAATTCATACCCTAAATCGCGTAAATAATGGCGTAGATCGTCGTGGTTTTCGATGATGCCATTGTGGACGACCGCAATCTCTCCATTGGACATGTGCGGGTGAGCGTTTTGTTCAGAGGGTTTGCCGTGCGTGGCCCATCGCGTGTGCGCGATTCCGGTGTGTCCCACCAAAGTGGTTTCAGACATGGCCTCCGCCAGCGCCTGCACTTTTCCGAGCACACGCAGGCGTTTTAACCGACCATCGTCATCTAAAATGACCATGCCTGCTGAATCATAACCACGGTATTCTAACCGACGCAATCCTTCTAACAATACTTTGCTGATGTCTCGTTTTGAAACAGCACCCATTATTCCGCACATAAAACACCCTTATTTTTTGTCCAAATTATAAATTTACAACACGCTCAAGCCTTATTGATCGTTTTGGTAATCCTGTCGTCCCCGCGAAGGCGGGGATCCATTGTTGCCGTGGCTCCCTGCTCGCTTCGGAGATGGATCCCTGCCTTCGCGGGGACGACAGTAAACATCAACTGGCGAAACGATGAGGGGCCCGCGCCTGAGTTTAAATACCTTTTTTTATGATGCGTGAATGCGCACGTGCCCAATCACGGTCTTTCACGGTTTCGCGCTTATCGTGGGTTTTTTTACCCTTGGCCAGTGCCACGCGCATCTTCACCTTGTTGTGTTTCCAGTATAACGACATTGGAATTAACGTATAGCCCTGGCGTTCAACACTGCCAATCAATTGATTCAATTCGCGCCGATTCAAAAGCAGCTTACGTGTTCGACGCGAGTCGGGAAATAGGTGGGCTGAGGCGGTGGGCAGCGGTTGAATTTGTGAGCCCAGTAAAAAAGCCTCACCATTTTTTATCATTACATGCGCGTCGGATAGGTTTACTTTTCCCGCCCGCAGGCTTTTAATTTCCCACCCTTCCAGCACCAGGCCTGCCTCGTATTCATTTTCAATAAAGTACTCAAAACGTGCTTTCTTATTGGCAACGATCGTCGCACTGTCGGGTTTGGCTGACATAAAACATTCCTGTGAATCCAATTTTATTCTGTTCGATAAGGATACCATGATTTTGATGAGATCACTTGACGGAATTCATCCCGCTCTCCACAATGAATCATCGGTCCAAATTCCAAAATCCAAATCAAGGACGAACACATGAACGCATTGCACCGGGAACGCAAGATATTTGTGCTAGATACCAATATTCTAATGCATGACCCCGCGGCTCTTTATCACTTTGAAGAGCATGACATCTTTTTGCCCATGGCGGTTCTGGAAGAATTAGACAACCATAAAACCGGCATTTCTGAGGTATCGCGAAATGTGCGTCAAACCAATCGTATTTTGGTTGAGCTCATGCAAAAGGCCACGCATGCCGAGCTTGTTCTGGGTTTACCGATCCCTAATTTTTTTGATAAAGCACATACTCACGGCAGTGGGCGGTTATTTTTTCAAACCGACGATTTTGACGACGCAAGACCACTCTCATTGCCAGGCCATAAAGTAGACAACACCATTTTGGCCACGGCGATGGGTTTGCAAAAAAAACACCCTCACCAACCCGTCGTGATTGTGTCTAAAGACATCAATTTGCGAATCAAAGCCAGCATTTTAGGTATCGCGGCCGAAGATTATCACAATGACCAGGTTCTGGATGATGTGACCTTGTTGCACAGCGGGCTGCATTTGCTGGACAATGATTTTTGGGACACGCACGCAAAGGGCATGGAGTCATGGCAGGAGGGTGGTAAAACATTTTATCGCATCACCGGGCCATTGGTTAATCATTGGAACCCCAATGATGGCCTCAGCACCCATGATAATGACTTCCAAGCCATCGTGAAACACATCGAACACGACTGTGCCGTGGTTCAATTGGTGCGTGATTATACGCAAGAAAAAAATGCCGTTTGGGGCATTACGGCACGCAACCGCGAGCAAAATTTCGTCTTGAATGTGTTGCTCGATCCGGACATTGATTTTGTCACCCTGCAAGGGCCTGCCGGGACGGGTAAAACCTTGCTGACCATTGCCGCAGGCTTGTCACAAGTCTTAGACCATCGTTTGTTTACAGAAATCATCATGACGCGTGTGACCATTCCGGTCGGTGAAGACATTGGATTCTTGCCTGGCACGGAAGAGGAAAAAATGACTCCTTGGATGGGCGCACTCATGGACAATCTGGAGGTGTTGCACGGCATGCAAGAAGGCGGCCGCTTTGGTCACGATGCGACCGATGATTTGTTAAAAAGTAAAATTAAAATTCGTTCGCTTAATTTCATGCGCGGTCGAACGTTTTTAAATCGTTTTATCATCATTGACGAAGCGCAGAACCTCACCTCCAAACAAGTCAAAACCTTGGTGACGCGCGCGGGCCCTGGCACTAAAATCATTTGTCTGGGCGACATCAAGCAAATTGACACCCCGTATTTAAGTGAAACCACCTCAGGTCTTACGTTTGCGGTGGACCGATTCAAGTCTTGGCAACACAGTGCACACATTACATTAACCCGTGGTGAGCGTTCAAGGCTTGCATATTATGCGGCTGAGCATTTATAGTGGGCGTTTTGGACCCAGTCGCATGAAAAAAGCCTCATGCGACTGGGTTCAAAAATGTGTGTTTTATCCATCTGAGTCACATCGGCGTAATAAATGAAAGATTTGAACGAGTCGTTCGTTACAGATCTTTGATTCATGCGAGAATTTAATGATTTAAACGGCGGGACATGAGGCTTTTTTCATACCTTGCCGTTTAAAGCCAAAAAACAGGATACATTATGTCTACACCAGCCATCACGTTTGATGACGTGCTTCTTATTCCGTCTTACAACCACCATGAATCCCGTCGGATTGTGGACATTGGTGTAACCGACCGACAAGGGCTATTGACCTTGAAATTACCGGTCATGAGCTCAAATATGGATACTGTCACCGAAAGTGGCATGGCCAATTTCATGCACAACAAAGGCGGCATTGGCGTCTTGCATCGTTTTTTAAGCGTGGAAGACAACATCAAAGAATTCAAAGCCTGTCTAGGGCAGGTGTTTGTGTCGGTCGGCTGCAGTGCGGCTGAATTAGAACGTGCGGAAGCACTCCGTGATGCAGGGGCTGATTTCTTTTGTGTAGACGTGGCACACGCGCATGCAAAATACGTGGGCAAGACCTTAAAAAATCTACGCCAATTGTTAGGCTCACGCTGCATCATGGCCGGTAATGTCGCCACGTATGCGGGAGCGGATTATTTAGCCTCCTGTGGTGCTGATATCATTAAAGCCGGCATTGGCGGCGGTTCAGTTTGCAGCACGCGGATTAAAACAGGGTTTGGTGTGCCCATGCTCACCTGTATTCAAGACTGTGCTCGCACCGATCGCTCGATCGTCGCAGACGGCGGGCTTCGTACATCGGGTGATATCGTCAAAGCGCTCGCATTTGGTGCGGATTTTGTCATGATAGGCGGCATGTTGGCAGGAACCGCTCCTACACCAGGCGAAGTGATTACCAACGAGCAAGGCCAAAAAGTCAAACGCTACCGCGGCATGGCTTCTCGTGAAGCCCAAGAGGATTTCTTAGGTCAAATGCACGAATGGAAAACAGCCGAAGGCGTATCCACCGATGTGCCTTATTCCGAGCAGCAAGAAGCCATCATTGCGGATATTGTCGGAGGCTTGCGATCAGGTTTGACGTATGCGGGTGCAGATACCATCAGTGAGTTACAGCGCAAGTTGAATTTTGTGTTGGTGACGCCAGCCGGGCGCTTGGAAAGTTTGCCACATAAATTAATGTAGCACTGAATGAAATGTTGGCCTCAGTCATCGTTTCGCCGGATGGCTCATGTGTCCGCTTATGATTTCTGAATAAAAAACGTAGTGTTCAGTCGATTATATGATTCTTTGCAGGTTGGGCCTCGGCCCAGCATGATGGTATTCGACATGGCTTATGGTTGGGTAAGGCCCAACCTACTCAATTATTCCGTTCATTTAATTTTAAACGTGTCTCTGGAGTGATGAATTGAACATCTCAAAAATTATTTTTATTGGTTTACCGGGTGCTGGCAAATCGAGTGTGTCCACCCAATTAGCCCAACAGTACAGCTTACACCTTTGCTCTTCTGATGTAGAAATAAAAAAGGTTTTAAATCAGCCTCAAAATAATGCATCGGATTTAAGACCACTATTCGATGAAAAATTAGCAGAACTAAAAAAGGACTGGATACGAAAAGGTCTTGATTCTGACAAAGTAGAGCGCGCTTATCGACGTGATGGTTATGAAAAACATAGTACGGCCTTTATGGAAATACTGAGTGAACCGTTATGGAGAGAAGTAGAAGCGACGATTGCCGCTGTACTTATCAACCTGAACCCGGAGTACATGTTTGACTTAGGAGCAAGCCAGGTATTAAATGATTTAGTTAGAAAAGCCCTTGCAGACAATGGCTTTGTTCTCGTTTATTTAGATGCCGATGAAGCGTCCATTGAACAGCACTTATCGACCCCCCAAGATAATGGGGAGCCGCGATGGCAGTGTATTTCTAATTATAAACAAGCAGGTGATAACTGGCGTGAATTAGCAAAATCACATCGCGAGACGCGAGCAGCAGAATACGAAAAAATGGCAGATGCAACGATTAAAATTCATCAATATATGTCTATTGATGATGTGATTGCTGAGGTAGAGCAATTGGATTGTATAAGGACAATGGGCCTAAATAGATAAAAATAACGCTTTGTTTTTATTCTTGACGTTCCAGAGCTTTGACGTCTCGCGGCGTGTCCGCGGTATCGAGCGATCCATCTTCGAGGCGAGCGCCCTAGCTCCCGCAGACCCGCTGCGAGATTTCTGGATACGATTTTAAGTTGAGACTCGCATGGATGACTGAGCCCTTCGTGACGAATGAAGGGTTTGTATTCATCATGCGAAGGGCGGCACCACCGACCAGCGGTGCTTGCGAAGGCTCGCACAGACCATAGGGACACACCATGTACGCTTTATTTGCGATTCTTTTGCTGGAAGGCTTTATTTCCATTTCAGTGGAAATCGTTACTATCCGCCAATTAACCCCTTTTTTTGGGGGCAGTATTGTCATTACCAGTATCATTATCAGTGTTTTTTTATTGTTTCTCGCCATTGGCTATTGGCGAGGGGGTTCTTACACACGTGATTTTCATCGTAAATTAAGCCAAAACTTTACCTGGAGTATGATTTGGATTGGTTTGGGATTGAATTATTCATTCGTCGCACTTTTTTTTATGATTTCAACGGACAAGCTATCCTTCCCCTTTCTATCCAGCTTGACCTCTTATCTCTTGCTGGTTTTAGCCCCCATAGTGTATTGGCTGGGTCAAACCATTCCATTGACTACCAATTTATTTAACCCACCACATCGCGTCAGTCGCATTAGCGGGTATGCGCTATTTTTGAGCACAATCGGTTCCTTTCTTGGCGCATTAATCACATCATTGCTCATCTTCCAATTTATCGGCGTAGCATGGGCCGTGGTCATTAACTGTGTTTTATTATTTGTTTTAATTATTTTACTACAACCCCAAAGCCCTAAGCGTTGGTTGTCTATCCTGTTATTCGGTGTAGCTCTCTGCTTTATCAAATTAATCAACGTTGACGCTGAAAAATTACTATTTCAACGGACGAACAATTACGCTAACTATCGCGTTACGGAGAACACGCAGCAAACCAAACAGCTACAAATCAATTTATCCCCCAGCTCCCAGCTCACCACAAAGCAAGAAGGTTTTACTTACATTGAATTTATGCGCGATTTTTTATTTAAACAACTTAAACTCCGCCACAAAAAAATGCTGGTCATAGGAGCCGGCGGCTTTACTTTAACGGCAGCGGGCACAAATGATAATCGGGTAACCTATGTTGATATCGATCCTGACATCAAGCGGTTTGCCGAAAAATATTTTCTCAAAAATAAAGTGAATGGCCGATTTATTGGGCAGGATGCGCGTCGTTATCTCAAAAAAACATCAATACAGTATGATGTCATTATATCGGATGTATACAGTCATCAGCAGACGATCCCCTCGGCTATGCTCACGGTGGATTACTTTCAACAACTGGCTCATCATTTAACGCCATCAGGATTGCTGTTGATTAATATCATCAGAAGCCCTTTTTTTAACGATGATTTTAGCAAACGAGCGGATAATACGATTCACCAAGTTTTTAATTTTTGTGCAGTTATTCCATTGAATTGGCAACATTCTGTCAGTAATATTATTTATATTTGCTCGAATCACCAGCCAGACCGCCATGTTTATACGGATAATTTAACCAGTGCTACATTGGATTTTTTCAATTCGAC
>JAOAUO010000044.1 GCA_030157565.1 Legionellaceae bacterium
GAATATTGCACGCTTCATCGTACGCCATCATGCTGCCTTGAGTGAACGTTAAGTTCATCGCACCATTCAAGAGCTGGCCTTTGTTGATCAACATCCGGTTGTTTTCATCATAGGTGAAGTAGTCGGTGCGGTTTGTTGTCGCGGGCTCACCCGAGAAACCGGCCGATACTTTCGCGTCACGAATGTTGCCCACGGCATCATATTCATAATCCACCGATAGTTCCGTCGCCAGCTGACCGGCGGAACCGGCCAAGCCACCCTCCCGCCGAACCTGTACCAAACGCCCCAAAGCATCGTATTGATATAGGTCTTTTTGACCGAGCCAGCCGACCAAGCCGCCGGTCATCTTGCTCAACACCTGCCCCTCGGCATCGTAGGTGAATTCAGCCACTTCATTCCGAGTGCGGTCATTGTGCAGATACAATTGGCCATTGCTGAGGTAGATGTGGTCGATGTCTTTGCCGGCGGTCGAGGTTTCTTTCACCAGCAGGCCGTTGGTGTTGTACGTATTCGTGGTGATGTGCCCGCCTAAATCGGTGGACTCGACCATGCGGCCTTGCGCATCATAACGCCAGCTCATGCGGTGCCCGTTCGCATCCAACTGCGCTGTTTTATGACCCGCCGTATCATATTCATACGTGGTGCGACCGTGTGCGTCGGTTTGTTCTGTCATGTGATTCAGTTCATCATAGACCGACGTGCGCGTGTTGCCTGCCGCGTCCGTTTGACGGACCAGCTGGCCGGCTTCATTGTATTCATAACCTTGCGTGGTGAGTGCGGTTTGTACCGATTGAAGGCGGTTTTCATGGTCGTACGTATACTCGGTGACGTTTAAGCGCTCATCGGTTAATTGTGTCATGTGTCCGAGCAAATCATACTTTTTGTCACGATGATGCCCTTTGGCATCGATGTCTTCTATCACGCGCCCTTCTGCGTCAAACACGTGCGCCACCGTGTGCCCGTTGGCATCCGTCATGGCAATGGTGCGCCCCAACCCATCGACTGCATAATGGATGACCGGTGCGATGGTTCGCGCCACGCCGTGTTCATCCACCGCTTTCACTTCTGGCAAGGTTTGTTGAATGAGTGCATTCAGCGCGTTGTATTCGTATGCGGTTGCGAAGCCATTGGCATTGGTGTGCTGTGTGATGTTGCCCCAACGATCCACCGTTTGGCTTTGGGTGACGCGAGGCAGATGATCTGATCGATTGAACGAATGGCTGCCGGCATCTTGTGCTTGTCCCACCAAGCGCCCGAGCGCATCATAGGTGTTGTCTTGCCGTTGCAGTTGATATTGACTCGCCTGTTCGTCAAAACGCAGGACATACGCATAACCCTCTTCGGATAGATCAACCCCCGTATACCCGTATTCAGCCAGCCAACCATTGCTAGAGGTGACCACCTGCGTCACGTGTGCATTCAAATCATACAAATAAATCTGCGTGTACCCTTGTGTATTCGAGCGCCAAACGCGGCCTGCGGTGTCGTAGTCCACATACGTTGAAAAAATCCCGTCCAGCCCTTTTTGAACCACTTCGCCAAACGCATTATACCGGGCATCATCGGTTGCGCGCACACCGTTGGCATTGAGCGTTTTGGTTTGCGTTAAATGCTGTTCCTTGTCATAAACGTAGCGTTTATCAGACAGCAAGACCGTGCCATCGGCCTGGTGCAAGACTTGCCATGTGCGGGCAACGTGGCCGTTGGCATCATAACTGTAATGGGTCACGTGTTGATTTCCGTCAATCTTTTCCAACAATTGGCCATGAAGGCCATACACGTCGCGACGAATGATGTCTTTTTCTGATGCCTCGTTTAAGGTAAACGTGCTCGCATCGGCCGTTTTTGCGCCCAGGGCCCATGCGTGGCTTTCCAACAATTGGCCCAGTGCATCGTACCGATACGTGACCGCAGAACGGCCGGCCGGTGTCACTGCGCCAACTTTAGCGGTGAGTTGGCCGGCCGCATTGTAATAGGTAAAGGCGGTATAGCCTTCCGGATCGGTGGTTGACACCAAGTGCCCCAGTGCGTCATATCCATAACGACTGACCAAATCACGCGTCACGGTTTCATATTGTGCAAGGTTCCCGGTTAACCGAGACACACGCACTTGATGCACTGTTTTTTGAGTCAAGCGGCCATTGAGATCATACAAAAAGCTAACATGGCGGTCTTTATCACTGCTCGCTGGGAGCACGCTGGCGTCAAGGGTTCGGGTTGCGTATTGAATCTCATCTTCGATCAACCCATCGTCTGTATAGGAATAGGTCGTGAGGTAATGTTCAGCATCTAGCGTGGCTGTTTTTAACCCATCTTGATCGTAAACATGCGTGGTGGTGGCCCAATCTGTGCTCGTCAGTTGGACCGATTGCGTGATGAGGTCCCCAAACACGTTATAAGTAAAACGTGTGCTGGGCGAGAGGCTCACTTCGTATATGGCGCGGCGTGGATTGTAGGTCAACAGCGCCTTTTGATAAGACGCGGTGAGACGATGATCTTGATCATACTGATAATCATCACGACGATCGTGCGGTCCTGGTTTTAAAATGGTCCAGATGGCGTTTACGTCGAATGTCGCCATGCTATCCAGATCACAGCGCTCCGCAAAACGTGTTTTGCTGCGGACGTTACCGAACGAATCATACGTATAAGCCGTAATCGCTCCCTCCGCATCAATGGCGTATTGTTGTTGGCCCACTCGGTCATACGCAAAATGGCGCACGTGCCCCGCTCGGTCGCATTGTTCAATGAGCTCACCAAACGCATTGTATGACCAGGTTTCGGTGAGTGTTGTCACTCGATCATCACGCATATCACTGGCATAAAGGCCGGCCTGATTCACGGCCATGTTGGGATAAAGGGTTTTTGTGAGGCGATTGTTCGCATCATGCTGGTATTGCACACGCTGGTTGATACCGCCCACATCACGCGTAGTGGCTTCGACATTGCCAAACGCATCGTATTCGGTTTTTGTGATGACGATTCGCGCTTCATCGTGCCATGCACCTTGATTATACGTGGTCAAGGTCGTGATGGGTGATCGCGTTTCAATGAGCTGATTTTGCGCATTGAATGCGTACTCCCAACGCGCTTGATTCGCGTCTACTTTACTGATCACGTTGTTGCAGTGATCATAGGTGTACTCCGTGCGATGGCCTTCGGCATCGGTTTGTGCGCGCAATCGCCCCAATGCATCGTATTTAAAATCCGTGCGATGCGTGTCATCGCTTAACAACCCGCGTGGGTGTTTGATGTCAGCCACCACGTTCCCCACGGCGTCATAACGGTGCTCGACCACGTGACCGCTGGGGCTGATGCGAAAACGCTCGCGCCCCGCCGCATCAAACACCGCGCGGGTCACGCGATCATCCGTTGAGGGCGGAATAAATGACGCGCCATTCAAAGAGGCCATCTCCTCGACTGTTAAACGGCGTGCGTATTGACGGCTTGCGGTTCGATTGCCGGCCGCATCATATTCATAGCCAGTGAGACTCCCTGCGGGCGTGGTCTGATAGATTAAGCGACCGGCAAGGTCGTACACATAATAGGTGGACTCATCGCGCTGAGGGTCAAATTGAAGCGTGCTTGGATCATCGAATAGCTGGATGGTTCGATCATGACGGATGGTTTGAATCAATTGCCCTGCGGCATCATAGCGTGACTCAAAAACCCGCCCCCCTGTATCCACTCGAAAACGCTCGCGATTTAATCCATCGTAAGTAAACTGTGTGGTGCGCGCATAGGCCGAATAGGGTTCGGGGTCATCTCCTGCGAGAATCTCATTTAAATCACAAGCAAAATCGAATTCTTCTTTACTGACCAGCCGGTCGTTTGCATCATAAAGGTACTTTGTACAGTGCCCCAAAGCATCATACGATCGGAATAGTTGACCTTGCTGATCAAAGCGATAGAATTGATGGTGATCAAGATGAACATCCGGTTGAATCGATTCCGCTACACGGGCTTCATCATATGAAGCCCGTGTCGGAACACGATGCGCATAAACGGTTGTTTGCATAACAAGCCCCCATTGACTATAACAATGCATCGTGACTACGCCACCCGCATCCACGCGAAACCGAAGCTGATTGCTGGCATCATAAACAAAATGGGTGGTGTGGTGATTCGCATCGGTTTGCGACGTGAGATTGTCGTTGGCATCATAGGTATAAGACGTGGTGAGACTTAAGCCGTCTGGATCGAGTGTGCTCGTCTCAATCCGTCCCAAAGCATCTTGCGTGTAGGCCGTTACGCGATCAAGGCCATCTGGATTATGGCGCACCTCTCGAACCAAGTATCCGAAATCATTGTAAGTAAACGTGGTGACTAGATTTAAACCCTCCGGATCAAGGCATGTTTCCCGTAAGTGGCCTTGGAAATCGTAAGAAAAGGTCGTGCAACGGCCCGCATCCACCACCTGCACTTGACGGCCAATGGCATCGTATGTGTAAGTGGTCGTGATGTTTAATCCGTCAGGATCCACCACACGCGTCAGCATGTGGCCTGCTGCGTCATAGGTGAATCGGCGCGCATGGCCCGCTGCATCCACTTGAAACGTTAAGCGGCCCGCTGCATCATACTCATCATCCAGCGTGCTGTGTTCTGGCGCATCCACGTGCGCGACCAAGCCACGCGCGTCATATTGATAGGTAGTGATTTGTCCTTTGCCATCCGTGATGCGCACGGTGTCACCGAATGCATTGAATTGAGTGGTCACGGTACTGACGGCGCCATGTTGAAGCGCCAGTGTTTGGGTTTTATCGTCGTAGGTATAGGTATAGTAATCAGGCCCGTAGACATTCAAAGCTCGACCAAATGCATCATAAAAAAGGCGTTCTTGGCCGCCCGTACGATTTTCCGTAAAAACCCGTTCACCCCGTTTGCTCCATTCATAACGCGTAACGCCCTGACGGCCATCCCACTCTTGTGCTATCCGACCAAACGCATCGTATTGCATGCCAACGGACTGATGAATGCCGCCGACGTCCCGAATACGCTGAGACAACAGCCCTCGGCGGTCATATTGATACCGGGTCACGACATCCTTCAGGCCGGCACTGTGATCAGTGACCTGCAACCGTTCACCAAAGGCGTTATACGTTGTGATTTCTGTAAGCCCAGTGCCCTTGCGCTGGCTCATTAGCAAGCCTAGCGCATTGTATTCATAATGGGTCACTTCATCCAATCGATCATCTCGCAGGCGTTCCATTTGTTGTTGGATGGCCTCATACGTGTAATCCTGACAATCTACACAATACGCACTATAACGAATGGACGTCTCGACTTGTTGAAAGGTATTGTAACGGGTTTCGGTGATTTCCCCGGTTGGGCTCATGCTGTAAGTGAGCAAGCCGGCTTCATTGTAAATAAAACGGCTGGTTTCTTGGAGCGCATTGGTTTCGCTCACCAGGTGTCCGGCTAAATCATAAGCATAAGTCACACTGTGTTGCTGCCAAATGGCCTCTATCTCGTCTGAGTTGAGCGCATCGGACTGCATCAACAAAGCGGCTCCCAGTGCATCGAGACGCTGAACCACGCGGCCTAAGGCATCATAGCGATATTGCATGCCGCGCACCTCATGCGAGTGGCTGTCTGTGCGGGTTGTGCGAATCAGAAGCCCTGCGTTGTCATATGCGTAAACGATAACCAGGCCTGTGTGTGTATGCTCTTCTATTAGTTGCTTGAGATCGTTGTAGTAGCAAGTGGTGTGATGATCATTATTTTGAGCAAGCGGGCGTAAAGTATCCAGCAGATGCGCTTTATTTAATAGATCAGATGAAGGCACTCGTTTGTAATAGGCAATCGTATCGGTCAACAAGCCGCGCGCATCATACACATACTCCGTCAAATAACCTGCGCCATCGATATCTGCAACTTTGAAACACGCGGCATTATACAAGCTATACACGTGAATATCGCCATAGCGATCGAGACTGGGTGCATCCGCACCCCAATTCCCCGTGCGCGCGCCAGTGACTCTGTTTTTATATTGGATTTTTTCAATCAAGTTGCCTTGTGTGTCATAACAATAAGCAGTGGCCGCCCCCTCGCCATTGATTTCGGCCTGCAAGCGACCGGCTTTGTCATAGTAATACGTCAATGTGCGGTCATCTGCATGAGGCAATTGATCTAAATCACGCGCACTCAATCGCAAACCGGCCGTGTCATTTTTCAAACGATTGGCGTAAGCTGTTTTGCTCAGCAAGTGGCCTTCTGCATCGTATTCATACGCGGTGACCGCGCCAGTCGCATCGATTTGATAAGCCAACTGATTGTAATCGTTATACAAGACTCGCGTGACACGATCTTGAGGGCTGGTGAGCGGTTGAATGGATTCGAATGCAATTCGTTTGTCTTGCACGTCTCGGAGATTGACCCGTTGTTGATATTGGCGCGTTAAAATACAATGCCCCTCGTCATCGTATTCATAGGCGGTGACTTGACCATTCACGGCAATGCTAGCCTGCAAACGACCTTGTGCATCATAATATTGATAACGCGTTTGACCGGCTGCATCGGTTTCTGAAATCAAGCGGCCCGCGTCATCGTAACGATAAGTGGTGGTGCCATAATCGCGCGTGGCATCGAGTTGATGCGTACTCAGCAATAAACCATTTTTGTCAAAAATAGACACGGTTTGCAAGCCATTGGCATCCGTCTTCAGTATGCGCTGATGGGCGTCATCGTATTCGATGGTTTGTGTGTGATGTTGATTATCAATGGTTTGAATCAAGCGCCCCAAATCATCGTAAATGAAATGCGTGGTGCTGAGCCCTGAAGCCGTGAGGCTCGATTGCTCCACTAGGCGTTGGCTGGCATCATAACGGCTGTATGTGTGCAGTGCATCCGATGTGATGATGCCGGCACCCGCTTGATCGACCTGCGTATAATGGATTTCTTCACACACACAGCCTCGCGTGTCGTAATGGTAATCCGTCAGGCTAATGGTTTGTTGATTTTGCAACGCAGACCAATCCATAAGGGCGGCTAAATCGTATGCTTCACGGTCTTGCCATCTGGATTGCAAATAATGGCGACTGCTGACGCGACACCCATTTGCATCATAGCGATGCTCCGTCACGACGCCATCGGCTGTGATTTCAAAGCGCAAATGCCCTCGCTCATCATAGACAAAACGCGACGTTTGCGGCTTGCACACCGCGTGCTGCTCATCAAATGCTTGATAACGCGTCTCTTGCAACAGACGATGCTCGCCATCATACGTGCGCTCAATCACCTCGCCCGTGGGCGACTCCAAGCGCACGCAGTCGCCCCACTCGTTGTATGAAAACGCCCAGCGTTGTTTACCTTGGGTGATGGACTCCAGATACTGGCCCTCGTAATGGTAGCGAAGGCTGTAATGTTCTGGGCCATCAATGCCCGATAAGCGGGATTGTTCATCATAATAATACGTCCACGTCTCACTCAATCCATTGGTCATGCGCGTTTGACCGGCCAAATAGTCTATGCGAGTGGTGTGCTGTTCGCCATCGGTCATGCGAATCACGCGGCCTTTCGCATCGTATTCCAAATGAACATGCGTGCCATCCGATTGACGAATATCGGAAATCAGGCTCGAATCGCCATCGTAATCGTACGCTATCCAGTAAATGCGCCCATCGCCCAAGTCTCGACCCACGCGGTTTAATCGTTGTTTATCATCATAGTCATAATGCAGGTGGTGTACGGGTTGACCTTCACTTTCAAACGCCACATCCGCCAATAATCCATCACGAAACGTCCACGTGATGGATTGTTGGCGGTCAACATCGCTGATGCGCGTGAGCCGGCCTTGTTCATAATGACATTGCAACACGTGCCCATCGCGATCGCTCAGTTTTGTCAGTAGACCGTCTAAATTATAAGTACAGCGCAGTGGTCCAGAACCCTCTTGATAGCACCAGCTCAAGCCATCAAACGTCAACCGTGACAGCCCACCCTCCTCCGCTAAATAGGCATGCATGCGCGCATCGTATACAAACCGACTCACATGTCCGTCTTCATCCGTGCGATTCACCACTGATCCTGCTGTGTTGGCGGTGCCTTGTACGGCAAGGCGTGTGTCGGTATTAAATCGCCAGGTTCCGCCATTTTGCGAATTGTAACTTTGAAATAGATTCAGGCCTGCACCAAAGTCAGCTAAGAAACCATCGGATTGTGTCATCACCAGGTTGCCGTTTGCTGCGTTGACTGATAAAGCGGTGCCCCCTTGGCCTAAGCCTGGACTGCCCTTCGGGCCATAATTGCCTAATTGGCTCAATGAGGAGCCACGTAGTCCTAATCCCATGCCGGTAAAAATCTGTGTCATGCTGCATCCTGTTGAAGGGGTGTAATAAACATTATTTCATCATGGTTAACGAAATGGACTGGACGGGAGAAGTGCCGCCCGGGATATTTTTTATCGTAACAAATATGAGTTGTGGATCTTCAATATCACTGGGAATCTCATCCACCAGCAATTGATTGTTATCAATGCGCAGCCACAGTGGGTTGTTATAGCCGCTCGCTAATTCGACTTCATACGGGCTTTTCGCATAATCAGGCGATATATCATGATTGCCATTGAAATCATATTGATATGACTGCCCCGGATACAGTAAAGGCAGAATCGGCTTGTTCGTAATGAATCTCGGCGTTTGACTGGTATCAATGGCAATGCATAAAGGGATCGTCACCGGATCTGAACTGCCTCCTGTTGCAGTATTGGCCGATAAGGTGAGTCGATAGGTCTGTCCCGCCGAACCGATGGGCACCCTGCCTTCCAACGCCATTGCATTGGAAACAGATAGCCACGGAGCGGCCGGTTTGATTGCATCCAATATCACGCGCAAACTGCCGTCAGAAGCAGGATCGGTCAGATACTGTCTCAGTTCGAAATGGATATCTTTCCCGGCGAGGCCATTCAACACCACGTCTTTTTGAATGCTCGGTTTTTTTTCCAGATCAAACGCCACGGGAATGGCGATGGTCCAAGGCTCAGAATCACCCCCCGTGCTGGAGGTGGCAATGAGTGTCACGTGTTTGACCTGTCCCCCTTCATTCGGGGGCACATGGCCGTGTAAAATCGTCGGCATGTCATCGTCCACGCTGAGCCAGGATGGATGCTCTCGACGCGTATCGATGCGAAAATAAATTTGATTACTCACGCCAAAACTAGGATGGGTTTCAATCAAGGCCATTAAGTCAAGCTGAAACGCTCGTTCCGGCATGGCACTGGCCATGCGATATTGCGATTTAAAAACAGGCGTATCCTGCGGATTGGCCTTTACATGGATAGTGAAACGCTCGGGCACCGACGTTAACAAACCATTCACTGCAGTCATGATAAACGGATAGTCACCGATGTGTGTAGGCACGCCCACAATGGATGAGAGAGTCGAATCATAACGCAGGCCATCTTGTTCAATGGGTGTAACGACGATTTGAGGGGCGACCATGATGGGCGCCAGGACGTTAGTAATGCGCTCAATCGCCGTAAGGGGTCTCGCGCTAATATTGGCGCCTCCATTGCGTTTATAATGCGCCCCCCATTTCCACAAGACCTGAAGCATCACCAAAGGCGCGTCTCCTCCCAGTGAGGGCGTATATGCTGCGGGATCCACATGGAAGTGCAAACGACAACGGCCCCGCGACGGCAAATCCAACAGAGAGTAACAGTCTCCAAGATTGCGACTGGTTTGGGAGACCCCAGTCGGCAAGCCCTCTGCACTCACAACGTGCCCGACAATGCCCTCTGTTTTATGATCAAGGCTCGCCGACAGATTCGTGATCCAATAACTGATTTCTGTCTGAGGCATGGTAACAAACGGTTTTAAATTAAAATAAAACATCGAATGAGCCAATGCGTTCTGATTCAAGATAGGAAGAATGCGGGGCATCAATGCATGAGGCGTTTCCGCGAGCCGAACGCTCATTAAGAGAGAGGGAGTGGGTTCCACCGCCGCTGCAGCACCGGTCATTAAAAACAAGATAAAAACCCTGCTGATCAACACAATCAAGCCCTGTTTCTTAGCCGGGCGATTTTCCTTAATATTCACAAGACACACTTTTCCGTCGATGAAGCGGCATGATAATGACAGAAGCAAATGTCGTCAATTATCAAAAATTGTGTGATTTATTGTGTTCCTATACAATTTGATTGGGTTCGTTACCCAATCGAACAATAGCCCATCGCGAGGTGCGTCGTCCTGTAAATACGAGCCACTAGTGTGAGGGTGTTAGGCTCGAGAAAAGCATGAAGCCCTTTTCATGTTTTTTTGTCCAAACGTCCCAAACGAAACAATGATAATTGATCTTTTAATACAGTAATGGTCATCAGATGCGTTAAATGCGCGTTCAAATCATCCGGAATCGGTGTGCTGTGATTGGAATGAAGTACCACGTAATGGTCCTCTCCATTCGACAACAAATGGCGCAATTCATCTGCATCAAGGGTCGCCATTGCGCGTCCCTTGGAATAAAATTGTGCGGAAAAATCTGTTTTTTGTGACCAATACACCAATCGACTGCGATTGGATAGGGCTGCTTTTTGATATGCCGCCACGACGCGAAATTGCGACTTCGCCACCCACTCAGGCTTGAATACAAATAACGCCGTTACGATCAAGAAAACAATGCCTGTAATCGATGCAAGCAACAGCAAGCGCGCTTCTGTTTTAGGCATGAGTTCGCGGCGATCGATTCGCGTCAATATCTCTGAAAACAATAACGCTAGAAACGGTAAAATAGGGAACACATAAGGGTAAATAATGTTTCCTGAAAACGTAAAAAACAGCAACGGCATCAAGGTGCAAGACAACAAATAACCCACCCAACCGTCTTTGTCCTGAAACAACGAAGGCCATTGCCTCATGCGATGAAGCAATCCAACCACACCTAAAACCGTCCAAGGTAAAAAACCCAGCACCGCGTAAACCCAAATCATGCCGTAATGGGCTTTGTGAGCAAATCCATATTTATCACCGCCCCAGCCAGGATCTAAAAATCGATGGAAATGCTCGCCGATGATAAAATAATGGATAAAACCAGGTGTCTTCATTTCTGCCAAAGCATACCAAGGCAAGGCAATCAATAACATCAACAACCCACCGGTGATCCAAGGCAGCGACTGCCACATTAAACGCCATCGGTTATGCGTCAAAACCCAAACAAAGATGGGCATGCCCGTCAATACCAGCGCGATGGGTCCTTTGGCCAGGAGTCCTAAACCTAATCCTATAAAAAACAGATAACCCCATACTTTCTGTTGATTCACAAGGGCATGCCAAAACGCAATCAAACTCAACGTGATACAAAACAACAACGAGGGATCAGTCATCACTGTGCCGGCATCTAGGAAAAAAAACAAACTGCCTGCCAAGACTAAGATAGACACCAGGGCTGCATGCAAGCCATTTCGTTTTTTAGTGACATCCCAAACCAACCACAAAATACCCATGGACAAGAGCAAGCTGGGTAATCGCGCGGAAAATGCATTCACTCCGAATAACCACATAAACGATGCAGAAGCCCACGTAGACAGCGGCGGTTTCGCCCAAAACGGCACGCCCACACTCTGCATGGGCGTAATCCAGTCCCCTGTCTCGAGCATGATGCGAGCGATTTCACCATACCGCGCCTCGGTTGAATCATTCAGCGGTATCAACCACATGGCTAATAAACGACAAGCCAGGAGGAACAGCAACACGCCCAATGTGCGTTGTTGAAACGTCGTAACAGAGGACGTGGGGGCAATCCATTTCATTCGGTTCCCTTGCAAAGCAGTTGGATGGAGTGTGTATTTAAATCGCCTAAAAACGCATCACTGAGACAGTAACTCAGTTCGTGATGGCGAGAGGATGACAATGGATCAGATCGATCGTTAGACGCCTTTCCCGGATGACACATGATAAGCCCTCCATCCTGTATTTGAGATAAAAACCAATTGAAATAACGCCGGTAATGAGGCGATTGACGAAACGCGTAAATCCCAGAAAAATTAGTGTTGTGAGCGATGCCTTGTTTAACCAACGCACGGCGCAAGGCCACTCCTCCCAACACCGTGATCAATGAACGCTTAGGAAAACCGTGCACAGACCACAAATCCCGCCAGCCATTGCTGGTACTACGAATAAAGCTCTGTAGTTCGAGCCGCCTATAAACCAACAGTAACGCATCACGCACAATCGGCAATTGATGCACGTGTTGATGTCCATCAATGAAGTCGGGATAGGCATGCATTGATTTCAAAAACGCATCGATTTGGGCTTCTATTTCAGCGGCAACGGTTTGTACCTTCAAGCGCCGTAAGTAAGCCTTTGTAATCAGTACGGGCAACGTGAGAAATGACGTCCCATGGTGTGTACGCCAAAGCGCACTGAACGGCTCACCTTCCGTCAAATTAAGATGCAGGCCAATATAAGTGGACGATTTGATTTCATCTAGCGCGCGGTGTGTCTCTCTCCAAAAAGGAGCATTAACCATGCAACTCACGGCATTGATTCGTCCAGCACGCGCTAACTCTAGAATGCCGGCAGAAATCGCTTCATTTTGCCCGTAATCATCGGCACAAAGGATGATGGATTTAATCGGCGCATTATCCACGTTCGGTGATCGAGGCATGGGTAATGTCTTGTTTAATATTATACAAAGGACGATTTTTTGTTTCGATGAGAATCCGACTGATGTATTCGGATAAAATGGCTAAAAATAAAAATAAAATGGAGAACAAGCCTGATATCAGAAAAATAACCGACGCAATCCCGTCCGCCAGTTGTTGATGTGTAAACAATTTTTGAATCAAAATAAAACCGGCATACAGCATCATGACAATACTAATGAACACTGAAAAACAGGCCATGGTCCGAAGCGGTCGAGACGAAAAACCGATAATCGAATCCAAAGACAAATTGATTAATTTTCGCAAATTATATTTGCTAATGCCAGCGGCCCTAGGCGCGCAACGGTAATCAATGCTCGTGGTTTTATACCCCACATAGGCAAACATCATGATCAAATGACGATTGCTTTCCTTCATTTTTTTTAAGGAATCAACGACGTTTCGATTTAATAAACGGAAATTACCCGTGTCAGACTGCAGATCGAATCCGGTCATTTTTCTGGATAAGCGATAAAATAAACGCGCTGTTATTTTTTTAAACCAAGATTCCTGTTCACGATTGACGCGTGAGGCACACACCACATCAAACCCCTCGCCGGCCTTTTTTACCATGTCAGGGATTAATTCAGGCGGATGTTGCAAATCCGAATCCATTAAAATCACATAATCGCCCACCGCATGATCCAAGCCCGCAGTGGATGCAATCTCATGCCCATAATTGCGCGAAAAGGAAATGAGCCGAATGTGTTTGTTGGCACGAATATAAGATAAACAACGCGAAACCGTGTGATCGGTTGACCCGTCATCAATCAAAATCAACTCGAAATCTAAAAAATGACGCGTTAATACGGCCATGGTTTTTTCAAGGTACCCTTCAATGATGTCTTCTTCATTGTACATCGGTGCGATAACAGACAATTTGATATCAGTCAGGTTCATGGATGAATGCGGCATGGTAGGAGTGCAAGTTTTCTGAATTTCATGCGGTTATGATAACATTGACGTTTAGACAAAACCACATACGATTTTCAGCGATCGTCATCAGGGTATCGTAACCCCACGTGCTTAATAAAATTTTTAGTTCACTCATAGTAAAGTCTTTTTGTTTTTGAATCAAAACCAAGAAATTTATTCGATTTTCTGCTAGACCAGCAAAGAGCCAGAGGGTTAATTTAATGGCTGCTTGAAATTCAAACACTGGCGAAACGATGACTGAGGCCTGGAATTGTTAGAACACCTCAATATCACCCACAGCTACAGCCTAAAATTACTGCGCGGGAATTAGCATTGCATCATAACTCCTTAGAAGATCGGCAGTAGTTACTTGTGCTCTAAAAAACATTGGCAATGTACTTGTAGATTGTGTTAATGCATTTCTATTTTTATTTATAATTTCAATTAATTCTTGATAACTTTGTTGTGCATCAAATGCTTCTACAACATTATTGATAGCAACCAATTTTGCATTATTATTCACAGTACTCTGAAACCATTGGTGACGAAGGACTCGTTTTTCAATTTCGATTTTTCTATTTTCAAGTACTGTCTTAAGAGGTAATAAAAAATGACGAACGGCATCATCAATAGATTCATTCAAAACGGGAACCACTAAATTTGAATTAACAGTGCTATTCAGGGATTCGACAGAAACGTTTGCTGTCTTCTGTTCGAGTGATGGTTGTGTTACAACAGGGAGAAAAAAATCCGGGATTTCTGTACGTGATCTTACATACTTATCATATAGAGCAACCAGGTCACTTTTTGATTTCGTATAATCATAATCTAAAGTAAAGGCTGTACAAAAAAGCTTGAGTGACTTTTCATATTCTGGTGATAAAATGGATGGTCCTTTTCGTATTAAATACTGTTTTGTAGTCATTTTCTCGATATTTTCGCGACAGAACGCATTATGAAGGCTGCTGAATGCTAAATAATATTTTTGGGTTCCAAAAACCGATTCATTTTTTAAGCTCTGAATATAAGCTAAATCTGCATCAAGTTGAATAGTAATGATTGAAGGTTTAACTTTGTCATGCATGGTCTTTATTAGATCTTTTAAATATAGAAATAATTCCTCATTTGCTTGCTTAACAAATTTTTGGTGACTAACGAAACAGTTATTAGCGGATATTTTAATGGCATATTGATAGCGTTTATTTCTGTATAGTTGTTGTTCGGTAAACATATAGTGTTGATACATTGATTCAAACCGTATCATGTCTTCCGGAATACAAAATAATGCTTTTAGTACATTGGATGCTCCGGAAAAGACTAATGGTTGATATGACTCTTTAAATGCTTGCTTGTCATCAGTAAAATAGTCCACACCTTCAATAAGACCGGCGTTTGCAAACCTTTGTTTTAGTTCCCGAAGTTCTTCATCATAACGTTTTATCTGATGGCGGTTTTCTGAATAATTAGGTTGTGAATACCAGAGAAACAGGGTGAGCCGTGTAGGTGATGACTCGTGAATTTTAATCATGGCTGGCATAATAAAGCCTCTCTTTAATGATGGAATACACATCGTTAGTAAAGTTTTCGAGTGATTTTTAGGCCTCAAAAAATCACGTTTATCGAATGATAAAAACCACATCGGTTTTTCCGCTGTGGTTAAATGGATTTATTGTACATAAAAACGCTGTTTGCGCAATTTTTACTGTAACGCGCTTGAGTAGGAAGGGGAGTCACCTCCTGCCCAGCGAGTAGAAAGACCACCACTTAACTTATGCTTTTTTACTTTGCGTCAGAGATTCTATTTCGACTGATGCCTGATGAGGCTGTATGTTCGCATGGTGATGATAAAGAC
>JAOAUO010000045.1 GCA_030157565.1 Legionellaceae bacterium
CCGGGCGGGGGCGGGGGATTCGAACGCGGTCGCGGAGACCTCGTTCATCGCCGCGAAGTCGGCGAGGTCGATGAGGAAGACGGTGGTCTTCACGACGGCGTCCATGGAGACGCCGGCCGCGTAATGGGCAGCATCGAAATCACTTCGGACAGCGGGGCGACTGAGGGCACTGCGGGACTGTCTGTAGTGGCCGACAACATGGTGGAGACAAAACCTGCGAATGGATCGCCACACATTTCAGACACATCCGTAGAGCCCCACCCTTGAATGGCTTTCACCAATTCCGAGCTTCGACGGCGCAAAAGTGCCATGTCACCCTCAGGAGCCCACGTGGTGGCTATCACACGCAAACGAATAATGGCCTCATCGGTATTGACGTTGATGTATTTTAATAAATTAGCCGCATCACTGATAAGCCGATTATTCACAGAGGAAAAACTCAAGATGGAAGCCAGCAACCCCTTGAATTTAATGGTGTTCAACCCCTCGCTCTCCATAAGGAATGAGATGCGCCAAGGAATGTGTGTCGGTAAAACACGAACAAACAAGGACACAAAGGGGCGAACATCTTTCGGAAATAAATCAATGTAAACCGATGAATACATTCGATTGCCCACAAGAACAGTGCGCCGATCGAGCAATACAGCATCGGATGGAATGGCTTGCTTTGCCAAAGAAGGCCAAAATAAATCAGACACATCGCCTTCAAAATGATTCACCTCACGCACCGGGATCTGATCGCCCGGCAACGTGGCTCTCCATTCATCGGCGGTGCAATCCGGATCTGCTGTCATGCGAATGGCATGCATTGCTTCGTGTACTTCTAACTCTTTCGCCATGATGTTCAAAATTTCTAAATCATTGAGAATGGAGCGCACGTAAGCGCTGTGCGTATCGCGCAGCTCAGGAACGGCTGCATAGATGGCTTGCGTATTTTTAAATCCGGGTAATTTTTGCTCCCTGATCATTTTTAACTTGGCCTTATTGGCCATACTTAACTGCTCAGGCGGCAAATTAAACGGTTTCGTGATTAAAACAAAATAGACTTTTTCTTCAGCACAATAACGGGACAAATAATCGACGCGTTCATTGAACAAATCATCCAGATCAAGCTCAAGTCGTCGCTCAGTGGCCTCGGCCGGGGCAAAAATATCTCGAATGGATTTTTTTATGTTTTCTTTATCGTGGCTAAAATAGACTTGCAGTGCGTGGCCGGGTCGCCTCATGGCAGGCTGGAGCGCGTTGCTTAAGCCTTCAACCAAGCGTGTAAACTCCTCGACTCCCGCAATGGCCAAGATGCCTTCAATTTGCAAAATGGAAATCAGCGAACCATCGTGATTCACCAATACGGTTGGGCTATCCGCTGTTTCAAGCTCACAATAGGATTCCGTCGTTTGCTTAAACGACATACCGAGCCATGCAAAAAAAACATCAATCGTTTCGAAAAAAGATTCGGCCCAGTTACTCATGTAGATGTCCTTATTTTATGGCCTCTAAGGCATTTGCGGCCCAGCCTTCAATTTGCTGGCGAAATTTCGCTCTGGATGGCAACAGACGAATATCATGCATTATTTTTTCCGAATGTTCCGCCGCACATTGGCCGGCGTCAATCAAGAGATGGCCAAAGATGGCCGGATCACTGGTTCCTTCACCAAATTTGTCTTCCACGGCTTGTGAACGAAATTTTAAACTGCGATAAATGGTTTGAGCACTATTTTTATAGCCCGTGTCGTTTGTGATGGCACAAAATAAAACATGACAAAGGCTGTTGAGTTCTGCTTGTGGAATTTCTGGCAAATAGATGAGGGAGCCTCCACCATAACCACCCACACCGACCGACTCGATAAAATAGCATTGCGAGCAAAAACAACAGGCGGTCACTAAATTGTCTAATTTATTGTTTGCATAGTTTCCATCTAGATTCACTACGTCTGTGTATAGTCGCGCTTGGAACCCACAAAATCGACACGTGTATTGATCGCGCTGAAACACACGAAGCTCAAACGCCTTGAAACGATCATCCATCTTTCTGGCCGATTGAAGCCGCCAGTCTCCAGGGCTCGCGCGTAATGTCAATGTCAACTGCTTATCAATGATACCCATGCATTCAACTCGGTCCTATTGAAAAAGAGGTCAGTTGGGCACCCAGATGAGTGGATCCCAACATAAACAATGTCATCCACACTAAAACAATGTCATCCCCGCGAAGGCGGGGACCCATTCCTACAGTGGCATTTAGCCTAGCTCAGGCATGGATCCCCGCCCTCTCGGAGACGACAGATTCTCTTAACCTGTAGTATAAACCGTACCAGTAGGGCCCGCTGTAGTACCGCTGCCGCTAAACATGGTCGCACCTGCAATATCCAGAATGGTCGGGAAAAACAACAATGCGGCTCCAATAAAGACCAACGCAATCGGTTTTCCGATAGGGACCTGTGTGGGATTGTCCTTGTGCGCTTTAAATTGAATGATAGCGCCAACCGAAAATCCCAAGCCAGCAAGATACGAGCCGGCGGTGATCAGCTTGGTCACCGACGTAAATGAATCCGTGATGTTATCGGCCATTCCACCCAGCGTCAAAGCGTTTCCTGCAATTGCATTGCCTGTGATAAAAATCAAAGCCAGACTAACGAGCTTTAAGATATCATTCCGTTCGATTTTTTTCATTTGCATTTTACTCACAACGTTCTCCCCAATTAAAGACTTATACGCCTAGTAACGTATTCTGAAGCACTTGCAGTGTCCCAATAATATTCATTGCAAGCACCCCTCCAAAAACATGCATCAACCCTTGGCCCATTGCGCCGGGGGGTTGGCCGTGTGATGCCGAACGCGATATTAATACCCAACCCCTAATAAATGCAATCCCACCAATCACTTGCACAAATAGAGCAAGGGTATATCCAATCACACTATTTGGACCAAATAAAGTGCTTAATATAGGCATACTACCCCCAATGGGTGCATAAGCCAATACTTCAGAATACCCAAACAAGGTATTCATGATCACAGCAAACCCTGTGGGAAAATACAAAAGCATCGCCCCTACAAATAGATACACCACAGGTTCTTTCATTCCGCCTTGTTGCGACTGAGATTTTGATTCCGCATGCGTTTTAAGACTATACAACGCTTTAAATACAAATAAAAGGCCTAGCAAATAGGCCGACCCGGTTATTAATTTTTGAATCGATAGCAGCGACGCATTAAGATTTGATGAAAGAGTAATATCCATACCGGTCCTAACTATCTTCTTGACTAAATCGAATCACTTGACCGGAGCCCGTAATAATACGGCCCTGTGCCGAGTCAATTAATTTAACCGAGCCATATCCCGCAATCTGGGTGCCTTCTCGCACCGTCAGGGTCGTTCCATTGGTCGCAATTAACCATGCACGACCCGGAATAACGGCTTGAATATAATATTTTAACGCAGGCGCTTGATTTGACGAGCGGGGTGCAGTCTGGTGACCGGGCTTCTTCATGGAGACTATTTTTGGCACGAATAATTGCTTCATTTCGCGAGACTGCGCATCCATATTTGCCGCCAGTCCAACCATGGTTTGATTTAACTCGGATATTTTAATGATCATTTCATTCAGACTGTTACTCATCGCTGCCATTTGATTTTTAGAGGACGTTAATTCAACGCGCATGCCTTCCTGGTTTAATTCTAGCTCAGATAATTTTTGATTCATCCTCGCCATCGCATGGTCTGTATCAGAGAGCAACGGCTGAGATGGAACGACCGGCTGTCGCTCAACGACCGGAACAGCGGAGGCCTGTTTCATGGCACTCACAGGGGCCGGCAAGATGGTGGTCGCTTTCTTTTTATTGGATGACGATACATTCATCACACTGTAAATGATCATCAAAATGATCACGAACAAAACAACCATCAAGGCATTGCGTTTTACATTTTTTTTCCCCGCGAAAGCATACCCTGATGCAATGCGTCCTTCATCAGGCGGCGTAACGTCGGCCACAGAATCCGACGCGGCCGATTCTAAATCGAGAAACTGGTATTCATCATTGTCTTTCTCATTATTCGCCATGTGTTACCTACTGATTATGATGTTATTTTTACGGTCTGAGTGAACAGAACACCCACGCCCGTGCCAGAAAAGAGCTCGACCGTTGTCGGTCGGCTCATGTTTTGAGCGGCAATTTGTCCCCAGGCTTTGCCTACGGTCGCCAATCCAATCACTGCATTTTCGAGTAATGAAGAACTTACGTTATTCTGAACGGTCGTATCCGTTGTTCCCCCTGTTCCACCGATGGTAATGGTTGTATTTGAAGATTGAATCGAATTCCCAAATCCTTCCATGAACGTTGAGGCAAACAACGCGCCATAACGAGAGAGATAATGGTGATCTGTTTGACTAGACAGTGCCGTTCTAGCCGTATTGGGGTCAATCGCGTAAGCGCTAATCGATACCGTTTTATCCACTCCCGGGATAGACAGCGTATTAAAGCTCACAATCATTTGAGAGGCATTGCTCGGTAGATTAAAACTACCAATTAATTTAGACCCTTTGAGTCGACCCGACACAATGGTGGCCAAAATGGGGCCCGGCTCATCTGAATTGACGGACGTATCAATCACTGCAAAAAGAATATCACCGGTTTTTATCACAGAGGCACCTGCCGACGCATTCATCACGTCCGCTTCCTGCTTGTTTAAAACGCCCGCTTCGATTAAATTGCCTGCCGCCTGCACGCCAGAACCCTTTTCTTCAGTAGGCTCAGTGCCGCCCATATAGACTTGACCTGGAACCACTTTCCATCCTTGCAGGGCTAAATTCGCGGCGGCCATCATCCCACTGGTGCGCTGCTGTATTTTTTGTTGATACCGTTGCGCGGCAACCTGTTTTTCTTGCTGCGCCCTGATCTCATCTAGGCGCTGGGCATTTTGCTTTTCAGCCGTGGATTTTTCTGATTTATCTCCAAACAAGGGTGGAATGGTTGTGATAGTCGATGGCACAACAACAGGGTTTTCTGGCACATCTAGCCCGACCAAAGCCGAAAACCCAGCATCTCTTAAATCCTGGTTCGAAAACCCTGCTTGTTTCATTTGTTCGGAGCTATAACCTGCATCTTTCAGGTCTTTTGCAGAGAATCCGGCTTTGCGTAGCGCGTCAGCACTAAACCCCGCTTTTTTTAAATCGGCGGCAGAGAAACCAGCGGCTTTCAATTGCGCGGCAGTAAAACCTGCCTCTTTCAGCTCGGCCGCATCGAAGCCTGCCGCCTTCAATTGCTCTGCACTAAAGCCTGCATCTTTCAGTTGTTTGGCTGAAAATCCGGCCGCACGCAATTCCTTTGCACCAAAGCCCGCGTTTTTAAGCGCATCCAGTCCGAAGCCCGCATTTTTTAATTCAGCGGCAGTAAACCCTGCATTTTTTAAATCAACGGCCGAATACCCTGCATCCTTCATGGCCTTGGCACTACACCCCAACGTTTGTTTGATGGTGGCCGCGGAAACACCCATGGCACGAGCGGCCGTCAAGGAACGGACACTGCAGTCAGCCGTTCGTCCTGCAGCAATGACTGCGGTTGGACTCAAACCGGCTTTTATTAATTGTTCAGCGGTAAAACCTGCCGCTAATAATTCAGCGGGCGTAAATCCAGCGTTAGCCAATGCCTGCGCGTCAAAACCTGCTTTTTTTAACGCCTCCAAGCTACAACCACTCAAATCATGTATCCGCTTGGCGGTCACGCCTTTGGCCATGAGCACCTTTAATTTTTCAGGATCGCATCCCGCAGCCCTCACGGCGGCGTCATCGACTGCTTCCGGTCCCACCTGAGCGAGCGCATTGATTGCCGCCGCGTCAAACCCGGCATTGAGCAAATCATGGGTTGAAAAACCACCCTGCTTTAGCGCGATTGCGCTACAGTCAGCGTATTTTTTGATCAATTCGGCGCTCACGCCTGCCAAACGCTCTCTTTTAATGGCCTCCGCACTGCAACCTGCTTTTTTAACATCCGCGGGCGTCAAACCAAACGGCAACATCGCTTGAGCGGCTTTAATTTGTGACGTTGAGAATCCGGCATTGGCTAGATCATCACCAGTAAATCCGGCATTGAGCAAGTCACGCGCACCAAAACCTGCGGCTTTTAATTCTGCCGCACTGAAGCCGGCTTGCTTTAAATCAGCCGCGCTAAAGCCTGCATTCTTTAATGCTTCGGCACTAAATCCTGCCGCTTTTAATTGAGACGCACTGCAACCACTGATTCGTCGAATAGCCGCTGCTGACACGCCCGAGGCACGAAGACGTGCGAGTGCGTCCGCATGGCAGCCTGCCGCGCGCACATCATCGATGGTTATTCCTTCAGGCAAGCCCCCCGCCCGGGCAATTTCGCGTTCGGAAAACCCTGCGCCTTTTAATTCGCCATCTGAAAATCCTGCATCTTTCATTTCTTGAGCCGTGAATCCGACCCCTTTTTCAGCGCACGCTACAAAACCACATAAACGCAAGCGGCCAGCCGTAAATCCTGCTTCTTTCATCTGTACAATATCAAACCCAGCCGATTTTAGCTCGCCGCAAGTACAGACGGGCTCCAAATCTGCCAATGAGTAGCCGTTTACCTTTAACTGCGTACAACTACAAGCCTCTCGCAAATCACTTAACGCAGCGCCTTGTTCGACTGCCCGTTGTAGGCTTTTTTTATTGCAATTGCCATCTTTCAGTGTTTGCATCCATAAGCTTTTTTGCGCGCCACCCATGTCTTCACGCGCTAATGTCGTGAAACCGACTCCGTTTTCACCCTTCTTCATACCCACAATCTCGACGCCTTCACCAAACGCTTGTGATCGGATAATGGTTGGAATGGCGCTACCGCCTTTTTTTCCGGCTTCCTCGGCTTGTTCAAGATTTTGAGATTCTTGCAAAGCCGCATATTGTGCCGTCTGATTCTGAGCGCCAGGAATGGATGCAATCCCCCCGGGACCACGCCTTAAACTGGCGCCGGTATCAGGCCCTGACGCGGTGGAGCTGAATGTAATATATCCAATCACAACCATACACAACAACAAAATGGCTGTAAAAATAATAATGACCCTGGAACGGGAATTTGAAAACAGCGCTTTAATATTCTCTTTTTTATCTGCCATCTGATTATAACCCTTCCACCTTGAGTTGCATGACCTTGCCATGCCAAGAAACCAACAAAACCGGCGATTTTTGCATTTCGTACGCATGCATGCCGTCAGCGCTTGTCATGCTCCCAAGCCAACCAGGCGACAATATGGTCAGATTTGTTCGCACAAACATTTTTCCATTCAGTAACCAAGCCCGTGCATCACCCCCAGAAATCGTTAAACGTGCACTGCCAGCAGGAGGCACACCATCCAGCACATGCAACAAAACATCACTGGCGGAAGGAGGAAGCCCATTGTCCATCACCATGGTTTTCGCATTAGGCCCATATCCTTCAACCCGCAAATCGACGCGATAATCAACCGCTTTCTGGCCGGGAATCAAGGTCAACATGACGGGCGTATTCAACCCCCTTAGCCTAACGGCCAGGTTGCCATACGTATATAATTTGCTCGCTTGAATCATCAGGGTGTTGCTAGTTTTATCCCATTGAATATTGAACGCCGTAGGATCACCTAAATCATACGCATTAATAGGCCATGGCGCACCGGTTGAATCAAGAAAGACCAGCGAAGACACAAACCCTTGAGACAACCGGATGACAGGCGGCGTTGAACCGGGCGATAAATTGACAAACTGCGATGTAGCGGTCGGTTTGGGAGGCGTCCCGGGAGAAGATGACTTGGCATATTCAGCGGTTTGATACATTTGCTTTATCCGGATGATTTGCTCGGGAGTGAGAGGAAACATTTGTTCCGCCACTCCGTCAAAAGCCAGCTCATCAATTGTATCTTTGTCCGCGGAGGTCGGTAGCTTGTTGTTGCCACCACTTCCCATGGCATTTAATTCTGCGCGTTTTACGTCTAAAGAGGGCGCAGGCAAGGGCCCTGTAGCAGACGCGACTTTCGTATTACTGGTGGGATCGTCGGTTCCGGACATGCGTTGTTGTAAAAGGCGCAGCTGCTGCAATGCTTGTGTGGATTTTGCATCAGCAGCATCAAGAAGACCCGACGCACACAGGGCACTCAGTGCGATCATGAAAACCCTGAATGGGTACCTATTTGTTATTGAAGCGGCGCACATTAACTGATCCCCGCGGCAGCAGGACCGACCACAAATTGGGCGATGCCTATCCCACGCGGTGAATTCAGCGTGGATACACGAGAAATGAGCATGGTCACCACATTGCTTTGTTGCGAAAATTCACTGGCACTTTGATAGGTAATCAACAGTGGCATTTGGACTCGCCATGCAAATCGCCCGTTCAACACGCCTTTCTGTAAAATGACGGGTGCCCGCGTTGCAACCGCCGAGACAATGAGTTTTTTAGCTTTGACTGCATCTAGATTATTCGATTGCTGCAAGGCATTCAAAAATTGATCCCAACCATCTGCCGTAAAAAAGCCTGACGAGGCTTGCAATTCAGAGCGATAATTTACAAAGTTATAGGTGAACGCTGCGATGGCGGCCTGATTGGCCCACTGTAATACAGCTGAATCCGATTGATTCGGTTCATTTAATGCAAATAAAGGCGTGATTCGACCATTGATGCTGGTTGCAAAATATTTTGGCGCAGGAGGATGTGTAATGAGGTAGGCCAACATCGATGCCAATACAAAATTTCCAAGAATGGATAGCAATAAAATAACCATCATTTTCCGTTGGCCATCTCGGTAAAAATTATTTCGCATTGTCACTGCTATCAAAGCATCTTCAGGCATCATGTCCCCTCATCTCGGTATTGCTTTCGTTTCATTGTCAACATCCTGGTCATTTGCCAACAATGGGTATGCTGAATCATTGGGCTCATCCATTGGTGTGAGTGGCACCGGCGGCGTCTCACCATTCGTTGAATAAAAATCATGTCCAGGCCGACTAAAATAAACATGGTAAACAGCCATGCTTAACACAATACTGAGGCTCACAGAAATAAGCAACGCGCGCCCCGCCCAACGAAACGTACCCACATAAAATCGCTTTGAGCGGCGGATGTTATTCCACGTGCCTTGGCTCAATCTTGCCTCCTCAATTATGCAACAGTGCGTCTAAATGTTATTTCAATTCTAGCGTTCAGCGAGCCCTCTCCACCTCGCTTAAATACACCTATAGGTTTATCACTCCCTAAGCCTTGTGTAAAGATAAAACGACTATCTATGCTCTGTGACCATAAATATTTGGAGATCGCTCGGGCTCGGGCTAACGTCAGCGCGTGTTCTCGTTCACGAGAGACATATGGGTTGCTAAACGCGTTGATGGTCAGGCTGACTTTCCTAAATTGCTGCAAATAACACACTAGAGTATTCAATAATTGATAGGAAGCCCATGTCAGTTGAGGCGATTGTGATTCAAACAATAAGCGGGATGGAATGCTAATCAAATGGTTTTGTCCAAGACTAATGACTCGCACACCAGACTGACTCAGCTGTTTTTCGAGCGCCACGATATGGGCGTCGGATGCGCCGGCGACCTGCGTTGGCAAGGGAATGGCATCATCGACTGGACGAACGGCTGTAGGCTGGCAGCCCGAAAGAAATATTATCACACACGCGATTGCAAATCCCACGACTTGATTCGTTGATTGTTTCAAATGAAACCCTACCTTATTGAAGTTGGGACAAAGCCACCGTCAATGATAATAATTGATAAAACCATACCATGCCGTTCGACACCAGTGCAACGTTAACTCGCCTCTTCCGACGCTTTATTTCTTTTCACCGCCTCGCGTTCGCGCCTAATCTTTTCAGACAACACCAAAACCTGTCCTGTGAGATCTTCCGCGCTCACACTACC
The DNA here is from genome assembly GCA_030157565.1 of Legionellaceae bacterium. Classification (GTDB taxonomy): domain Bacteria; phylum Pseudomonadota; class Gammaproteobacteria; order Legionellales; family Legionellaceae; genus DDPF01. The sequence goes on from JAOAUO010000045.1 coordinate 9,888, forward strand.
TCGCTCGTTTGGCGGATAGCGCGTGGCCATTTGAAAGTCTTTGATGAGTTCATTGGCAATATTCCCAGACAAACTGTCCTTTTCACCACTCAAACGCTCAATGTTCATCATATGGTTTCGTGTCTCATTGATGGGCAGTAATGATTCAGAAAAACGAGCGATATCGGTCACGTGCAGGGCAGGCGCGCCGAGTGGGATTTGTAATGGCGTAAAAATAGTCATCGTGCCAAAGATAGTTGGTTCAATGATATCTTCAACATCCTCCGGTTCATTGTGTCCATGAAACGCGAGCAGTGCAGCAACGCCACGCTCGATGGGTGCATCAATAGTGGACGCGTGCAACGTTTTGCAAATCAAAGCCAATTCTTCAGATGCCATCGGTGACGTTAAGCTGAAATCTTGACTATCCAGAACACGCTGAAATCCAGACATTTGTTTTTGCAGTTTGATTAAATATTCGTCCGGAGGGGGCTCGACTTTTAAAAATTGATTTAACTTCAATTGCTTCACCGGCTTTGGACTGGCGTAAAACATTTTAGATCGCACAATTTGCGATTTAAAAAAGATATGCGCTTCGCCTTCCGTTTGCTCTTTTAAGTCCAGCAAATCAATCCGAGCACGCCGTTCAAAGGATGAGCTCTTAGTGTCTAAGTAACTATTTGAAATGCCTCCCTCTTTGGTTTGGAAGGAATCCACTTTCGTAACATAAGCCTCGCCCGCAGTTTTGGTAAAGAAATCCCAAGTCTCGCCTGGATCTTCTAGTTTCATGCAAATTTTAATGTTGGTATTCGCACCAATCGAGGCAGCTTCTTCTTTGGAGGCCTTTTGAAATGCAGGCAAATCTTGCCCGGCAAAGATAACCGAAAAACCAAGAGAACGTGCTTGAGCCGGAACCACGGCAAAGCCTTGAACGGCATAATATCCATATTCATCTAGAATACAAAGATAGGGCGTTAATGCATTCGTAGGCTTTCGCTCAATCACGTCTCGATAATCACCCTCGACCTCCTCTCCCAACCCCGCCGCCATCATGGCTTTCAGCGAGGAAACGATGATTTTACCTAAGTTTGAGAGCTCATCAGGCGATTTTTCCAAGGCAGGCAGTAACACGACCAATATTCGTCGGTTCAACACCACGTCTTTGAAATCCACTTCAGCCAAATTTGTGCGTAAAATATGGCCATACGTATCCGCAAGAGATGAAAAACTTCGCACCAATTGCATGGTGATAAACCCGTGCTGTTCCAACACTTGCGAGACCTGCTTGCCTTTTTTTTCCTTGTTGTATCCAGGCAAGGTGCCCAAGTAATTTCGAAGCGGATCGGTCACCACTTTAGGGACTGATTCGATATTAATCCCTTCTTGATCTTCGCGCGGAAAGATTTTGTCAATCACAATGGACTCAAGGCACGTCAAATCAAAGTAATTACGAATCGAGTTAGCATCCAACAGAATAGCGCCCTCATCACGCATATACACCAATACCCGCATCAATGCTTCCACAAACGCAATGGCTCGCCCTTTCCACATGTCGCCATCGGATGATTGACTCGCTCCCCCCATCAAACTCACAACCAAATTGGTCAACATACTGGATGAGCCCTGGCAAAAAGGGTTCATGGTATTGGATAAACGTTTTTCCTGAGGCCCCACAATGTCACGCGCACCCGTCATAAAATTGATCAACAACAAATCATCTTCTCGACCCATGCTGCGAACCATGGAAAACACCTTGGCATACAGCGAGTTATCCCCTTTGCCATCGACATAAATAAACCCACTGCCTTGTGTCAATGCATTAAATGCGATCGATACCAAGGCTTCTGTTTTACCACTCCCGGTTGAACCAAAAATAAGGGCATGGGTTCGCATGTCCTCGTTGGCAAACCATAACTCTTCATTGGTTTTAATATCATTGCCAAAATAGGCTATTCCGCGAGCCATATTGGGCGTTTTAATCCCCGGTTTTAAATCATTATAATCTCGAACATGCGTAATTTGTGGTAAACGGAAAGGAAGCTTGTGCTTGCGAGTATACCCATAGGCAAACAGACTCACCCCCACCAATAAAATCAAAGTGGCCGCCTCAGAAACATAATAAGATCCACCCGCTAACATCACCAAGAATACCGCTACGTTCGTCGGCTTGCCACAGAAATCGGCCAGTCGTTTTCCAATCGATCGCGTATCGCGCAATAGCTTGGTTGGATCTATCTCATTGCGAGAATCAATGCCTCGCATCATGGCTGTAACCCCTGCAATTCTTTCTGCGACAGTTTAATTTCCTTCACGGCCACCTCCAGCGCTCGAATCGCTTCATCAATCATCGGCGCAAGGGAGCGACGGCCCGTTTTCTTTTCAGCAACCCAATGCGCAAAGGGGCCGCCTACTTCGGCAAAGGGTGTTTGTCTCCCAACGCAGTTCAGCATATACCAGAGACGGCGATCGACCACTTTTAACCATAGAAAATCAGCGCTCGGCATCACCCCATCTTCTCGCGACGTGAACAGTAGAGAGGCCATAACCGTTAAAAGATAAGCATGCCGCCCAACCACTTCCTGAACATTCTCAGCCTGAAGATGTTTATTCAGAACCGGTATGGCCACGCTGTAATCGGGCTTGCCCGAGGAAGTGCTTTTGTCTAAGGCTTTCATCAAGGATAATGCCGACTCTTTGTCACGATTCATTCGCGCCATGAATACCGCGGCCAACGCACGAACGTGCGGTGGACTGCGATCAAACCCATCCCATACCGGGCCCAATTGCAACGTAAAGACCCGTTTCGCATCCCCACGGCGAATGGACGCCGTCATTTCATCTCCGGGGGTTGGGTTGTCCATTAAGACGTCATTTTTCTTCAGTAATTTATGTTTCCGAGCAAACTCCATCGGCGTCAATGCCATCGCCCAAGGGCCTGTATTGATATCCGTGCTGACCAAGTCTTGTCCCACTACGGGCATAATAGCGGGCCAATTTTGTTGCTCTTGCTCACGCAATGAATTCATGCTGTGAGCACGACGATATTTGAGTGTTACATCGGATAGATACAGTCGAACGGCTAAAACAATCAATATTAAAATAACGGGATATCGAACATAATCACCCACCTCTCTCATCATGTATACAAACTGATCCCAATGAACAGATGCTGGATCGATCGTTTGCATGAGATAAATATCATCCGCCAATTGCGATCCACCGATGAAAAAATGCACCAATTTGGCTTGCAGAAGGTTGAGAAAAAAAACGAATGCAACGATGTATTGGTGCGAGGTCATCCAAATCAGATAACCTACAGCAAACAACAACACGATTAACCAAATGGTTCCCATTGAGTTATCGCCAGACTGTCCCTGTGATTGTTGAGCCATGAAATCGCTTCAATGAACATGAATGATTAAAGTATATAGAGATGTGGAACTGAATCATATACCCGTATTGCATCCGATACCGATTTTCAGTCTTTCACTAAACGCCCTTGCACATAGTGATAAACGCTCGATTGATGAACGAAATAATCCAGGTTATCTAAATGGAGTGTTTTATCTTTTAACGTGAGCATTTTTTTTCCCAGTTTATCAATGGGTATTTTATCAGCACTTAAAGTGAGCGTGTCTTGTGGCGCAATATAAATCGCGGCATAGGCTTCATTGATTTGATGCTCTTTTGATTTAATCATGGCTTTGACGTCATCTTCATTCGCATAAATAGGACGCGAAATCATTTGACGAGGTAAATTCGCAATGATTCGCTCCCAGGTGCTGAAATTGCTGCCATCTGACGAATACAAAGCGACATATATTTTCTGCAGACCGCCCCGCAAAGCCTTTTTCTGGGTTAAATAAGAAGGCACGTGTTGATGGGGCTTCTCTGCCAACTCAATTTTATTGATAAATCCGTCACGAATATCCTGCAAATTGCGGCCAATGACCCTTAGGAAATTAGACTCATCCCAAGGGCCTTGCTCAATGGCCTCGTTTAATGCTTGTAAAACAGCATCTACTTGCTCTTTTGTTAACGGATCATTTGTCATAGACGCTTCGTGATTGAATCATTTAACCGATTATATCGAGTATAACAGTGATTGGCATCACGTGCTGCTCACTGTTATAAAGAAGAGCGCACTACCGTTTTCTCATCGTTCTGCAATGAAGAGGAAAACAACGCCGTATTGATTTTGTCTTTGCATGTGGAAAGAACATCAATGGCATTTGATTTATTCAATCGAGCCACCAACACAAGCAAGGCATCCAAATTACGCAATACCCCTGTCTCCACCCAAGTGGCGTTTACCCCATTAAGATTTAGACGGCCCTCTTCCGATCGCTTATCGCCCGCTTGTTGAGCCTTATGAACGCCTTTACGACCAGCCCATGCTTGGCTAAACATATATCACCCCTTAAAACCATTACAACTTACGGTAATGATAGCAGGGTTAGACTTAGTCCATTCATAAATACGCCCAAATTTTCAGCTTCTTTACATTTTATTGGCGTTTACCCGACTCAATCCAAGTTTCAATCATACAGCAGTTCATCTAACGGCGTGTAATCTCGACTGGGCCCGCCTTGAATTAACTCATTCACCACATCCATCATACACAATAATCGCAACACATTCGGCGTGACTTCGTCAAACACCACCTCCGTACCCAACAACGCGTTTTCTGCATCATTAAACGATAATCCCAATCCATACCCTAAGCACAATGAGCACAGTTGATCAGCACGGCGTGCAATTGCGGGCAACAATCCTGTGTATGAAAAAACCTCATCAAAACCAATAAACCGATCATTTAAATAAAATTTCGCATGCATGTTTGCAGAAATTTTGGCCATGTTTTTGCGTATATCTGTATCCATTTATCGCCACCAAGGTTGTGAAGATTTAATAGGTCCCGCAAAAAACGTGCGTAACCAGCGTAGAAAAACAGGCACCGTAAAACCATAATGCTCAATCGCGCCAAAAAAAACAGCGGAGACTATAACCAAAACGCCAGTCCACACACGAATATGCATCAAAAAAAGAAAAATAGGGAATGCAGCCCGCGCATCCACCATGAAAAATCGAGCACTCCGCGCTGAGTCACGCCAATGCGCGGTGGGCGAAAATCCTTCAGCCATAAGGTCTCCTTCTATCTGAGCGACAAGCGTGATGCATCTCGCTTTCTTAAGGATATATCGTGCAATAGAGGCAATGCAAGTAGACTATAGAGTATAAGTAAATCATGGGGTCAGATTAAATTGATCAATGCTTCAAATGGATCAAGCAGATGTTCAAGGCGAATATATCTTGAAATCAATTTAATCTGGCCCCATGGTTTCTTTACAGGTGACTTGAGACCTGGGCTACCCCTCATGTTCAATTAACGGAGCTCAATCGCGTTCAACCTTGCGGTTTATGGCTTGCAGTTTTCTATGCCTACGCTGGCCTTGACCGCCGTTCCGACCACCGCTACATCATGCAGCCCTCCGTTGAGCCA
>JAOAUO010000046.1:0-7523 GCA_030157565.1 Legionellaceae bacterium
TATCATGGACAGAAGGACATGCGTCTTTTTGCATGTTCTTCTGTCCAATGTCCAAAAATATCAAGCACCAATATATTTAATCGATTTTGTTCAAAGCCTCTCAATGTGGTATGCTCTTTCACTTCTATATAACATTGATAGCCCAATTATCTTTGGGCAAAAACATGAGGTTTTTTCATGTTTTTTGCCCAAGGTCCAAATAAGGACATGTCGTCACCATGGTTTATTTAGCGAAAGAAGTACTCCCCGTTAATATTGAAGACGAGTTAAAGCAATCTTACTTGGATTATGCGATGAGCGTAATCGTTGGCCGTGCATTGCCGGACGTGCGTGATGGGTTGAAACCGGTGCATCGTCGTGTATTGTTTGCCATGAGTGAATTGGGCAATGATTGGAACAAGCCTTATAAAAAATCGGCTCGTGTGGTGGGTGATGTCATCGGTAAATACCATCCCCATGGGGATACGGCTGTTTATGACACAATTGTTCGCATGGCGCAGGATTTCTCCATGCGTTACATGCTGGTGGATGGGCAAGGTAACTTTGGTTCGGTGGATGGTGATTCACCGGCGGCCATGCGTTATACCGAAATCAGAATGTCCAAAGTAGCGCACGCGTTGTTGGCAGATTTAGAGAAAGAAACCGTTGATTTTGCACCAAACTATGATGGCACTGAATTTGCTCCCATGGTGTTGCCGGCCAGAATCCCTAATTTATTGGTGAATGGCTCCTCTGGTATTGCCGTTGGCATGGCGACCAATATCCCCCCGCATAACTTAACTGAGATCGTGGATGCTTGTTTGGCGTTGGTGGATGACCCTGAATTGACCATTGATGATTTAATGGCCATTGTTCCGGGTCCTGATTTTCCAACAGCGGCTATCATCAACGGTCGAGCCGGCATTATTCAAGCGTATCGTACTGGTCGTGGGCGTATCTCTATCCGTGCACGCACGGACGTTGAAACCGATGAAAACACCGGTCGCCAAGCCATTATCATTCATGAACTGCCTTACCAAGTGAACAAAGCCCGTTTGGTGGAGAAAATTGCTGAGTTGGTTCGTGAAAAAAGACTGGAAGGGATTTCTGGCTTGCGAGATGAGTCCGATCGCGAAGGCATGCGCGTTGTGATTGAGTTGAAACGCGGCGAAATGGCCGAAGTGATGCTCAATAATTTATACGCACACACGCAAATGCAAAATGTTTTTGGGATCAATATGGTGGCTTTGGTGGATGGCCAGCCCAAAACATTGAACTTAAAACAAATTCTGGATTACTTTATTAAACATCGCCGTGAAGTCGTGACGCGCCGTTGTATTTTTGAGTTGAAAAAAGCACGCAATCGCGCGCATTTATTGGAAGGGCTGGGCATAGCACTGGCCAATATCGATGAGATGATTGCGCTGATCAAGCATTCCAGTACACCGCTAGAAGCCAAAGAGGGGTTGTTGGCGCGCGTATGGGAAGCCGGCTTGGTGAAGGCCATGTTGCAAAGCACGGGCAGTGATGCGTGTCGGCCGGATGATTTGCCAGCGACGTATGGTTTGTCTGATGAAGGCTACCGTCTTTCACCGCTTCAAGCGCAAGCCATCCTGGAGTTGCGTCTGCACCGCCTAACCGCTTTAGAGCAAGATAAAATCTTAAGCGAGTTTGAACAGTTATTAGCGGTGATTAAAGATTTACTGGATATTCTGGCATCGCCTGAGCGTTTGATGGAAGTCATTCGCGGTGAGCTGGTGGAAATGAAAACGCAATTCGGTGATGTGCGCCGTACCGAGATCATGGCATCACAAGAAGATTTAACCATTGAAGATTTGATTACGGAAGAGGACGTTGTGGTGACCTTGTCTCATCAAGGCTACGTTAAATACCAGCCCATTTCAGCCTATCAAGCACAACGTCGGGGTGGGAAGGGCAAGTCTGCTACACACGTGAAAGAAGAAGATTTCGTCGACCGTTTAATTATCGCGAGCACACATGATACGTTGTTGTGCTTTTCAAACCACGGCAAATTGTATTGGTTGAAGGCGTATCAATTGCCATTGGCTAGCCGTATTTCACGTGGCAAACCCATCATTAATATTTTACCACTGGCTGAAAATGAATCGATCAATGCCATGTTGCCGGTGCGCGAATACCTGGATGGTTATTTCGTCTTCATGGCGACCAAATTCGGAACGGTCAAGAAAGTCCCTCTCACCGCATTCAGTCGCCCGCGTAGCAATGGCATTATCGCCGTTGATTTGGATGAAGATGATCGATTGGTTGGCGTGGATATCACCGATGGCACGAAAGACATCATGTTGTTCTCGGATGCAGGCAAAGTGATTCGATTTGATGAAACATTGGTTCGGCCGACCGGACGAACGGCCCGTGGTGTGCGTGGAATACGCTTAGGAGAAGGGCAGTTGGTGATTTCGCTGGTGGTGGCACATCCGGATGGAACCATTTTGACAGCCACTGAATTAGGCTATGGCAAACGAACTGAAATTGAAGAATACCGAGTCACAGGACGCGGAGGCCAAGGGGTTATCTCGATTATCGTCAATGAACGCAACGGACGCGTGATTCGTGCAATACAAGTGACAGATGCGGATCAGGCGATGCTGATTACTGATCAAGGCACGTTGGTGCGCTTCAAGGTCTCGGAACTCTCCATCATTGGTCGAAATACGCAAGGTGTGCGCCTCATCAACGTCAGTGCAGGCGAACATGTGGTCGGGATGCAACGCATTGAAGACATTCAAGATGATGAGTCTGAACGCGATGACCTCGAGGCCGTATAATTTTGGCGCAGGCCCCGCCACCCTGCCCGAGTCCCTTCTGATAGAGGCGCAAGCCGAACTATTGAATTGGGAAGGGCAGGGGATGTCTATTTTAGAAATAGGCCATCGAACGCCCGCGTTTCAAACCTTGATGCAGGATGCAGAAACCGATTTGCGAGATTTGCTTGCGATTCCTGATTCATATGAAGTCTTGTTTCTGGGCGGCGCCGCACGTACGCAATTTGCAATGGTGCCCATGAATCTAATGGCTCCTGGGCAGACCGCCGGTTACTTGGTCTCCGGCATTTGGTCGGCATTGGCGTATGATGAAGCGTGTAAATTAAAATCGGCTTATTGCCTAGGGCATTCAGAAACCAACGCATACAAACAAGCGCCTGATATCACCGATTTACCCATTCGTGACCACACAGCGTATGTTTATTACACGCCCAATGAGACCATTAACGGTGTACGTTATGCCAACATTCCCCAAACCGGCTCCATTCCACTGATTGCGGACATGACCTCCTGTTTGCTGAGTGAGCCGATTAACGTGTCTGATTATGGCTTGATTTTTGCAGGTGCCCAGAAAAATATCGCGCCAGCCGGATTAACCGTTGTGATTGTTCGTTCCAGTCTCTTAGCCGCTATGACCGAGTCTGCTATTCCAACGATGCTGGATTACAGAACCCATAGTCAACAACATTCGCTGTATGCAACACCGCCTATGTTTAATTGTTACATGGCCGCTAAGATGTTCAAGTGGGTCAAAGCGCAAGGTGGTGTGGCATCACTGCATCAAATCAATCGTCAGAAAGCCGAAAAATTATACGATTACATTGATTCGTCGATTGACTATCAGTGCTTGGTTGAACAAGCGTCTCGGTCGTGGATGAACGTTTGTTTCTCTTTGAGTCGGCCTGAACGCGAAGATGAATTTTTAATGAAAGCCACTCAAGCCGGCTTGTATGCTTTAAAAGGGCATCGATTGGTGGGTGGCTTGCGCGCGAGTTTGTACAACGCGATGCCGATGTCAGGCGTGGATGCGTTGATTGCGTTTATGCAGGACTTCGCCAAATGACTCAACCTTCTTTTATCAGCAGTCCAGTTCAATCGATGCAGGGTGATATCACGGTTCCGGGTGACAAATCCATTTCGCATCGAGCCATTATGTTGGGAGCCATTGCACGTGGTATGACCACGATGGATGGTTTTTTGGATGGAGAGGATTGCTTGATGACCTTGCATGCGTTCGAGTCGATGGGTGTTCGTATCGAAAGACCCGGCGCGCAATCATTGATCATTCATGGCGTGGGCAAGTACGGCCTCAAAAAACCCGACGCCGTGTTGAACTGTGGGAACTCAGGAACCACGATGCGCTTGTTGGCCGGCGTTCTCGCGGCACAGCCGTTTGATACAGAATTGACGGGTGATAACAGCTTGCTGAAACGGCCCATGGCACGCATCAGTCTGCCTTTGACAGACATGGGAGCCGAGGTCATCACGCACGATGGCCTCCCTCCAATATGCATTCGAGGTGGAAAAAAACTACAGGGCGTGACGTACACCATTCCACAAGCCAGCGCGCAGGTTAAATCGTGTTTGCTGTTGGCCGGTCTTTATGCAGAAGGGGAGACGCGCATAACCGAGTCGAGCCCCACGCGCGATCATACAGAAAGGATGCTTCCTCTCTTTTCATACCCCATTCAGCAAATCAACGGCACCTTGGTGATCAATGCGGCCCGTGAATGCATTGGAACCCACATTTCTGTGCCAGGTGACCTCTCTTCAGCGGCCTTTTTTATTGTGGCCGCCACCTTGATCCCAGGTTCCGTTGTATCCATTCGAAACGTCGGTGTGAATTCAACGCGTACAGGCCTTCTTCACATTTTAAAACGAATGGGTGCCAACATTACGATCAGCAATCGACGTTTTTATGGTGAAGAGCCGGTGGCTGATTTATTGATTCGGCATGCGCCATTGCATGGTCTTGAGATTCCTCTATCGATTGTCCCTGCGGCCATTGATGAGTTCCCCATCTTATTTATTGCAGCGGCGTGTGCGACAGGCCAGACCATACTGCATGGTGCTCAAGAGTTGCGTTACAAAGAAAGCGATCGAATCAGTGTGATGGCCGAGGGATTGAATCAGTTGGGCATTGAGGCCAAACCGATGCGCGATGGCTTGTTTATTCGGGGAGGCACTATCGGCGGGGGTATCGTGGATAGCCAACACGATCATCGAGTCGCCATGGCGTTTGCAATCGCCGGTGCGGTGGCAACAGCACCCATTCAAATATTGAATGCCAGTCAGGTCGCTACATCGTTCCCAACGTTTGTAGCCCTTGCCAATCAAATGAACTTATCAATCAAGGTAATGGATGATGAATAAAGAAACAATAGCCCCTGTGATTACGTTAGATGGCCCCAGCGGCACCGGCAAAGGGACCATTTGCCATATGTTAGCCGAGCACTTAGGCTGGCATTTTTTAGACAGCGGGGCGCTGTACCGCGTGTTGGCTTATGCGGCACGAAAGCGTGCCATCCCATTGACGGATGTCGCGTCATTGGCCATTTTAGCTCGTGCGCTGCATTTGCGATTCGTCGTAGGAGGCGTGGTTTTATTGGATGATGAAGACATCAGTGATGCCATTCGCGCCGAATCCTGTGGACAAGACGCATCTAAAATTGCGGCATTGCCAGCGGTGCGAGAAGCGCTGTTGGAAAGACAACGCGCATTTGCGGTGCCCCCGGGCCTTGTAACCGATGGCCGTGATATGGGAACGGTGGTGTTTCCTGATGCCATTTTAAAAATTTATTTATATGCCTCGGCTGAAGAGCGAGCGATGCGGCGTTATTTACAGTTGAAAGGAAAAGGAAATGATGTTAGTCTCGCGAAGGTTGTTGATGAATTGAAAGAGCGTGACGCGCGCGATACAGCACGCACACATTCTCCACTCAAGCCTGCAGAAGATGCAAAGCGGATTGATACAACTGGATTAACCGTAGTACAGGTATTTGATCGTGTATTGCAATGGGTTGATCATTAAGGGGGAAGTCAGGCGCGGAGTCTGTGCTTCTATTTTTTTCACTAAAGAGTTGACTAACATGTCTGAAAGTTTCAAAACGCTATTTGAGCAAAGCATCATCGGGGCACAATTTTATCCTGGTGCAATTATTCCTGCCTTGGTTATCGGTATTGACGATGACTACGTGACCTTAAACGCTGGACTAAAATCCGAAGGCGTTGTTCCTATTGAGGAATTTCATGATAAAAATGGCGAACTGGAAATCAGTGTTGGCGACACCGTTGAAGTAGCCTTGGATTCAGTTGAAGATGGCCATGGTGAAACACTGTTATCCAGAGAAAAAGCCAAACGACAAGAATCTTGGCGTAAACTGTCTAAATCATATGACAACAATGAAACCGTTACCGGTTTAATTTCTGGTAAAGTCAAAGGCGGGTTTACCGTTGAAATTGGCACCATTCGTGCGTTTCTTCCGGGTTCATTGGTTGATGTTAGACCGGTTCGTGATCCGTCATACCTTGAAGGCAAAGAACTCGAATTCAAAGTCATCAAGATGGACATCAAACGCAACAACATCGTTGTCTCTCGTCGTGCCGTGGTTGAAGAAGAAAGCAGTGCGGACAGACAAGCATTACTGGATTCACTGCATGATGGCCAAGAGCTCAATGGTATCGTTAAAAATCTAACCGATTACGGTGCGTTCATTGACTTGGGCGGCATTGATGGCCTGCTCCATATTACCGATATTTCATGGAAACGCGTGAAGCACCCCAGTGAATTATTAACAGTCGGCCAAGACGTCAAAGTGAAAGTATTGAGTTTCGACAGCGAGCGAAATCGTGTTTCCTTGGGCATGAAACAATTAGGCAATGATCCTTGGGTTGATTTAGTTGAACGTTATCCTGTCAACAAACGCTTATCAGGCAAAGTTACCAACATTACTGACTACGGTTGTTTTGTTGAGATTGAAGAAGGCGTTGAAGGCTTGGTTCACATGTCTGAAATGGATTGGACGAACAAAAACGTTCATCCTAGCAAAGTCGTTTCATTAGGCGATGTGGTTGAAGTCATGGTACTTGAAATCGATCAAGATCGTCGTCGCATATCCTTAGGCATGAAACAATGCGTGGGCAATCCTTGGCAGAATTTCTCATCACAATATACAAAAGGTCAAAAAGTAAGCGGAAAAATCCGTTCTATCACTGACTTTGGTATCTTCATTGGTTTAGATGGCGAGATTGATGGTCTGGTTCACTTGTCGGATATTTCCTGGACTGTTCCTGGCGAAGAAGCCGTGAAACAATTCAAGAAAGGGCAAGAATTGGAATCCATTATTTTAGCCATTGATGCAGAACGTGAACGTATTTCCTTAGGGCTCAAACAGCTCGAAGGCGATAATTTCAGCAGTTATGCCGAAGCCTATCCAAAAGGTAGCGTAGTCAAATGCAAAGTTACCGCTGTGGAAGCAAAATCGGTCACAGTAGAATTGGCAGATGATGTAATCGGTACGATTCGTGCAAGCGACTTGTCAGATGAGAAAGTTGAAAATGCAGCAACGTTAGTGAAAGAAGGCGATGAGCTAGAAGCCAAAATCATTAACATTGATAAAAAGAATCGAACAGTTTCCTTGTCTGTTAAAGCGAAAGACGCGCAAGATCAAGCCGACGTCATCAAGAAATACTCTCGCGGTACCGAAGCGCCAGCCAATACATTAGGCGGCACTACAACCC
>JAOAUO010000046.1:7533-15337 GCA_030157565.1 Legionellaceae bacterium
CGAGCAATAATAAATGCTTCACCAGCATTTGTAATCTGACAAATCGTGTCAGAATACGAATGCTGGTGAACAATTATAATTGTGTTATGCTTTCATTTTAAAAAACGTAGAATACTACGTTTTTTTTTAGCCTCTAAAAAGGGATATAACCATGCGCATTATAATGACGATTTTTTATTTATTGCTCATTTTAGTCGGCATCAGTTTTGCTGGATTGAATGCACAATCCGTTCATGTGAACTTATTCTTTACCGTTCTGAATAGTCCTGTTTCTGTTTTAATTCTATTAATGCTGAGTTTAGGCATGCTGTTTGGCTTTCTTTTATCATTATGCCGCTATTGGCGTCTTAAGGCTGAATGTCGTAAAATCAAAAATCAATTGAAACTCACTGAAAAAGAAATCAGGAACTTGCGTGCGATTCCATTGCAGGACCCACATTAATGATTAATTTATGGCCGCTTCTGTTGCCAGCCGCCGCCTTTTCAGGCTGGTGGATTGGTTCCCGTCGTGATGATGGGGAAAACAAACAGGTGAACAATCAGTTGTCGCGCGAATATGTTGTGGGACTGAATTTTTTATTGAATGAACAACCCGATAAAGCCGTTGATATCTTCATCAAACTCCTAGAAGTTGATAGCGAAACGGTTGAAACGCATTTGGCATTGGGCAGTTTGTTTCGTCGCAGAGGCGAAGTGGATCGCGCGATTAGAATACATCAAAATTTGATTGCGCGCCCTCAATTGAGTGTATTGCAGCGAAAAGAAGCATTAATGGCTCTAGGCCAAGATTACATGAGCGCTGGTTTTTTTGACCGAGCCGAGCGTGTTTTTCTTGAAGTGGTTGAAATCGGAGGATCGCGGGAGACGAGTAGTTTGAATGGGCTTCTCGCGATTTATCAACAAGAAAAAGCATGGGAAAAAGCCCTGGATGTGATCAAGCAGCTAGAGCAATTGACCGGCAATAGCATGCACTCACAAGCGGCACACTATTATTGTGAAATGGCTGATCATGCGTTGAAAATCAACGCGCCTGAAAAAGCGTCTCATGCCATTAAACAAGCGCTGATCGTAGATAGGCAATCTGTCCGTGCCAGTCTGATGTTAGCGCATGTAGAAATGCAGGGAGGGCGGTACAAACAAGCCATTCGTGCATTAAAACATGTTCCCGATCAAGACCCCAGTTTTTTAAATGAAATCATTGAGCCACTGGTACGTTGTTATCGTGAACTGGATGCCATGGATGAATGCATTGATTATTTAGAGCAAACCTTGCCAGAGCATCCAAGGGCGTCTGTGATTTTTGTGATTGCCGATTATTTAAGCCGAGAAAAAAGTGTTGATTTCGCCATCGATTTTGTGTCCAGCCAACTGAGCCAACATCCATCCATTCGTGGACTCAATCGACTCATATTTTGGCATTTGGAATCGGCACACGGAAAAGTGCGTGATAAATTACAAATGTTGTATGCCATCACCAGTAAATTTTTAGAAAACAAACCCATTTACCGATGTGGCCATTGCGGTTTCAGTGGAAAGTTATTGCATTGGCACTGTCCTAGCTGTAAAAATTGGGGCCGTGTTAAACCCATACATGGATTAGAGGGGGACTAATGCATTTGATCATTGCGCTTGATTTTAACAACGAAGCGGCCGCTTTCTCATTGGTTGACCAACTGGATCCTAGTGAATGCGCACTTAAAGTAGGCAGTGAAATGTTTACCTTATTCGGTGCGAATTTTGTTCGGGCTTTGATCTCCCGTGGCTTTAAGGTTTTTTTGGATCTGAAATTTCACGACATTCCCAATACGGTGGCTCGAGCCTGTCTATCCGCGGCAGATCTCGGGGTATGGATGCTAACTGTCCACGCATCGGGTGGGTTAAAAATGATGCAAGCGGCACGCGAAGCCATAGAGCCACATGGGGCAGGGCGGCCATTGATTGTTGCGGTAACAGTATTAACCAGTATGGGTGAGGACGATTTGCCGGCACTGGGCATTCATGCGCCGTTGCAAGCACAGGTGTGTCTGCTGGCGGGACTGGCACATGAAGCGCGATTAGATGGCATCGTCTGTTCGGCATTGGATGTTTCGAGCATTAAACAATTATTCGGGAAACCATTTTTAGCCATTACGCCAGGCATTCGTCGGTTATGCGACGCATCGGGAGATCAAACGAGAATAGTGACGCCTGCATGTGCTTTAAAGGCCGGGAGTGATTATTTGGTTGTGGGCCGCCCGATTACAACGGCCCTTGATGTGCTGAAAGCATGTCGTGATTTTTTGTCGGACTCATAAGCAAGAACGCAAACCCTCGATTGTCTATGCGAATCTTTTCAATGCCCATGAGCATGATGTGTTGTCCAATGTCCAAATTATCTATTGACGCTCAAAAAACGCAAGCAATAAAGCACTGACCACTGCCGGATCGGCCGCCCCTTTGGCTTGTTTCATCACTTGCCCCACAAAAAACGCCATCAATTTGTCTTTGCCTGCACGGTAATCTGCCGCTTGTTGAGGATGATTTTCAACGGTTGAACGAATTAACTGTTCAATGAAGGCCGTGTTGTCTATTGGTTGGCAGCCGAGTAAATCAATGATCGCATCAACGGAATCGGTGCTATTGATTAATTGGGCAAAAACGCGTTTGGCATGGTTTGCGGACAGTCGGTTGTCGGTTACACGGTCTAACAAACAGGCCATCTGCTCAGCTGTCACGATTGGAGCATTAAAATCCAGTCCTTTTTCATGCAACGCTGCGGTATAAGTGCCTTTCAACCAATTGACCAATGTCTTCACTGGAACATGGCTTTTGTTTTTAACGGATTCATAAAATTGAAAGACGGCAGGAGAGGACAATAAAAACTCTATGTCTTCATCATGTAAACCGTCTTGGTTCATCAAGTGTTCTCGGATTGCGTTAGGTAGCGGAGGAAGACTGGCTTTGATCTGGGCCAAATCTTGGGCTGTGATTTGTATGGGGAGCAAATCGGGGTCAGGAAAATAACGGTAATCGTTTTCATTTTCTTTATCCCGCATGGGGCGCGTGGTATGGGTATTTGAACAGTACAAGCGCGTTTGCTGAATCACCGGTTGGCCGCGCTCGAGCAGGTCTTGATGTCGGCATTGTTCATAGGCAATGGCTTTTTCAATGAATCGAAAAGAGTTTAAGTTTTTAAGTTCCGTTCGCGTGCCCAATACCCTGCTGTTTGCCGGTTTGAGTGACAGATTGATATCGCATCTAAACGAGCCGTCCTGCATGTTGCCGTCACAAATGTTTAAAAATAGCAGCAGTTGGTGGAGTGTTTTTAAATAACAAATGGCCTCTGTTGCTGAAAACAAGCAAGGTGTTGTGACGATTTCAAGCAACGGGACACCAGCGCGGTTTAAATCAATGCCTGTGAAGGTTGGAAATGCATCGTGCAATGATTTGCCCGCATCTTCCTCTAGATGTGCGCGCTCAATGGTGACTGATTTCATAGACTGGTGCTGTGGTGTGATCACAATTGATCCATTGCTGACAATGGGGCGTTGCAATTGACTGGTTTGATAACCTTTCGGTAAATCAGGATACACGTAGTGTTTTCGTTCGAAATAAGACAAATCATTGATGTCAGCCTGAATGGCTAACCCGAATTGAATCGCCTTGTACACCGCTTGTTGATTCAAGACAGGCAATACACCGGGAAGGCCCGCGTCAATAAAATGGGTTTGTGAGTTCGCCTGCGCGCCCACGCGAGTAGACGCGGATGAAAATAATTTTGAACGCGTATTTAATTGCGCATGGACTTCAATGCCAATGACGGTATCCCAAAGCATCATGCATCTCCTTGAATGAGTGCGGGTCTGGCATGGTGCCAATCCGTGACTTGTTGAAAATAATGTGCACAGGATAACAATCGTGCTTCACTGAAATGCGCCCCCATCAGCTGCATACCAATGGGTAATCCCTCCCGATTAAATCCCGCAGGAATCGATACGGCGGGCAAGCCGGCTAAATTGGCGGCCACCGTAAACACATCCGCCAGGTAGCGCTGGGTGGGATCGGTGAGCGGTTCATTTAATTTAAATGCACACGTCGGTGTTGTCGGGCCAATGATGACATCAACCGTTGATAACACAGTGAGCAGCGCTTGTTGAATCATGCGGCGAATTTTTTGAGCTTGCACATAATAGTCATTAAAATAACCAGACGATAACAGGTGCGTTCCGGTGAGAATTCGCCGTTTGACTTCCATTCCAAACCCTTGGGTTCGCGACTGTGTCACCAGCTCACGAACCGAGTTTGCATGAGGTGCTCGGAACCCGAAGCGGATACCATCGTAACGAGACAGGTTGGAGGACGCTTCTGCGCAAGCAATGACGTAGTAACAAGGGACCCATACAGACTGCAAAGGCAGTTTGATCTCGACCACTTCAGCGCCCGCTTGTTCAAACACAAGAAGGGCTGCACGAATTGCTTGCTGGATATCCGGATCGGTGGGGCTTTCTAAGCATCCTTCAGGCAATCCAATCCGAAGCGGTTTGAACGGTGTCTGTAATGCTGCAACACATTCGGGCGTGAAGGCTTGGATGGATGTGGAATCTTGTTCATCAAAACCGGCCATGATATCAAATAAATAAGCCAGATCTTCAGCGCTACGCGCCATGGGGCCGGCTTGATCAAGACTGGAGGCGTAGGCCACCATCCCAAATCTCGAGACCGTTCCATACGTGGGTTTCAGCCCTGATATACCGCAAAAAGCCGCTGGTTGTCGAATGGATCCGCCTGTGTCTGAGCCTGTTGCAAAGGGCACCAGACCCGCGGAAACGGCCGCCGCTGATCCGCCCGATGATCCTCCGGGGACGCACGTTTGATCCCAAGGATTTTTGACCGGTCCAAAAAAACTATTTTCATTGGACGATCCCATTGCGAATTCATCCATGTTGGTTTTGCCGATTAAAATAGCCCCTTCTTCCGCCAGGCGATTCACAACGGTGGCCGAGTAGGGGGCATAGAATTCAGCCAGCATTTTCGAACCACATGTCGTGGGCATGGATTGGGTGCAAAAAATATCTTTGTGTGCAACAGGGATACCGGTTAATTTTCTTGCGCGACCGGACTGCCGTTCTTTGTCGGCTATGGCTGCTGATGCCAATGCAGACGTTTCATCAACGCTTATCAGTGCATTGAGTGTTTGCGCTTGTTGAATGCGATTTAAATAGTGTTGGGTTAACTCGGTGCAAGACAGTTCTTTTTTTTGTAAGCGCATGAGCAGCTCACGCAATGATTGAGTATGCATAGGGTCAGTCATCCGTGTGGAGTGTTTTGGGCACAAGGTACAGGTCTTTATCAAACAACGGGGCTAGTTCTGCCAATTGCTCCAGGCAGCTTTCTTCGGACACGTCATCTATTCGTAATCGTTGGTGCAAATCCAACGGATGCAGGAGGGGTGATACGCCTTGTGTATCGATTTGCTTTAACTGCTCAACATAATTCATGATAACCCCCACGTCATGCGCGAGTTGTGTGGTCGTATCGGCATCTGCATTTAAATCCAAGGCAGCCAATGCGGCTATTTTTGTTAATATATGGTCTGGGTTTTGCATGGGTTATTCCCGTGAGTATCATTGGATTTTGGGCAAGGGACATGCAAAGCGGATTTTTTCATGTTTTTTTGTCCAAACGCCAATATATTACAGTAGAATATGAAGAATGTGATCGTTTGGATAAAAAGACATGCAAAAAACACCGCGTCGAATCAATTCCCCCATCTATCGTTACGCCGAAGCGTTGTACATGGCGTTTTATTCGAGGCGTTTGTATGTGGATGTTGCCAAACGCTGGACGGGACTCGGATTGGTTTATTTGTTATTGTTGATTGCCATGATATCGATTCCATTGTCGATACATGCCGTGGTTGCGTTTGACCGATTTTTTGATGAAGAACTGATGTTGCCTCTTCAGAACATTCCGGCTTTGCATATTCAACAAGGTGATGTATATTTTGATAAGCCCATGCCCTACTTGGTTAAAAGTAAGTCAGGTAAGGTGGTCGCTGTCATTGATACGACCGGAGCGGTCTCTCTTAAAAAGAACCCTTATCCGGAGTTAATGCTGTTCATCACAAAAAACAATCTGTATTTTCGTCCAGCACAGCTGAGCCTCAGTCCTACTTCGCCTACGAAGGACGATTTTAAAGTTCAAACGTTTGATAAAAATGATACCAGTACGTTTGTTGCATCCGCTTGGTTGCAATCCAGTCATCTGTTGTGGTTGAAATGGTTGTTTGTCCTGTTGGCCTATCCTTGTATTGCTGCCTTTATTTTTGGACTTTGTTTTTCTTCCCTACTCATTTTTTCTATGTTGGCTCAGGCCTTTGCGTGGCTTGTTTTGAAATCCAAATTGACTTTTTACGAATCGACTCGAATGATTTTCGTCGCATCCACGGCACCCCTGGCCTTTTTTATGATTCTTGTGTCGGCAAACTGCTTATTTGAAGGCGTGGGTTTGGTTTGTGTGGCACTTTTATCCGTTTATTTTAGTTACGGAGTATTGTCATATAAACGCGAAAGCAAGCAAATGGTACGTGCATGAAGCCGCCGCTTCATTTTGCGCATGGAAACGGATTTCCTTCTCCTTGTTATCAACAATTATTGTCTCGTCTGAAAAAAACGTTTGATTGTTATTATATTGACCGGGTAGGGCATGATCAGCGATTTCCTGTGACAGACAATTGGCGTGCTTTGGTCGACGAAGTCATTTTAAGTATTCAATCACAAACCACGCAACCTGTGATTGCTGTGGGGCATTCTTTGGGGGGCATATTAAGTTTACTCGCCTCGATTGAACAGCCGGCATTGTTTCAATCCGTGGTTTTATTGGATTCGCCATTATTAGGTCGGCTTAAATCCAGTGCGATACGACTTTCAAAAATGCTAGGCGTGATCGATCACGTGACCCCGGCGTCTCGTACACGCCATCGTAAGCAACATTGGAACACCCGAGAAGAGGCGTATTCCTATTTAAAAAGTCGCCATTTATTCAAACACTTTACACCGGCATGTCTCAATGATTATATTGAATATGGATTGGTCGAAGGTGAATCAGGCTATACGCTTCGATTTGACCCGGCCATTGAATATCAAATTTACCGGACCATTCCCCATGTATTGCATCATTATGAAGGCGTTTTAACCGTTCCGTGCGCTTTGATTTATGGCAATAAAAGCACGATTATTTATCCGAATGACGTGCATTATATGAAAAAACACCATGGTATTGTGGGATATGAAACCAAGGGCACGCACATGTTTCCAATGGAGCATCCAGACGTTGTGGCGGATTTGATTGCTCATGCAGTTGGAGCGATGAAAGAGAGCCTGGAGAAAAAGGCATGATTCTTTTTTTATCTAATGATAAGCCCGCTCGAAGCCGTGCAATGAACCGCCGATAAATGGGCGCGCCAAGCGGTCATTGCGGTGGATGATTTTAGTCACGGTGTGCGGTATCGTTCATTCCTGGTAAAAATTGAAAAGCAGGCGCGGGTTTAAATTGTTGACTGGTTTCTCCTGCGTAGAGTTCTCCTTTGTCCAACGACAGCTTAAGGATTGGCGAGCCTGCATCCCATTTTAGTTTTGAAAATGATACCCAAAATGCATTGGGCTGAGTGGATGAATCAAAATAATACACGAGGTTTTTCTGATCAGACACGGTTCTCCAAATAGTCGATGCAATATTGGGTTTATTCGGTGTGGTAATCCCCAGTGGCACACTAACCGCGCGAATGACGCTGAGAACGCTTGCTATCGCCTGATGGGTATATGAG
>JAOAUO010000047.1:0-352 GCA_030157565.1 Legionellaceae bacterium
ATGTAGATTTTAACTGAATGTCATTATCCAAAAAAGCACTCTCAGTTACTGCTGACGTTTCTGATTCGATGATTGAAGATTTATCCTTTTTTAATTCTACTAATTCATCCACAGCAATAGACAGACAAGACTGATACATTACTACTGAATACGATTCAGGTCCGTTTTCCTCCCAAAGGTAGATCTCCGAGTTAGAATTTTTAGAGTGGATAGCTTTATCAATCTTTTTTAAATCATCATCACTAAGTTTTTTTTTGTAGTAATCCGAATTTCCTTTGTTGTAGTAGTCCAGATTAAGCTCATATAATTCTTTTCTACGGAGTAATTTTTCGGTTTTTAATAGTTTTTTTAC
>JAOAUO010000047.1:362-6429 GCA_030157565.1 Legionellaceae bacterium
TTGAAAAAATCCATTTTCCGTCATTAAAAAATAAGGTTTGTCTAAGTTAATTTCGGACATTTCCCGGATATTTTTTTTTACAAAACATTTTTTTTATTTTGGGAATTTCCATTCAAGTACATCAGCTTTTATTTCCGTCAAGTCATTTTCTCTATAATTTTTAAGATCTTTTTTTATCGTATCAATCATCATGGGAATTAGATCATCTGCACCCACTTTTAACCGATCGACGTTGGTCGATTTCACTAAATCCTCGTTAATTTTTACGATTTTTTGAACCAACGCATAATTTGTATTAACCTTTAATAATTCACGAAATTTTTTACCTTTATCTAGGTTGTCATCGGAATCGGCGCCGTCTGAACTGACTTCATCAACCATTTCATTTCTCCTTAAATCCCTCTATATTAAGAATAGGCTAACGGTCGCGTTTGTCAAAAACTGCGAGATATCGACTTCACTTCTTCCGAGGCATTCAAACCCACGACAAACACCCAATCCTCCCAACGCCTAATAAACAGGTCGACAAGATGCTCACCCAAACGCTGAAAATCCAAATCATACATTCCCATTAGTACCGATTTAACGTACAATTGCTCGATATTAAACCTCTGAATATCGAGCGACGGACATGACCGAACTACATCGCGGAAGCCTTTTTATTGTTGCTGCTCCATCGGGGGGCGGAAAAACCAGCTTGGTTAAACAATTGGTTCAAGCATTGCCTGGCATTGATGTATCCACATCACACACCACGCGTGACATGAGACCCACCGAAGTGAATGGTGTGGACTATTTTTTTGTGAATGACATTGAATTTCAACGCATGGTTCACGATCATGCATTCGTTGAGCATGCACATGTCTTTCATCATTGTTATGGAACGTCCGCGGCCCAAATCAATGACCGGTTGCATGCGGGCATTGATGTGGTATTGGATATTGACTGGCAAGGTGCACAACAAATCAAACGTGCATTTTCAGATGCGGTGAGCGTCTTTATCGTTCCGCCATCTTTAGAAGTATTGAACCAGCGTTTAATGGATAGACAACGAGATGACACGCATATCATTGCTGACCGCATGCAACAGGCTCGAGAAGAACTGAGCCATTATGCCGAGTTTGACTACTTAATCGTCAATGACGATTTCAATCAGGCCGCCACAGAATTACAAGCCATTGTGCTAGCGCATCGCTTGCGAATGACGCGTCAATCCGTGGAACAGCGGAAATTGCTTTCATTCCTGCTGTCTGGGGCGTAAAATAGAATGTTTGGAGGATCAAAATTATGGCACGAGTAACGGTTGAAGATTGTTTAGAGCATGTGGATAATCGATTTGAGTTGGTCATGCTGGCGGCTAAACGCGCGCGCGACATCGCCATCCGAGGTGCCCAGCCTATGGTCGAGTGGGAAAATGACAAACCTACTGTGGTTGCATTGCGAGAAATTGCGGCCGGGCTTATTGATAAAAATGATCTGTTAAAAGAATAACGATTGGTTAAAAAAACCCGATATCTCGCGGATAAACTGCGAGACATCGGAAAAAAAAATGATTTAAAATGAGAATCGCGTAAGGTTATTCTGGAGGATTCGGTGTGAGCTATTTTAATGCATTGCGCGACGAACTGAATCGATACCTTGAACCACAGCAAGTTGAAACGTGTTACCAAGGTTTTTTGTTTGCAGAGAAAGCGCACTTAGGCCAAATGCGTCGTTCAGGTGAGCCCTATATCTCTCATCCCGTGGCTGCAGCGCTCATTCTCGCCCAAATGCGAATGGATTATCAAACCATTACAGCCACGCTGCTGCATGATGTGGTCGAAGACACGCTCATTAGTAAAGATGAATTGCTCCATCAATTCGGTCCAGAAATCACAGCCCTGGTCGACGGCGTAACCAAGCTGACCAAAATTAAATTCGAATCACGTGCAGAAGCGCAAGCCGAAAATTTCCGTAAAATGGTTTTGGCCATGGTCAAAGACATTCGCGTCATCATTGTTAAATTGGCGGACCGTCTCCATAACATGCAAACCCTTGGCGTCATGCCTTACGCTAAACGGCGACGTATTGCCATTGAGACCTTGGAAATCTATGCCCCCATTGCCAACCGATTAGGCATGCATGGGATTTATGCAGGATTAGAAGATCTGGGCTTCAAAGCGCTCTATCCCATGCGTTACCGTGCCATTAAATCGGCAGTCGAAAAATCACGTGGCAATCGGCGTGAATTAACCAAAAAAATTGAATGCGATCTACAAAAAGCACTGGATGCATTAAAAATGCCTTACGAACATGTGTTTGGTCGCCAAAAGCACCTCTATGGTATCTATCGAAAAATGCGGCAAAAAAAAGCATCATTCGCCGAGATAACCGACGTGTTTGCCTTCCGTGTGATCACGGAAGATTTAGACTCGTGCTATCGTGTGATGGGCGCGCTGCATCAAACCTACAAGCCGGTTCCACAACGCTTTAAAGATTACATCGGCATTCCCAAAGTAAATGGTTACCAATCCTTACACACCACCTTATTTGGCCCTTACGGTGTCCCACTGGAAGTTCAAATCCGTACGCGTGAAATGGATCGTGTCGCTGATAACGGGGTGGCCGCTCATTGGAGTTATAAACAACCTGGTGAAGAATTAAATGAAGCGCAATTGCGTGCACGTGAGTGGGTCTCTCGTTTATTGGAGCTCCAACGCAGCACAGGCGATTCATTGGAATTCATTGAACACGTAAAAATCGACTTGTTTCCGGATGAAGTGTATGTTTTCACCCCGAAAGGTGACATCATGGAATTACCCAAAGGAGCAACCCCCGTTGATTTTGCTTATACGGTACACTCCGATATAGGAAACAGTTGTGTGGCTGCCAAAATTAACCGCCGCTTGGTACCCTTAAGCATGCCCCTGACCAATGGGCAAACCGTAGAAATTATCACAGTACATGGTGCAAACCCTAACCCGGCTTGGCTTAATTTTGTGGTCACGGGTAAGGCACGGAGTAATATTCGAAATGTCCTTAAATCGCAAAACCACCTAGAATCTGTGTCACTCGGCCAGCGTTTTTTACAACAAGCCTTCGCTGAATTGAATTGCAACTACGCGAAAGTACCGTCTGAAACCCTGAGGGCGTTACTGCATGATCTCCAGTATAAAACAGCGGAAGAGCTTCATTATGCGATTGGCAGTGGCGATCAAATGCCAATGGTGATTGCGAAACGGCTTATTGTTGCGCAAGACGGGGACGACTTAGAAAAAGCATCCAAACCGAGCGCGCTCTCCATCAAAGGTACTGAAGGCATGGTGCTGCATTTCGCTGAGTGTTGTCAGCCCATTCCAGGCGACAGCATCGTCGGACGGTTTCAACAAGGACGTGGCATCCTGGTTCATACGAGCGATTGCTTGGAAATAAAGCATGTGCGTGGCAACCCCGAGCAATTCATTTCATTGTGTTGGGATGAAAATGTTCAGGGAGAATTTTGGGTAGACATCACCGTTGACGTAGCCAACCAACGCGGCGTGCTGGCCGCTCTAGCAACCGCCATTTCTGAATCGGATTCCAACATAGGGAACATCCATGTCGACCCACGGGATGGGCGTCACAATGCAGTCACGTTCTCGATCAGCGTATTAAATCGCTCTCATTTGGCCCGTGTGATGCGACGGTTGCGTGCGAATAAAATCGTGATGCGTCTGTATCGTAAAAAACAAGGGGATTAAACGATGCAAGTCATCCATACACCATTGGCGCCGGCCGCGATAGGAACTTACAGTCAGGCTATTCGGACTGGAGATACCGTCTACTTATCGGGCCAAATTCCATTAGACCCGACCAGCGGTCAATTATGCAGTGATGAGATTCAGCATCAAATAACACAGGTGATTGAAAATTTATCGGCCGTTTGTATGGCTGCGGGCGGTGATTTAACCCGCATCGTCAAATTATCAGTATACCTCACCGATTTAAACCATTTCCCTTTCATTAACGAAGCCATGATGCATCATTTCAGCCAACCCTACCCCGCTCGCGTTGCCATTGGTGTGGCTTCCTTGCCGAGAGGCGCGCAAGTTGAAATGGATGCCATCATGGTATTATAACGAGAAACAATGAGCATTTTATCTTTTAGTGACGTCACATTGGTTTTAGCAAACAACTGTATTCTTGATCATGTGGATTGGCAAATTCAACCGCACGACAAAATTGCTTTGGTCGGTCGAAATGGTGCAGGGAAATCAACCTTACTCAAGCTCTTGCAAGGTGATATTGTTCCTGACAGCGGCCATGTTCATCAACGAAATGGTTTGAAAATTGCGGGCCTAACGCAAGATGTGCCCATTCATGACGAAGAAACGGTGTATCATTTTCTCGTGAAAAGTTTGGGCGAAGTCGGCGAGGTATTGGCTGATTTTTACCGCTTGTCCACAGGCGAAGACATGAATCAACTGGCAAAATGCCAACAACGCATGGATGACTTGCACGCGTGGGATTTATTGCCTCGTATCGACACCATGGCCACCCGATTAGGCCTTGATCCCAGTGCGTCCATGTGCCAATTATCCGGAGGGATGAAACGGCGTACTTTATTGGCCGCAGCGCTCATAGCCGCTCCCGACTTGCTCCTATTGGATGAGCCCACCAACCATTTGGATATTCAAGCCATCGAATGGTTAGAATCATATTTAAAAACCTATTCAGGTAGCGTATTACTCGTGACCCATGATAGGGCTTTTTTATCCCAAGTGGCCAATCGCATCGTGGAAATTGACCGCGGCCGATTAAACCGCCACGATTGCAATTATGAAACGTATTTAGACCGGCGTGAAGCCATGCGCATGAGCGAGCAAACACACCACGATCTCTTTGATAAACGCTTGGCGGAGGAAGAAGTGTGGTTGAGAACAGGTGTGAAAGCACGGCGCACGCGAAATGAAGGCCGAGTACGTGCACTCAAAGCCATGCGGGATGCGCACCAACAGCGCCGTTCACAAATGGGTAAAGTGAAATCCTTGACCGTAGATGTGGCGCGTTCTGGAAATATAGTGCTTGAGACAGAGCATTTGAATTACAGTTTAGGTGAGAAACGGTTGATAAAGGACCTTTCTTTTTTATTAACGCGCGGCGACAAAGTGGGCATCGTGGGCCCCAATGGGTGCGGAAAAACCACGTTAGTCCGTCTATTATTAGGCGAGCTATCACCCGAATCAGGCAGCGTTCGTCAAGGAACTTCTTTGTCCGTTGCTTATTTTGACCAACTTCGTCGACAACTGGATGAAAATCAAACGGTCATGGCAAATGTCGCGGACGGAGCCGATTACGTCACGATCCAAGGCAAACAAAAACACGTTGCTTCGTATTTACGTGATTTTTTATTCGCACCCGAGCGGTTTAATCAGCCGGTGTCTTCTTTATCAGGCGGAGAACGCAATCGATTGTTGTTGGCTAAATTATTGGCCCGTCCTGCCAATTTACTGATTCTGGATGAGCCCACGAATGATCTGGACATTGAAACATTGGAATTATTAGAGACGCTTCTGGTGGATTATCCGGGCACATTGCTCTTGATTAGCCATGACAGAGCGTTTATTAACCAGGTTGTTACGAGTGTGTTGGTGTACGAAGGCGATGGCGTATTCTATGAACACCTGGGTGGATACGATGCCTATTGCGAAGATAGAAAACAAAAAAGAACACCCACACTTCAAAGCGCACCCCGCAGCAATGCTCTAAAACTCAATTTCAACGAGCAACGCGAGTTATCGAAATTACCCGGAAAAATAGAAACATTGGAGAAAGAAATTGCCTCCGTCCACCTAAGCATGGCCGCACCTGCATTTTACCAACAGTCATCAGACGAAATAACGCGTATCCAGAACCAATTAACGAAAAACGAAAGCCAGTTGGTTGAATTATATGAGCGGTGGAATACACTAGAGGAAAAGGAGAATCAAGCATGATCCTGGAAATAGGATTGATCGTTTGTGTAACGGCCGTCAGTTTGCTCTTTTTGGATGAATTCACTCACATTTATAAAAAAATAATCGCCATTCCAGGTGTGGTGTTATTGGTT
>JAOAUO010000047.1:6439-15283 GCA_030157565.1 Legionellaceae bacterium
AGCGCTACGCGAACATATGGGAATGGCTGGGGTGGCTCAGTCAGTCTGAAATACAAGCCCTAGTGTCGGATATGGCCTCTGGCCTTCCTTTTCAACTGGGTTCATTGCCTCTCATCAAAGTCATGTTTTTATGTTTACTGACCTTTATGCCCGTGTTGATTATATGGGGCATAAGCCGATACCGGGGCCGCTATACATTGCCACGCATGGTATACGGCTTAAGCCTGGTCACTTGGATTATCGCTATATTTTTAGTCATTTAATCACATCCATCACAAAAGATCTTCCTGAGTTAAACCAATTCCTTCCAAATGGCCTCGCAATGCTTTGAGGGCTTCCACTTGAATTTGACGAACGCGCTCACGCGTGAGATTGATTTCTTTGCCCACTTCTTCGAGGGTTGTTTTTTCATACCCACGCAAACCAAACCGCCTGGCAATCACTTCCTGTTGATTAGCAGATAGCCTATCCAAAAATGACTCAATATGCATGCGCATGTCTTCATCGGTTAATTGGGTGGCCGGATTGACGCTGTTTTCATCGGCAAGAGTGTCCAACAGGGACTTCCCTTCTTCGTAACCCATCGGCACATCTACTGAGGTCACTTTATCATTCAGACCTAATATTTTTCGCACTTCTTCCAATGGCGTATCCAACATCTCAGCAATTTCTTCCGCTGAAGGTTCGTGATCTAGTTTTTGAGTTAATTGCCTAGCCGCTCGCAAATAAATATTCAGTTCTTTCACGACATGGATGGGTAAACGAATCGTACGCGTTTGATTCATAATGGCTCGCTCAATGGTTTGTCGAATCCACCATGTAGCATAGGTGGAAAAACGAAAACCACGGTCCGGATCAAATTTTTCAACCGACCGCATCAGACCTAAATTGCCTTCTTCAATTAAATCCAGCAATGGCAAACCTCGATTGAGGTAACGACGAGAAATTTTAACCACCAGTCGCAAATTAGATTCAATCATTTTTTTGCGACCCGCGGCATCACCTTGAAGAGCCAGTCTTGAATAATAGACCTCTTCCTCCGCAGTGAGCAATGGCGAAAATCCAATTTCGCTCAAATACAGTTGCGTTGCATCCATGGCTTTTGTTAGGTGTTTTCCATGCTGAAAGCTAGGAAAAACACCCTCATCACCGAAGTCATGTTCAACGATTAAGGGCTCTTTTTCGGAATCATCTTCTATTTCAGCCACATCATCCAAGGCCTCATCGCCCTCTACATCAATAGAAACATCCAACTCAATGTCGATTTTATCATCCAGAAGTCCATTATCTGATCGCATTATTTCGCCTGTTGTTTAGAGATTTGGAGTTTGGACAAAACAACATGCAAAAACACGCATGTTATTTCGTCCAAATCTAATCAGCGCCTCAATCTTTAGAGATCCCGTGTATTTAATCAAGGGTTTGAGTCTGTCTACTGACGATCAAAAACCCTCGATCAAATACGCTAAGCGTTCTCTATGCCCATGAACCCATTCTCATGGACAAAAGGACATGAGTCCTTTTTCATGTTCTTTTGTCCAATGTCCAATTAGAGATATACTTTACGTTAAACCATCAGTCAAATAAAAGCCATAGGTTCTGTTGACATTTCATCAAGGGCTCGGAACTATTTAAGCTGATACTCAACCGTGGTCACCACACGTACTTTTTTCATGATGGCATTCCCAGAATCATAACTTGAATTGGCATCACTGATGGTGAACAAACCTTGCATGGCACGACGTATATCGCCTAACGATGTTTTCGCATCATGTGCAAAACTTTCCGCGGCAAGATGGGCGCTATTTGTGGCTTCTTCAAGCAATGCAGGCTTAATGGCATTCAAATCATTGTAACGATATAAGGCTGTGGATGCCGTGACAACAATGCCTTGTTGCTCCAGATCACCTGTTTTTTGAGCGACCGATGCAACCAAATCAACATTGGTGGTGCTCACAGTCACCCCTGTATCTGCACTAAACCGCGGCATGTTTTGATTTTGATTGTAAGCCACACTTTGGTTGTCCGTAACGGAAACAGGGTTCATGTTAATTTCGCTCGGTTTAAAGCCTTGTGAGATTAAAAATTGACGGGTTTTGATCTGGGCTTCATCAATGGCTTTATACAAGGCCGGCAATTCATTGCTCACCAACTTAATATTTACGGTCCAAATCGATTCATCTGACTTTACAATCCGTTCCGCCAATCCTTTGACTTGTACGAACCGCGTGTATTGTCTGGCATCCGATAAACCATTTGCAATAAAAAAACCACTCATCGCGATACCGCACGCCAAGACCAGTGCTGCAATCATTTTATACCACATGCGTTGACTCCAATGTTTTAATGATACATAAACGTATTATACTGCCTATTTATGAGTTGACCTAATCAAACTCCTATTGTAACCATTCACCACAATTCGCCCTGCGGGCAAATGTGGTGATTCGGTTGGCGAATTGAGAATCTTCCGAGCAAATTGGTTTATTTGTTAATAGGCCAGGTGTGCCTGCATAAGCAACAAATCATATTTATTGCTCATTGTTAATGCAAGGCGTAACGCTCATCACCGCATTTTGCCCGCAGGGCGAATTGTGGTGAATGGTTACCCTCTATTTAAATACGATGAACTTATTCTATTGGGACAGAAAAGCAGGAGGCCTTTTTTCATGCTTTTTTGTCCCAACTCCAATATCAATGGGTTGTCATTAAAAGATGGGCCTGACATAATACCATTTCACCTGCCTGAATAGGTAATAAATTATCGTTATTGCACGTTTACAACACAAGTCGTAACGCTCATCACAGAGAGAATATCAATGAATTCCAGATTACTAGGCGGTATTCTGCTCATTACCGGAACCTCAATCGGTGCAGGCATGCTGGGATTACCGATTGCCGCGGCTCAATTGGGTTTCGCTGGTGCGGTGGTGCTTTTATTTGTTTGCTGGATGATGATGCTCGCGTGTGCTTTTTTAATACTCGAAGTCAATCTATGGCTGCCTCAAAATAACAATCTCATCTCCATGGCCCGAGCAACGATAGGCCCCATCGGACAAATGGTGGCGTGGGTTTCCTACTTGTTATTGCTCTACTCTTTGCTATGCGCGTATATCGCTGGCGGGAGTGATTTGTTTCGTAATTTAGCGAGCATGATTGGAATCCATACTCCCCTGTGGGTTGCGTCAGTTATGTTTACATTGGTATTTGGAACGGTCGTGTATTTGGGGATTAAATCCGTTGACAGAACCAATCGTGTGCTGATGATCATTAAATTTTCCACTTTTTTTATTGTGGCTTATTTTCTCACCCCGTTTATTTCATCAACCAAATTGAGTGACGGTCATTTTAATCATATCACCTCCGTGTCAGCCATTACCATTACTGCCGCGGCCTTTGGATGGGCAACACTGATCCCCAGTTTGCGCGCTTATTTTGCGCATGATATCAAAAACCTGAAAGTGGCGATTATTATTGGCAGCTTTATCCCTTTGATTTGCTATGTCATTTGGGATGCGGTCATCATGGGCGTTATTCCCCTCACAGGGAAGGATAGTCTCGCATTTATTTTACACTCCACGAACTCAACCAGCAGTTTGGTCGACACCTTAAGTGCAACCGTTCATAACAACTCCGTTACTTTTTTTATTAAATTTTTTACATCCGTCTGTGTATTAACGTCATTTCTGGGCGTGGCGTTATGTTTAACCGATTTTCTTTCGGATGGCTTGAACATGGAGAAAAAAGGTGCCAGCAACATCCTCATACATCTTTTAACGTTTCTGCCAGCATTAGGAATTGCAATATTTTTTCCCAATATGTTTATCAAAGCATTGGAGTACGCCGGTATTTCCGCCACGGTATTGCTGATCCTCCTGCCAGCATGGATGGCTTGGAGTGGCCGTTATCGAAAAAAAATTGCTCAAGGGTTTACTGTGCCGGGCGGGAAGGTTTTATTGGGCGTGATTATCGTATTTGCTCTAATCTTGATTATACATAGCATCTAGCATTGTGAGCTATGGAGGAAGCGACATGCAATAAAAAACATGGTTTCTTTTATCCCAAATAGGTTTTTTATTGCGCTTTCAGTTTATGGTGTGTTATTATATAAAATAAAAATCTATCCGAGAATAAAATGTCTCGATATCAAATTTACTATGTTGATGTTTCAATTGGAAAATTCTGGAATAACAAATCCTGGGATGACTATTTCACCTATATCACATTAATAAAATCAGTCATTCAAGAAAATGAACGACGATATCCAGGACAAACACACATCTGCTTTACAAACGAACTCCCCCTTTTAATTAATTCTGGTGGTAATGGTTATTCATACGGACAATTAGAATTACAATCAAACAAAATTCAATGTTTGGAAGCGATGATGCTTCAGGACAAAACGATTAGTTCGGACGTTAAATGGCCTAATGTGCTGATCAGCGCCCCCTTAAAAACACTTGAACCAAACAGCATAGACTCAATCAAAAACGAGAAAACCCCGATCAGTTTTTTATCCTTTATGTTAGATTATGCACGTCAATGCTACAATAATAGTTGCGGCCTCATTCGGATTTCTTGCGATCCGAGATTAATAGATAACATTCGATTAGATGAATTGACAGAAAAGGAACCCTGTTACTTATTATTTAATTCAGGGGTTTATTTTTTTGATGAGAAACGTCATCTTAAGGAACTGCCACTTAAAGATATCAATCCTGATTTTTCTATGTTTCCTGATGAACAGGATAAAAAAGAAGGAGCCACAGAGAGTGAACTGGATGCTATTACGTCGTTAACAGGCCACACTGATCAGCGCATACAATTTCATTTCATCGACTTACTCGGTAAAGTGTGTGCACTTAATTCGTTTCTTAAGGTAAATAATCAAGAAATACCATCCGGAGTAACCTTGTCTCTTCATGGGCTTTCATTGCAGTCCTCACCGCCTTCAGTTTTTAAACCACTTGATTTCTCTGGTTCAGGTATAGTAAAGAGGAATCCATTATCGATATTATCACGCACGCCCACAAACAGCCGAATCGAAAAGAAACGTAACTGCCCATACATTGCTTTCGAGGGAGATGCTAAATCTTCTGATGCAAGCTGCAATGACGTTCAAGTAGTGACCAAAGCCGATGAATTACCCATAACGACTGAACCGTTCAGTTCTTCAAGCGCCATAAAAATGGCTAAAAAGGCGCGAATTGAATCGGACACTGCTCATGTTAGACCTGGTTTATCATTTCCTATCTCCATTCATGACGAAAATCAGCTCACTCTCTTAGGTAAAAAAGGTCACTTTGAATACCTGCATGACAATTCATCTAGCATACCAAACTCTCCTCTTCTCATAGACAGAGTAGTGGTTTTACCTAACCAAGATCGCAATTTGGGTGTGTTTGCTGAAAAATCAATAAGATATAATCTTCTTTTAGGCACCTATTTAGGTAATCGAGTGCCCTCTCATTCGGTTAATCAGAAGCAATTTACCTTTGAATTCAATGATAACAAATACTGCATTAACGCCTCAAAGAGGCGTAACTGGACGGCATTCGTTAACACAGCAGCTCATGCGAGCATGGCCAATATTGGGGCCTTTGAAGAGAACGGAAAGATTGTATATAGATCAATCAAAAAAATCGAAAAAGGGGAGCAATTGTTATGTGATTACGGTCGATATTACCAATTTGAAGATCCAAACGTTATGCGCTTTTTAAAAAAAACCGATAACCATCTTGATACGATAGAACTGATCGAAAGAGATAAAGCACTTTATCAAACGCCACCACAGCAGTTAACCGAAGCGATCGCGAAGTATTTGCAGGTATCTCCAGCGGTCTTCTTTAAAATACCTGGTTTTGATCAAAGGACATCTACTCAGACACAAGAAAAACCGAATACGCGTTCTGCCGTCCAGGTAAATTTCGATGCCCCGCTGATGGCATGTGATGAACAAAAAATACCACTTCCACAAGCACAGCAAGAGAATATCAGCGCACTCATGTATGCTTGCATCACCAATAATTTATCCCTCGTTGACTATTTACTCATTAATGGCGCTAATCCCAATATACAATCGAGTATTCAAGGGTATACAGCGCTGCATTTAGTGATAAACACTACTTTAGCGTACGAAAATAAGGTCGATATCATCAAAAAACTGTTAGACCACGGCGCACTCTTGAATTTATCCGACCGAAACAAGCAATCAATTATACATCTTGATATAAAAACAAGAGAATATGGGTTGTTTGCATACTTTATTTCCAATAAAAAACCAGATGAACGAAAAAGATACGTTAAAGACATGATGGAACTCAAAGATGTCAATCATCTAGACCCATTTCTCTATAGCTTAGAATGTAACCATGGCGTCATGAGTGCGTTGTTGGCCCAGTATATTACCCTTGAAAACGTAAAAACCTATCTATATGACGATGAAGATAGTAAATTATTTGAACAGCATTTTAATGGATTATCAAATCATGAAGAAAAAACGCGGTTGATGAATCAACTCAAAAAAATGATTGAAGACGACTTAAAAACCGATCGATCTGAACAGCAGAAGACTCTAATTCGGTTATCGATGCTGTGTAAACAAAAATCGATACAAAATACTAGCGCTACTTTTTTTCATCCTAAAGAAAAACAGCCTTCTAAAGCAGATTTGACCGCCGCTCGCAGAGAGACCGCGGGGCATAGGCTGACCATGACGGAGCATAAGGCCGCTCAAAGCATGCATTATGCTATCTTTGAAAAAATCATCTCCCTAAAAAACACCCCTATAGATATGAGGCTTAATCAACTCAGTTGTTTTATTGAAAGCGAAGTATACGGGCAACTTAATGATAAACATAAACTGCAGGCATTAAAAAAAACGGCAGAATGGTACTTAGATCATGCTCAATGGCTAGAATACCCTTATAAGCTTAAATTATTAACTTCAACAGAACATTTACCCAAGATCTATGATGGAGAATGCATCTATTTAATACCTTTAGAGCATAGCGAACAAGGCTTTCATTATGATTGTTTGGGTTTAAATGGCCGGCGTTTGCACGGTCAATTGAATTCACTTTCAAACAAATCTGAGCCACCTCTTCATCAGGTATTATCGCTCATGAAACAACAAGGCCATGATGTATCCGACTCTGCTCGTTTAAACAAGGTGGGAATGTGTTTAGAAAAATCAAAAAGTTATATTGAAATATTTAAAATGTCTTTTAATTATATAGACGATGCAATCGAAAAGGATTTTAATGAAATCCAAGAAACGTATATTGGGTTATTGGACGCTTTAAGTCCGGACAACACCCCTAACTCCATCGGTTCACGCCAAATATAAAAAAACTAAGCGTTCGAGCGTTCTGGGCGAGGAAAATAAATATCAAAACGTACCGTTTTACCGGGCACGGATAAGTCAGGTTTTAATACCGCGATTAATCGCTGTGGCCACTTCACCACCACGCGCTGGCGTGCGTGTTGAATGGCGCATTGGATTAAAGCCTCCACGTCATCATCTGCACCCAATAGTTGCTGCAAGGCTTGCATGTCTTTTTTGACCAATGCCGATTTTTGACGCGACGGGTGCATGGGATCAATATAAATGACATCAGGATAATCGGATTCAGCCAAGGCCATTAAATAATCCTTGGCATCAGTGTGCACTAAAGACAGTTTAAACGCATCACTACTCGCGCAACGTGCCAGACCATCGGCCAATAATGCAGCCATCATGGGTTGGCGTTCAATCATCACTACATCCGCCCCAAAGCTCGCTAAAACAGCAGCATCTCTCCCCCACCCCGCTGTGACATCCAGAATGCACATGCCTTGCATGGGTTTGCACGCTCGCACCAATCCTTGTTTTTTTCCTGCATCTCGGCGTTTCTGAACCGTTTGTCGGCTAAAATCGACACTGAGGGGTGAAAAGCCTAAAATTTGTAAAACCAATGTCCCATCAACCATGCACAATTCAGGGGGAGGGGAAGAATCAATGCGCGTCATGCCGCACTGCCCAAAGGGTTGGACAAAAATGAATCGACATAATCAGCCAAAGAATGGAAGACAGGCACATGGGGAAACGCGGCCAAGGCCACGCGATCGGTCATGGATGAGAGCACCATCACGGGTATGGCACCAGCGGCCTCTGCGGCTTGAATATCGGACACCCGATCACCTACGAATGGCACGTTGTTTAATGAACAACCATAGAATTCGGCAATTCTCTTCAGCAAGCCAGGATTGGGTTTGCGGCTTAAACACCCTGAATCAGGCATATGGGGACAATACTCAATCTTATCGATCCGCCCCCCGGCCGCATTCACTAACCCTTGCATCTTGTTATGAATGGCCGCCAATTGGGCGGCATCATAATAACCCCGGGCAATCCCAGACTGATTGGTGGCTACCGCGATAAGATAGCCGGCCTTTGTAAGCCTCGCAATCGCGTCTACACTGCCTGGCAAGAGCACAAATTCATCCGGTGACTTGATGTATTGCAATGAATCCTGATTGATCACCCCATCCCGGTCCAAAATAATCAAAGGGGCTTTTTTCATGCTTTTTTGTCCAAACTCCAAACCTCTAACAAGGAAATATCTGCAACCCTTTGAAAGAGCGTTTGAAGTCGCGCTAAAAGACGCAAACGATTATCACGCAAATCGGGATTATCAACCATCACCATGACCTGTTCGAAAAAGACATCTAATGGGCCTCGCAAACTGGCTAACTGGGTTAATATAAACGCATAATCGCCGGCATGTTCCGGAGCGCTGACCGCATCTTCCACCCGGCTCAGACACTCGAACAATGCTTGCTCCGCGCTTTCATGGAACAACG
>JAOAUO010000048.1 GCA_030157565.1 Legionellaceae bacterium
CCACCGACATGGATGAGAATGGTTCTAGATCATCCATGGCAGAGAGGATGGCCTGAACACGCTCACCTGAAAATCGCGTGTTCAAGTTGGATTTGAATTTATCCAACAAAACAGGCACCCCCTCCTCCCGCCGACGACGGTGCCCAATCGGATACTCAATGGTGATTTGCTCACTCTCACTGCCATCACGAAAGACCAGTTTAATGCCATTGGTAATCGACCGTTTTTCAGGGTCAAGGTAATCTTTTGAATACTGCTCGTTTTCAGTGAGGACCATTTTTTCACGCAAGAAATCAATGCGTGAATCCACTGCCGTTTGATCCTCATAATGCTCTGCACGCAAGTCACCAAACAACAAGCCAACGGCCACCATGTATTGCATGCAATGGTCCCTGTCTGCTGGATTATGCAAGACCCCATGCTTGCTGATAATACGAATAGCGGATTCATGGGTGACCACATCAATGCGAACAATATCATTTAAACGCGACAAGGCTTGTGGGTGAAGAATGACCGCACATTCAACCGCTGTTTGTGCATGAAACTCGGCAGGAAATGATAATTTAAATAAGACGTTTTCCATGACATAACTGCCATAAGGCCGTTGAAACACAAAGGGTTGACCATCAAACAGAACATTATAAAATCCCCATTTAGGGGCCGTTAATGCACTGGGGTAACCCATCTCACCGGTTTTCGTGATCAACGCCAGTCGCACAGCACGAGCCGTGGCATCACCTGCAGCCCATGATTTTCGAGAACCCGTATTCGGCGCATGACGATATGTCCGTAAACTTTGTCCATCCACAAACACTTGAGACAATGCACGCTGCACACCCTCTTTATCAAGCCCCAATAACCATGCCGCACACGCGGTGCTGGCTAATTTAACCAACACCACATGATCTAACCCATGCCGATTAAAACTATTTTCCAATGCAAAACAGCCCTGAATCTCATGCGCTTTGATCATGAGCGTCAGCACATCGTGCATAGCAAGAGACGCTTTTCCATTGAGCACATTTTGTCGACTGATGTAATCGGCGACCGCCAAAATAGCGCCGAGGTTATCGGATGGATGACCCCATTCGGCG
Source organism: Legionellaceae bacterium (assembly GCA_030157565.1). Taxonomy (GTDB): domain Bacteria; phylum Pseudomonadota; class Gammaproteobacteria; order Legionellales; family Legionellaceae; genus DDPF01. The sequence goes on from JAOAUO010000048.1 coordinate 1,095, forward strand.
GCAAGCCAAGTGTCATTGAAATCCAACCAACGAATCATGGTACCAATATTAAAGGCGGCCTGCACCGGATCCAATGCATGCGGGGTTCCTGGAACCCGAGCACCATGAGCCAAGGTGGCACCAGGGACCACCGGGCCGAGCAATTTGGTGCACTCAGGAAAGTTCAGCGCCAACAAACCACATCCCAACGTGTCCATCAAACACAAGCGCGCTGTTTCATAAGCCAACGGACTATTGACCGTGGTCGAACACATATAATCCGCTATGTCGCTCAATACCGTGTCGTAATCGGGCTTTGCATTTTCGTCAAATGAAACGCTCATCACTACACCCTCGCACTGATGGCGACATAAGGTCTTGCATCAGGTCCTGTGTATAATGATGAAGGCCGAATCAAACGATTATCAGCACGCTGTTCAAATACATGTGCCGACCAGCCGGTAATGCGAGACATGACAAAAATAGGCGTAAACAACGGCGTGGGAATGCCACAATAATGATAGGTCGATGCGCTGTAAAAATCGAGATTAGGAAATAATTTTTTCTCTCGCAGCATCACCGTTTCAATGCGTTCCGAAATTTTATAGAGCAACAGGTCGCCTGCGGCATCCGCTAATTTTTTAGACCATGTTTTGATAATGTCTGAACGAGGATCAGATTTTGTATACACCCGATGACCAAATCCCATGATTTTAGCCTGATCAGCCAACATGACCATCAATTGCTGTTCCGCTTCTTGAGGGGTTTTAAATCGCTCAATTAATTCCATGGCGGCTTCATTCGCCCCTCCGTGCAATGAGCCACTCAGCGTGCCAATGGCTGACGTAATCGCTGAATAAAAATCAGCCAATGTGGCTGCCGTAACGCGCGCGGCAAACGTAGACGCATTAAACTCATGCTCTGCATATAAAATCAGCGACACATTCATCGCGTCTCGATGGAGCGCTAACGGGGGAGCCCCATGCAACAGTGCGAGAAAATGCCCGCCTACGCTGCGCTCTTCACTCAATCCACTGATTTCGCGCCCTTGATAATGGTAGGTATACCAAAAGCACATGATCCCAGGAAATAGCGCCAACAGGCGATCGGCGATATCACAGGCTTGCCTCTCCTCTCCTTCCGGCTCCAACGTGCCTAACAGGGAGCACGCAGTACGTAAAACATCCATGGGGTGCGCTTGTTTGGGAATCAACCGCAACACGGTTTTTAATGCTTCAGGCAGCGTGCGCAGCTCCATCAGTTTATTCACATAAGTGGCGAGTTCAGTCGTTGTCGGCAATTGTCCGTAATGCAGAAGATAAGCGACTTCTTCAAAAGACGCATGTGCTGCTAAATCGTCAATAGAATACCCGCGGTAATTCAATCCTTTGCCTGCCAATCCAACGGTAGCAATTGCAGACGAACCTGCAACCACACCAGCCAGCCCTGCTGATTTATCAATCATTGACATCCTCCCTAAATTGATCGAGTCTTGCTTCATAATCACGATACTTTAATACATCATATAAGTCATCTCGTGTTTGCATTGTATCCAGCAAATCACGCTGTGTTCCATCCGACAAAATGGTTTGATATACGCGTAAGGCCGCGAATGACATGGCCCGAAATGCACTGAGCGGGTATAAAATCATGCCAACGCCCACTTTCGCTAATGATTCACGA
>JAOAUO010000049.1 GCA_030157565.1 Legionellaceae bacterium
TATCATGGACAGAAGGACATGCGTCTTTTTGCATGTTCTTCTGTCCAATGTCCAATTATAATGCGAAGGCCTAAAGGCTACGTTGGATAAAGAGGTCAAATCAAGGTTACAATCAACACAAAGCGACCGACTATCAAGAGCCACCATGAAAAAACCCAGTTTATTTTTAATGCTGTTTTTTATATCCATGCAAGTATTTTCCGCACCTCCGTCTGCAGAGCGTGTCTTTCAACTCACAGCAAAACCACTCAACCCCAACGCATTTGTCCTCAACTGGCAGATTAAAAAAGGGTTTTTTATTTATCAAAACAGCATCAGCCTGCGTGAGCAGGCCGGTTCAAACAGCCATCTAGGCGAAATGGCGCTCCCGATTGCTCTCCAAAAAACCAATACTCATTCAAAACCTTATGGCATCTATCGCAATCAACTCATACTGCCCGTGCCTGTTCTTGGCACAACACCCGGTGAGTCGTTGATGGATGTGTTTTTCCAAGGCTGTTCAGACGCGGGCTTTTGTTACCCCCCGCAACACCGTCAAATCAAATTATCAATAGATGATCACAACGCCCTCAGTGAAGTCAGTTTAGAAAGCTTGCCTGAACAAACACCGGTCCATTTGAAACCAGTAAACGAAACAGACTCACTGTCCCAATTATTTACCAACCACGATTGGGTCTATATCATTTTAAGTTTTTTTGGTTTTGGGATATTGCTGGCATTTACTCCTTGCGTGTTACCCATGATTCCCGTGCTATCGGGTATCATCATAGGGCACGGCAAAGACTTATCCACTCGAAAAGCTTTTTTTCTATCGCTCAGTTATGTGCTGAGCATGTCGGCCACCTATAGTTTCATCGGAGCCCTGATTGCCTTTATGGGGAACAATTTGCAAGTTGCACTGCAATCAGCTTGGGCAGTAAGTCTATTTAGCCTCTTGTTTATCCTGCTAGCACTCTCGATGTTTGGCTTGTACGATTTACGACTGCCCTTGCCATGGCAAAATAAAATAGCCGCTCTAACGCGAAGCCAATCCGGTGGGCATTACTTAAATGCAGCCATCATGGGGTCGCTGTCTATTCTCATTCTCTCTCCTTGCGTAACCGCCCCTTTGATTGGTGCGCTGAGCTACATCGCCCATGAAGGCAGCGTCAGTTTAGGCATTTTCTCTCTCTTCTTTTTAGGGTTAGGAATGGGCACACCCTTATTACTCATTGGGACGTCTGCCGGAAAATACTTGCCCAAAGCCGGTCAATGGATGAATGAAGTCAAAGCATTTTTTGGTGTACTGATGTTAGGCGTTGCGATTTATCTATTGAACCGGATTGTCCCGCCGATGCTGACCATGCTGGCCTGCTCAAGCCTGCTCGTTTTTTCAGGAATATATCTAGGCGCATTGTGCTCCGCTCGCTCTAGACTTGAAAAATTCAATCAAGGCGCCGGACTTCTACTCTTGATGTATGGTTTTTTAATATTAATTGGCGCAAGCCAAGGCCATCGCGACCCCCTCCTTCCCTTGAAGCAAACGCATCAAGTCACGATAGCAAAGCACACCACATTCACGACACTCAGTGAAATACAAAGCGCATTAACGGACTCGGCTACCAATGAAACGCCTGTCGTACTTGATTTTTACGCGGAGTGGTGTGCTTCTTGCAAATCCATCGCCAACACTACGCTGCGTGACCGTCATGTTCTGAACGCGCTCAAACGGTTTAATGTATTCACTATCGACCTCACCCCAAATAATGCAGAGACTCAGGCCTTGCTTCATTATTTTAATGTAGTGGCACCGCCAGCGTTTCTTTTTTTTGATAAGGACGGAAAGGAAGTTGAATCATTGCGGCTAATGGGAGAGGTCTCCGTTCAGGCATTGTTAACGAGCATGAGGCAAGCATCCGATGAATAGACCTCGATCACACAATAAAAAAAATATCAAAAAATATCAACGAACCCTATTGTTTAAATCATTTCAGCTGTTATAATGTTGGTCCGTGCCGGGGTGGCGGAATTGGTAGACGCGCCGGATTCAAAATCCGGTGATGGTGACATCGTGTCGGTTCGAGTCCGACCCTCGGTACCATTGAGTTCTTTTGTAACAGTTCTCAATGGTACACAACGGCACATCAAAAATTGATCTTTATCAAAATAGTATAGACTTCTTCTTCTCAAATCATTCTCAACTATTGGTTATTATTCGTATATAACCGCGAGCACTTTGGGTAAGATTTTTCATCCCCTTCCATTCAAAGTTGCCGCTTAGTTGAGGTAACTATCATGATTTCTTCAGATGCAAAAATTAGATCTTTAAAAATAGCAGACGGTAAACGTCACGCCGATCGTGATGGTTTGGTATTAGAGATCCGAAAAAGTGGCAAAAAAGTCTTTCTCTTTCGTTTTCAATGGGAACGAAAGCCACAAACCATGACGTTAGGAACTCATCCAAGCCTAGGCCTAGGAGAAGCGCGCGAAATCGTTAGGGCATATCGTGCGTTACTAGGCAAGGACATTGATCCAAGGGAAAGCGACGTTCCAGAACAAGAAAAAATCACTTTTTTTGAAGTAGCAGAACAATGGCATCAAACAAATATTCATCGATGGAAAGCTGTTACTAGCAACCGCCATCATAAAAGCCTTAAACGAGATATTTATCCATTCATTGCTGATAAGCCGATTGATACAATTACTAAAGTCGATCTCCTACAAATTATTCGTTTTATAAGAAGTTGTTCTACAAATTTAGTTTTTCCAGAAGCAGAACCCCGGTAATAAAAACAACAAGCATTTGTAGTTATTCTTGTACTATGCAATTTAGTACTCAATCGCTCTCGCTATTTAAATCATTCATTAGCGATTGAACGGTTTTAAACGATTTTAATTGGCCATAGCGTGCTTCCTTCAAAGCATTGATAGTTTTTTGATTTGGAATAAGTCGCTCCTCTGAACTTAATAATGCCGCTTGATTTAATACAGGTTCTAGCTGCGATCTTAGAGTTACTACTATATTTTGCAATGAAATTGGTTCCAGTTCATTTTTTTTCAAAAAAACATTCCAAATAGACTGTCGAGAGACATCATTTCCAAATTCATCTGTTAAACCAATTGGTAAATTGAGGGGAATTTCTGTATCTCGCCTTCTAAAAGTCGCAAAAATTGCGCGTGCCAATATATTCCCATCGATCTCTTCTCGATCCAACATAACCGTAAGATCTAAGTAATCCTTTAATCGACTATTGGCCATACCAAGCATTGTGATTGCGTGCAGCTTTTCTGCAATTACCGTATAAACGGGATAAGCTCGCAAGCAAGGTGCTGGAAGATCATTGAGAAGAACAGGATAGGTTGCCTCAATTGGTTCGGGCGTAACTGCATCGCCAAATCCAATATCAATTTGTATTTTACAACGTGCCTTTGCCAATTCGCCAGAAAGAATAACTCTAGCCCCTATATAACCGGTATTTTTTCTAATTTCATCAACGATGATGCTAGTGGGACTAAAAGAGATCCCATCTTCACAAGGGATTGTGGCAATTTCATGAAATATACGCTTCATAGTCAGTAAATCGCTTTGCCCAAAGCCAAGCAAATCAATATCTTTTGTTGGTCTATGGGGCATGTCGTACCAAAGCGAAAATAATAACGCGCCTTTAAGTAAGAAGACATTCACATATTCAGATTGACTTATACGGTATAAAAAGCGCTCCAAAGCATATCGAGTTAGTAGGGTACTAAAATCAGAGCCTTCTGATTTTGATAAGTTAAGTAAGCGGGCTCGAATAGATTCTGCGAGATTATTCTTCATTCAATTACCTCAAGATAAGGGCGAATCACATTAGTAACACGAGCTATTTTTGCAAAATGCCATAGTTCATCTGCTGTGGCTTTCTTTTGTGCACGAACTTCTTTTAATGCTTCAATGGCAACATCAAGAGCAATTGTATTTCGATATTTAAAACAATCAACCACTGTTTTCGCAGGGCTATACACCCGTATGCTTTGTTTGTCATATTCAATAGTCTCTACCCCTATTGAATAGATATTAGCTGAGCATTGAATCATTTTAATTGGAGGGTAATCTAGTTTTGGCACATGACTCCCCCGTGGCATAGCTATCCATATTTGGCGAGGCAATTGCGTGGTAATCTCATGAATTTGCAACGCGGTTAGCAAACAAAAAATTGCTTGTGGGATTTTAATTGCAATTGTTACCAAACTGCTGTTCTCAGTAACTGGTTTGTTGGGGATACAATACAAGCCACGAGCAATTTTTTCCAATTGACCGTTGCGGATGAGCCGTGTCAAAACAACTCGCGGGATGTCTATTTCCTTGAGATCGCGGAGCCTGATTATTTCTTTTTGGCTTGCTAGTTCAAGCACTCGTTCAGCGTATGTTTTATTCTTCATAATACATGAAGTATGTTCCATTTATTCGTCAACGTCAAATAATGTACGAACAAATGGAACATTTGAAGTATTGGTCATCGTTCTAGCAGAATTAAAGACACATTATTTTTAACTTAGCAATAACACTCAGTTACGCTGGCTGGGTGTTATTGCTAAGTTAAGTTTTCTTAATCATTCGCATCTTTTCGCAAGCATTCAAATCGGGTATCATATCCAACGTTGTGTAAGATATTGAGTAAGTTCCGAGTCCTTATTATTCTAAACCAATAAAATCAAATGGTTACAACGAGTTTCGAGTCCGACCCTCGGTACCATTGAGTGTTTTTTAGCAGCGCTCAATGGCTCACATTTATTTTCGAAAAAAATTCACTGCCAGAAAAACGCCTGAGTTTTAATACCACATCGGCTAATCCGTCCAAAATTTACACAAGAACAGCTTCGTTCACGATGGGCGTGAGGCCTTTTTCATGCTTGTTTATCCAAAACGCAATACTCATGATGCAGGGCATCGTTCAGCGCTGGGTAGTGGAACGCATACCCTTCCTCGATTAATCGTTTAGGTTGCACACGTTGTCCCTTAAGCAGCAGACATTCCCCCATTTCACCAAATAATGCTTTTATCAAGAAAGCCGGTAGAGTAAACCACAAAGGGCGATGCAGACTATCAGCCAAGACCTGCGCAAACGCGGCTTGAGTCACAGGATGGGGTGATGTCACGTTAAATGCACCCGTTAGATTGGGTTTATTGAGTAAAAAAAGAATGGCTCCGATCACATCGTCCATATGAACCCAAGAGATGCTCTGTTTTCCGTCACCAACGACACTTCCTAAGCCTAAATAAAAGCTTGGGAATAGTTTTTTCAACATCCCTCCGTCTTTTTTGAGCACCACGCCAAAACGCAAGGTCGTCACCTTCATGCCATCATCAATCGCAGGGTTGAGAGAGGCTTGCCAACGGATCCCTACCTCACTGAGAAAATCAGTGGGATGTGTCATGTCTATTGGGGTGTCTTCATCAAAAACGGATAGATCACCATTCTGTTGTAAGCCATAAATGCCCACTGCATTCGCACAAAGGAAACGGGGCATTGCTTCTTGCTGAACCAACCAAGTGATCAAGGCTTCATTCGTGTTGACACGCGATTCAATCAATTGTTTTTTAACCGTGTCAGTCCATCTCGATGCGGCAATATTGTGACCACAAAGATTGATCACCACATCGTATGTCTTCGCGTTTAAATGAGGCAGCTCATCCCATGTACAATAGGTGACATGATCTGAACTATCGCGCTTTGAATGGTATTTTTTTCGATTGAGTGCAGTCACGTGATGGTTGATTTGTAATGAACGAATGAGCGCCTGTCCAACAAATCCTGAGGAACCCGCCAGCAGAATATTCATGTTGATTCATCTCCTTTTCAATAACAACACTCAGATTGAATTGTTTTTCCTGCCTATCCAGTTGTCACATATTGTGATGATCTCGTCATTGCGATGTACGAAGCACCCCAGGGTTCGGAGCTCTGCTCCTTAGGGCTGCTTCGTACATCGCAATGACGAGTATGTGACAACCGGGTAGCCAGGTTGTTTTTAACCAACCAATTCCTTTGCACGATCCCAAATATGCATTAATTCATCAAACGGTTTTCCATCAAGATTTGAAAGCCCACGCTCTTCTGCAACCCGTTTCACTGCGCACAATCGACGTTCAAATTTTGTTAATGATTGCCCTAGCGTCACCTTTGGGCTAAACCCAGAGAAAACACACAGAGAAAACACCGCATGCAGTAAATCACCAATCTCCTCCTGCAACGCGGCTTTATTCTCTTGCGATAAACCCTGTTGAAGGTGTTCATTGACTTCTTCACACTCGCTTTGAATCTGATGCATGATTTGATCAGCATTTTCCCATCGAAAGCCAAATTCAGATGCACTTTCTTCAAGTGAAACAACCTTATCTAAAAGCTCCATTCATTCCATCCAATGGTTTAATCAAATGAATATTTTTTAAACGAAATTTATTATCTCGCCGCGTTCAATTTCAAAGATAACTCTTTGAACGCCTCATCAATAATTGACAATTCAAATTCATTCAATCCATGCTTACAAGCCAATTCGCCTAATTCAACGCGTTGCTTGTTTTGTAATTTTTGAAGTTTTTTCTTCGCACTTTCAATAATATCAATCAAGCCCTGTTCTTTTTGTGAAACAGATTTTTTAGTTCGAGCCATGATTCAATCCTCATTTAAAATTTTAGACAGTATTATTATACTTAAGTTTGGACGAAATGGCATGCAAAAAACTAAACACCCCATTCTTTATTTATCACCAATGGGCACACGGCAGAGGTTGTATCATAATGAATCATGCTATCAAACTGATACGGTAAGTGCGTAAAATAATAATGACTCAACCGCTCCGTTTCCGGTCGATAAATCACGCCAATAGCCCGTTGCAAGCGCGGTATTTTTAAATAATGATCGAGTGTTTCATTGCCGGCTAAATTTAAAATGAAATGCTTATAAGGGATCTGATGGAACAACGCCTCATAGCTTTCAGTGAATCCAGGCACAATCTTGCGATGTAACGCGGGGGCATCCCAATCGGTGGCTGCTGTTACAAAACCATCGTGCGTTGAAAAACCAATGGAATACGTATCGGTGTGCTGCTCACGCACCAACTGCCCTAGATTCACTTCACCACGCTCAGACATCTCCGTAGCACGTGCGTCACCCACATGCGAATTATGCGCCCAAATGATGATTTTTGACGGTTTATTCCAGCGGTGCTCTAAATGATCGGCCAAAAGACCCATCGTCTCCGCCATGTGTCGGTCACGGATATTCCAAGAGGAAACTGGGCCTGCAAACATCGAGCGATAATACGCTTCTGCGTTTTTAACCAATCGAGCATTTTGCATTGCAAAAAAATACGCATCTTCAGCCTGCGCGCCATCAGGCCGAAGGCACGCTGCAGCGCGATGTTGCAAGTCACATAATGCATCTATGGCGTCATTCATGCATGATTTTTTAACACCGGAACGGGCCAAATAACCATATTCTTGCGGGTCAATATTCAAATGATCGAAACAGGCATAGTGATGGATGGCCCGCTCTGCCGCAGTGGGGTCTGCTTTTTTTAAATATTCTATCACCGCCTGCATAGAGGCATTGAGACTGTATAAATCCAACCCATACACACCTATTTTATGGGCTGAATGAGATAACTGGTCATTGTGAGCGCGAAGCCATTTAAGAAACGGAGGCATCGTGCTATTTCGCCACATCCAGGTTGGAAATCGCTTAAAATCATCCAAAGCTTGCTCACTGAGAGAGGCGTCACCCGCTCCTTGTACATAACGATGCATACGATGGACATCAGGCCAGTCGCCTTCGATCATAACCGCCATAAACCCTTTTTTCTCAATCAATTGTTGAGTCAACTCAATCCGTGTTTGATAAAATTCATGTGTCCCATGGGAGGCCTCCCCCATTAAAACAATGCGTGCATTGCCTATGTTTTCTATTAGCGAGGCATACTTTTCTGTTGAGTCTGTGATGGGTATCGCCGCATCGTGAACCACATCAATTAAACGTTGATAAGCATCCTTGTTCATATTGAATCCTTCTTTTTTCAGATGAAAAAAAAGTCATGTATCACTGAATGGTTTCAAATGCCGGTTTGATTTTTCCAGCAAATCAATGACTTCTTCATCCGTTGTTTGTGAAAAATCGTCATACCACAAGCCAACCGCATGAAAATCGGTAGGCCGAAGAGGGCAAATGATCGTCTTAACAAATCCCGATATCTCATCACAGGTTAACGATGATGCAGTTGGCACGGCAACAATCATCTCTGCCGGTTTTTTTTCTAGAAGTGCCACGAGTGCTGCTTTCATCGTGTATCCCGTTGCAATGCCGTCATCAACCAGAATAATCGTTCGTCCCGACAACTCAGGAAAAGCTCGGTCTCCTCGATATAAATGCTCACGACGGAGTAATTCTTGCTGGCTCTTTTGCAAAACCGTATCAATCATTGATTGACTGATGCGAAGCGCTTGTATCACTTCATCATTCAATACAATCACTCCGCCCGATGCAATGGCCCCCATTGCAAACTCTTCATGCGCAGGAACGCCCAATTTACGCACAATAAAAACATCCAGCGCGAGAGATAAGGCCGTTGCAATTTCATACGCAACGGGAACGCCACCGCGAGGTAAAGCCAAGACAATGACATCGGTTCGATGGGCATAATCTTTGAGTAATTCAGCCAGAACAAGGCCGGCGTGTTTGCGATCGATATATTTCATCCAATAAATTTTACTGAAATCCGTGCGCTTCACAATCCATACTCCACGAGTATAGACGATGGTTTTCCTCATCATGCATGATGGCTTTCATTAAAATAGACCAGTATGGTTTGATTTTTTTCTCGCATCTTCTATTGTTGACAAGCTACTTTAAATTTAAATATCGCAGAGGAGTATCATGATGCGTGGAATACAAAAAGCGAATAATAAAACACCCGGTTTAGTCGGACAGGTCATCAACCCATTCTTGTCTATTCAAAAAGAAGTGGATAATGCCCTGCATGGTTTTTACGATCTATTTGAATCAAGACCCTTTAATTTACAAGAATTTGAGAATCTAAGTCTGGCGCCGGCGATGGATCTGGTTGAAAATGATCAGTGCTACAAGCTTGAAATTGAAATGCCAGGCATGGATGAAAAAGACATCACTGTATCGCTAAACGATAATATACTCACGATTCAAGGTGAAAAATCAACATCAACAAAAGATGAGCGCAAAAGCTACATTGCACGAGAAATCAGTTATGGACGATACGAGCGAAGCATTTCTCTACCACAAGCGGCCGACGGTGATAAAATAGCCGCTTCTTTCAAGAAAGGCATGCTGTGGGTCACTATCCCTAAAAAAGCAGGCAGCAAAGGCAATGGGCATCAAATAAAAATTGAAACAGCTTAAAACGAATCAATGGGCGTTTGGACCAATCGACATGCAAAAACACGCATGTCGCTTGGTTAAATCATTCTAAGGTGCCATGATCCAATTGCTCACGAATGGATGCAACATCCGCATCCAGCGCTTGCTGAACCAACTCGTTTAGTGTTGACTCTGGCATGCTCCCCGCTTCTGAATAAATGGCAATGCCTTGTTTAAAAACCATTAAATGTGGAATCGATCGGATATTAAACGTTTCTGCCAGTTCAGACTCTTCTTCAATGTTGATTTTAGCAAATACAATCTCTGGGTGACTGCCCGCAACGCGCTCATAAACGGTGGCGAACTGCTTGCAAGGCGCGCACCAAACGGCCCAAAAATCAATAAAAACCAATGCATGGTCATTGATCAACGATTCGAAGTCGGCTCGATGAATAGCGCGAACGCTACCTTGCTCTTCCATGTTCGTTTACTCCTTGATAACGTTTAAAATACGTTCAAAAATCGCATCCACAGTTCCTTCACCTGAAATCATGTGAAACGCCGGTGAATGGATATCATGCTCTTCAGCCCACCGATGGTAGTACTCAACCAACGGTTCTGTTTGTTCGTGGTAAATGTCCAAGCGTTTTCGGATAATCGATTCTTGATCGTCGTCCCGCAAAATCAACGGATCGCCGGTTTCATCGTCCAATCCCGCCTGTGTCGGTGGATTGTATTCGATATGATAAACCCGACCCGATGCCGGATGAACCCGCCGACCACTGATGCGTCGAACAATCTCGTCATCATCTACTTTTATTTCAATGACATAGTCAAGTACAATACCGGCTTGTTTCAAAGCATCCGCTTGAGGAATGGTGCGAGGGAAACCATCCAACAAAAACCCTTGACGGCAATCGTCTAAGGCCAAGCGCTCTTTGACCAAACCAATCATGATATCGTCCGATACCAATTGGCCTGCATCCATGATTTTTTTCGCGGACAAGCCCAATGGGCTTCCCGCGGCAATGGCCGCGCGCAACATATCGCCTGTTGAGATTTGTGGAATATTAAATAATTTCATCAAACGAAGAGCCTGTGTGCCTTTACCTGCACCAGGGCCACCCAATAATACCAAACGCATCAAGCCCATTTATATACTCCTAAAACGTAAATCACCATCGACATCGAGCCAATTGTGCCTCATAAATGCGCGCTCGCGCGGCTACTTTATGAGCCACAGGCATCAGCCATCGTTTATTTAAATACGTGCGTCGTTGATAGCCCGTCACGCCCTCGTGATAAGCCAAATACAATGCATAGGGATCATTTCTAGCAATCCCTGCGCGACGGTATGCTTGATTTGCGTACCAACCTATGAAGTCAACGCCATCGGCAAAATTACCACGCGAGGACCAAATGCGTCCACTGGATTGTTTATACATATCCCATGTGCTGCGCAAGGCTTGCGTATAACCATATGCGGTGGAAGGCCTAGTCCAAGGAAAGACCCACAATAATTTGGTTCGCGGCGGTTCAGCGGTTGCATCGAACTTCGACTCCTGATGAATAATCGCCATTTGTACAGCAACAGGCACACGCCAACGTCGCTGCGCATCCAATGCATCCGTATGCCATCGCGGATATTGCTTAAAAACATGGCAAATGTTATTCACATCTGTCGGAGGCACACTGACACATCCAGACAACATCAAAAAAAGGAGAAAAAGCCATCCCCACAGCCTGTGCATTGTATTAATGGTTTAATTCCTTTGTTGTGACACCTGTTTGCTCGCCCAAACAAAGGGCCATGAATAAAATAAAAAAGTATCCGGTGCCTGAATAAAATAATAACGAATCCGATAAATTGCCCGCAATAAATGGCAATAAAACAGCCAATGCTAGCGGTTTTAAGGTGCTGAGCGTGCGACTCGCAACCAACAAACTACCAAAGAAAAAAAACAAAGCCAACACGCCAATCACACCAAATTCAGAAGCCACCAACCAATATTGACTATGCGGCTCAAGCAAACGGTCACCGCGCGTGGGAATGGGATTTTCCTCATGGTATAAATGAGTAAATGCCGCCGTCCCGTTGCCAAACCAGGGGTGTCGTTTCATCAAATTATACGCGTAATCGTGAAACTGCAGCCGGTACCCAAGCGATGTGTCTTTTTCATTGTTTGCATAAAGTTTACAATCATTTATGGCCACCTGTACAGCCGTGAGCATGACGGGGCTAAAATAGCACGTGACACTAACCAACACACAACCCAGCACACTGCCCAACAATGCCTGCCGCCAAGAAAAAGATTGGAGCATCAACAGCACCATCAACAGCAAATACACCACATAACCGGTTCGACCATTGTTGATAAAGAGCACATGATAACTAAACAAAACGGTCAATAACCCATAAATAATACGGGTTTTCCCTGTTTTTCTCATCCATAAAAAGCTCGACAAATACGCGGCAAACGCCATCATATAGCCCGTCATGATGTGATTACGAAAAAGCCCCCCGGCCTCTGCATCATGCAGCGGAATAACGCCTATAAAAGCAAGAATGGACACCAAGGACGTCACCACCATGGCGCACAAAAACCCATGCAATCCCATGCTTCGGGCGCGTGAATCCTGAAATCCTGCGACCAAAATAGGTAAGTATAGTAATTTACTGTATTTTTCAATGGCCGTGAGCCGCTCATGCCACGTCCCAGGACTCCAGATAGACGCCATAACCGCCATTAAAAAGAGTACGATGGCGGCCTGACACCAAGGTTTTGAAATCGTAGCGAGCAAGTCTTGACGATAAACGGGGGATGCAACAATCAAAACAAGCGCAATCACGGCAAATATACTTTTAGCCGTTGAGCTCAAAGGGATTGCAAACAAACACGCTGCCAAAAAAAATGCGACCCACGATTGAACGGGCCACGCACGACATCTCAATTTCATGGCGATTGAACGCATCATTAGATCCTCGTTTTAAGGTAAATCATCCCGTTCATGATCAGGATAAAGCTGCTTCATGCCACGATAAAACGAACCCTGCGCATTGAACACAGCAAATAAAAAACCAACCTTCCCGTCCATGAAACCAAATTGTAAGCAATAGCAACGAACAAACATCCATAGGGTGCTGGCCATTGTTTTAGAAAAACTAGGCTGCTTGTGATTTTTTATCCGTATTTTTGCACTATAAGACGAATAGCGGTTGATTTTATACAGGGCATGGCTAATATCTTGAAAAGAATGGTGCTGGATGACGTGTTTCAGCTGCCCTACTCGCGCAGAGGGATGCAACTGAATTTTTTCATGCACGATATCATCACTGTAGTTTGCACCATCGCGTTTAAAAAGCCGAATATGGCGACTAGGGCTTGAAGAAAACCGCAGTGGTTTTCCATAAAAATGCATTTGGATAGGAATGCGATAGGCATCCATGTGATCGTGCGACATAGCGGCCATGATTTCTTGCTGCAAAGATGCGTCAACCGATTCATCTGCATCGAGATTCAAAACCCAATCACCCGTCGCCTTCGCCAGTGCGCGCTGTTTCTGGACTCCATAACCTTGCCAATCCGTCGAAAAGACATGCGTTGTGAATTCTTTTGCAATGGCGATGGTCTGATCGGTGCTGCCTGAGTCCAATACAATCAACTCATCTGCAAAACGAACGGAATCCAAACAACGACGAATGTTTCGGGCTTCATTTTTAGAAATAATAACGACACTCAGCATAAAATAAATAATACAAACGAAATGTGATGCGTGAATTCTAACTAAAAATAGCCGTCATTGTAAGTGTGATTGGCGTTTGGACAAACCGATAATGCTTGCTTCAAATGACCAATTCGCCGATATGCATCATCTATCCGTGCCGGCGGAATAACACCAGACCGCACCAGTTGCTCAATCTTGTCGATGACTTCGGTCGCGGTAATGCTGCCCCATTGGTTACCCAATATCACCATGTCAGCACCGGCGTTGATAGTCAACGAAAGCGCCTCATCAATGGAATAGTGATGACTAATGGCTTGCATTTGCAAATCATCGCTCACAACAACCCCATCAAACCCGAGTTGATGACGGAGCAGTTCGGTTAAAATAGGATAAGATAACGTTGCAGGCACCCCACTTTGATCCAATACACGGTTTATCACATGTGCCGTCATCACCATCACAGGCCATTCCATATTACCTAAAAGCGCTGCATACGGTTCCAACTCGCTCGGTTGATATGTATCGGTTACATCCACAAACCCTTCATGCGTGTCGCCAATCGCGCTTCCGTGCCCGGGAAAATGTTTGTAGGCGCACAAAATGCCTTGTTCGCGAAAAGCATCAACAAAAACCCGAGCCATACGCGCCACCACGGCAGGATGCTCAGAAAAACTCCGCCCCAATGTTCCAATAATGCCTTTTTGATCGTTTAAATGAAGATCAACCACCGGTGCAAAATTTAAATTAAACCCCAATTCTTTTAATGTGAGCGCCATCTTTCGCGCTTCGGCTTGAAACGCATCCGTCGATAAGGCCGCCTGTTCTAAGGCTTTCATCGATGGCATGCAACCTGGAATGGTTGACAACCGGTCAACCGCTCCACCCTCATAATCCACCGCAATCAATAAGGGCCATGCATGGCCTGCCATTGCAGCACATTGCTGCAAATCATGATTTAAACGCTTGATTTGCTTCGCGTTTTTTAAATTTTTACCCAAGGTTTTCGTCTGGAGATCAACATCAAAAAGCAGCACGCCACCCAAGCCATCGTGCCGAATCCATTCAGCAACAGGATTATTATCATCCAATTCAAGACCAGAAAACCCGATGATCAACATCTGAGCAATTTTATTTCTTAAAACAGTCAAAACTACATACTCCTTAGCGTGGTTTAATGGGCGGGACGCCCGTCATATCACATGCACAATGTCCAGCCGACTCTGGCGGTAGAGGAACGGCAGCAAAGTCATCTGAAAAACAAACATTGATATTCCAAGCCCCTGCTCCTGGATCTATTTTTTTAGGAGACGACCAATATCGTTTACCCAAGTAAATTTTTTTTGCTTCACTTACCCAAAATACAGGTGAAAAAACCGCTTCAAACAGAACCATTTGCTGCGGCTCACAAACCAATTCTTGGCGAGCCCATGAGTCACCCTTCGGAACGTGGATGGTTGTTAATATTTTTTCGTTTACGGCATTGATAACCGTCACGTCCACATCATAATCAGTCCAACAATTGTCTTTTACTAACGTAATAAAACAAGGGAACGCATAAACCTGCGTAAAGACATGGATCCCTAGAAACAGCAGAAATAATCGGCGCATATGTTATGTATCCTTTTTACTTGCTCTCATTCGCTAAGCATATACAATTTTTGGAGTTTGGACAAAACAACATGCAAAAACAGGCCTGGGTCATCGTATCGACTCACCATCACAAACCCCTCATTCAATACGCGAGCCGTCCTCTGCTTCGACAAGCCTACTCTATTTGGACCAAAAAACATGAGGCCCTTTTCATGCTTTTTGGTCCAAACTCCAATTTTAATACTTTTCTGCCACAAGCTTAGTAAATTAATACGCATAGGATTGATTTTTATATCGTTCACGTATATCCTTGAGCACTTGGAGAGGTGGCCGAGCGGCTGAAGGCGCACGCCTGGAAAGTGTGTATACGGTCAAACGTATCGAGGGTTCGAATCCCTCTCTCTCCGCCAATCACATCGAACAACCCATTCATTCAGGGCTACCGCACGTGTGATTCAAAACAACCCATCAAGAACTTTATCTGCA
>JAOAUO010000050.1:0-6705 GCA_030157565.1 Legionellaceae bacterium
ATCTACCAATAGTTCCTTGAGCTGGATACGTTTGCCTTTAACCTGCGGTCTTCCGAGAGAGTAAAGCAGCGTTCTTCTTGCGTTGTTCGCTGCCTCCTCGTTAGAACCCAGCATGCCCTATTAAGGCACTGGGCTCAAGATAAACACATTCACAGCCACTCATGATCTAGAAAAGCTTGTGACCGATTTTTGCCTTTGGGAAGTTAATCATATCCAAATACTTATTGAACTGTTCCCAAGTAAATGATTTACGCTGACTACGCCGATTAAGCCACTTGAATAATATTCTTTCCACCTTGAACACGAAGTTAGCAACTGTTTTTGCGTTATGGGACACCCCATAGTATTGGATGTGCCCTCTCATTTTTGAAGCCGCCGTTTTCATAATCTGTTTAAGTGGGATTTTATTCCTGATTGAGCGTGCCCAGTCATTCGTCTTTTTAAGTTTGGAACTGAATCGCTTACCGATTGTCTTCACTTTCACCAAGTAAAACCCCTTGCGAGATTTACCGAGATAAAATGTATTAAACTAAGCCGTGTTGTCACCAACACGACTCGTCTTCAAAACCGTGCATGAGACTTTCACCTCACACGGCTCCTCTCTTGTTTGGTCTTTGTCATTAGCACTTCATACAAACGAGTTTAACAAGTGCTTGTTTCGCCCGCTCATAAAGAGTTGGAATGCCCAACGGGCGCATCTCATCTTTTCCAGGTTTAGGTATCCAAATTCGTCGTGTTGGCATGGAGATATTTGATCACTTAATCTCATCTACCATTTCCAATCGACGCTTAGGAGACACCAGTCCTTTATGGGCAGAGAGCATGTCTAACAAATCACCATCCAAAATGAGCTCCATGACAAGGCCTTTTTTATCAACGGGAGTCTCATCGATTACTCCTAAAAAAGCCACGATATTAGGATGACTTAATCGACGATGAATCGCGATTTCATGCAGAAGCATCTCTTCGGACCGAGAGGCTTTAGATGATATTTTTATCGCAACAGGCATGGTTTCGGGGTGTGGCGACTGCGTGCTTAACACACCCGGCATATCTTTCCAAAGGGCTTTAAATACATGACTAAATCCGCCTGTTCCTACTAGAGATGGGTTTGCTTGTTCCATTGTCAAAAATTCACACCGATAAGGTTGATTAATTTTAGCGCAAAGAATTCATTTGGGAAACTGCATGCAATAACATTATCCTAAAATCGAACATCAGGCGGTCGCTTCGAATCCCGGCGGTGATTGACTATCGTGCGACCAGCATAGCCTAGTATTTGACACCCCATTGCAATTGGTGTTAAATTAAACATAGTCTACTTATTGTATTCAAGAGAAACCATGAAAGAGCCTATAGATACATCTTGGCACACGCCACTGAAGAACTTGCACTTAGCGCGTAATCTTTTCAACCAAGCACGCGCTGATATCATGGCCAAACAACGCATCGAATATGATGATGACGTATTAACGCATTTAGGAGACAGACCGACAATTGGCCTGCCTTTTCCCCATGACTTTTCCAATGAACCGGATCAAATCAAACAAATTAAACAGTTTCTCAATGCGCTGTATTTGGCTGAACAAGCGTTTGATAAACTGGGCAACTTAAATTTAATGAGGCGCTCAACATACGACTTAACCCTCATTCGTGAAGCCTATAACGCGTGTCATTTACTACTCACATTAAGTACTGAGATTGAGCTTGTCTTCAGAGACGAGTTATCCAACATCGCCTCGCTTCTCGGCAACGCAATCATCACCATTATCCAGCCAAGCCCTTCTAAAACGGATGCAACACAACAGATGTCGATGAGCTTGAGTGCCGGCCGAACGCTAGGGAATGCCATCGATAGAATGAAACCGGCAACAGAGGACGGAGAGGTCGATTTATTAACTTATTTGGGTCTTGTTTTTCCGATGGTTCCTGCTCATATTGAAACGGCGAAAAAACAGATACAGCAAATTACATCCAAATATCCGGAGCGTGCGCTCAATCTGAATGAAAAGAAAATGACGGATTTACGTGACAAAGGCACAGCATTATCCAAGACCATCGCTGATAGTAAACAAAATATCTTTTTCTTTGCCTGGAATTTATTGTCTTTGATTCAACAAATGAATGCATTATTTGGGGAGATTCAGCAAGAAGCGGGTCATTTGAATGATACATTGCAAGCGCTTGTTCGCGAAAATATTGCGCTGTTGAAATATACGCTGTTGCCTGCATTTTTTGCGAGTGTCGATAAACTAGAAGCTCAATTGCTGTTAAAACCGGGTCGGTTATCGAAGCCGTTGATGGAACAGATAAGGCCTTGGTATGAAATATTAATTCAAAAAGCCAGCCTGTTGGTTGCATTCGAAACGAAAGGTGAGGCGCTTTTAAAGCTAGAAGATTCGCGTTTCATCGAATTGCGCTTAGCTCCGTTAAAACAACGCGTTGAAACCAGCGAGCAAATATTGCATCAAATGAATATTACCATCAAGGCGCTACAGCATTATACGGACGAAATGAACGATGAACAGGCCTTTCGCGAGGATATGGATGATGCACGCACAACGTTACGATCTCATCTGGCGCATATCAAACCGTATTTAGCACACATTGACGCGGGGTTCATGCAAAGGGTCGATGTGCATTTAGCCAGAGATCCAAGCTGGTATCATTATTTTGCTGATTGGGTCAATCATTTAAGACTCAGGGATGCAAATGAAGATTATTCAAACCTGAACGACTCAATGGAGAGGCTTCGGCAACATTTACAGCAAATAAAAACCAATCATGCATTTATACTCAAACGCAACCAGCGGTTGGTTGACGCCATTCGTGAGCACAGCAATCTAGTGATATTTCCATACAATCAACCGGAAAACCTATTACAGCTGTCAGAAAAAGAGGCGTTGGCTCATCGTCATAGCGAGCCACACGAACTGCGTTATACGACCCATCAGGACGCTATTTGCATTACAAATCCGGACGATTTGACGCCGGATGAAACGTGGGATGTGTATCGATGGTACGCCAATCAACTCTCGCGTTTGACACAAGCTGAAAACAATTGTGGCGACTTGCTCACGGCACTGGAATGCCGCCAACGGGAATTGAATACCCAGGCATTGCAGTTTAAACCGAATTACACGATAGGGCTACTCCATGATAAGGTATTGCATCAACCCGACTGTTTGTATGTTCAAATCAAAGGATTCGAACTGCACTATGAGGTCATTGAACGGTCAGTAGTCGGTTGTAAACTGTACTTGATGCCACTTGCTGAGGTGAAAGAAGCCGGTCATCGAGATTGTTATGTTTGGAATGGGCATAAAAAGCAGTTATCGTATATTGCGGCAAATGGGTTGATTCAAGATCATATCCCTTTGACGGATCAGGCCTTATTAACGACGTTTATAGCGTACCGAGGAAAAGCCACACGAAATCCTGATGAGCCTCATGTTCGATCATTCACACCAGAAAACATTGACTGTTTAATTACACGCAACGGTGGCCATCATCCTGGTTTAATACATCGCGGTACGATCCCACTGGGCCAATTGAATTGCTCTTTAACGCAATTCAAATCAACCACTGAACTCGCCCCCTATTTACCTCGTTTATTTGCAGAAGCATTGGAACGAGGTCACATTCATGATGATTTCAGAAAACAGTGTATCAACCATTATGCAGCCATTCAGCCTTATTTAGTGAGTGCATTCAAAAACGATCGAAAGAGGATGATACATGCGTTTGACAAAAAAGTGGCGTATCACTTGTCGGGGCATTTTTACAAAGAATCCGCTTCAACGCTGACCTCGCCGCTTTTGTTTGCCGAAGTGAGCGTGGTACTGCTTGCCTTGAAAAAACGGCTTGAAACCGCGCGAATGGCCATGGCGACACGATGCGAGCATTACCATCGGCGAATTGAAAAAGAGACCTTTTCAATCGAGCCGGTATTAGATGCCGGCATCGCACATGCGGTGTTTTCGCCCGATGTTGCTGAATTCATGCCATCCCTTGATCCAATCAAGCGCCTGATTCATGATTCAAATAAAACGCTGTTCAAAACAAAACTGGCTCGCCTACATCTTGATCGCTACGGTCGTTCACACGATGCCAATCGCATTGAATATAATCCTCAAAATGAAGATTACGCTTGGTTTCAAAGCTATCTGCTCTCGTACCCAGACAAAACGCCTCAGCAACTAGACGCACACTTGATGCAAATACAAGGGTATGAATCCGCACAAATCGAGCGTCACAAGCGCATCATGGACGCGGTTAGAAAAAAATATCCGCTCAATGTTTCGTCGTCAATCCATCTGCCCCATGATGCATTATCTGAAACCAACGCGTTTATGCAATTAGGACCCGATTATCAACCGTGCTTGTTTGTTGAGGGTCGTGCGTTAGAGTCCCATCCACTTCAGCTTCGAATACAAAATAACGAAATTCTGTATCAATGTTTACATTATGGTATGCCACTTAAAGGTGCGATTTCCTTATTTAAAGTAGAGCCCGCTCTGACTGAGTTCGATGATGCTTCGGTTGTCAGTAAAGCCACATTGGTCAGTCTATTGAGTCAAATCTATGAGCAACGAACAACGCAAATTCTCGCCGAGCAAACGGTTCCCTCGCCTGATGAAGCATTGGATTTATATCAATGGTATAGCACGCAACAGCATGAACGAAACCTGAATGACGAGCCTCTTCTTAAAAAAATCAGCTTCTATAAACAGCACGCTGAAAAAAAACCAATGTTGAGAATGGACCAGCCACTCGGTATAAAAAAACTGAATACCGCTGACCGATCAATCCATCTCATCAAACATCAACATGTTTCCGCCTATTTAGCCGATCTTAGGCGCTTGATTTACGAACAACATGAGCATTTTAATGTTTCATTAAAAAATGAACTCCGCTTGGATCCGCTTTTAACCAGCGTACCCTATCCTGAAGTAGGCGCTCAAAATGGACTGACCCAATTAATTAAATCATTATTTGATATGGACGGTCTAGCACTGGCTAGAGCATGGTTCGCATTCAAAGCGCAGTCCTCTCCGGATACATTCGTCCGATTGAAACAGCCGCGCCAAGTGTTGGCTTACAAGCGTTTGATGAATGCTCTTTATTATATTGAACAAATCATGCATGAGCTGGAAAAAGTGCATAAAAATGAGTCGCAATTACCTTATGTCGCGCATCTTCTTGTGTCTTGGTTTTATGTGCAGGATATCATGCCGTTGGTAAACGACTTAACAACCGACCCTCATTTATCGGCTGTATATGGGAACATAGCCAGCAAAGCTCAGTTCATTTGTCGCAGGCTATTGGAAGAAAGCAGCCATTATCTTGAGGATGAACAGCAAGATAAAAACACCGTGTTATTGCAAATCATGAAAGTGTTTGAGTTATTACCTCATCACATCGCATTAAGCGCAGAAGCGTTCGCTGAGATGCGCCCGGAATTACACGACCGTGCGCATGACACAGCGAATAAAATAGAGCGCATCATGGAACACTATTCTTCATCATGGCCATATTTGCGGTTGTTTTTTGATTTACCCGCGATTGAACAGGTGTTAAAGGCGCTGAGTCATAACGCGGATGCGCTTCGCATCAACACGCACGAAAGCGTCTGCCGGCAGGTTAATAACACCAACACGGATATATTGAATCGCATCCGGTTAGAAGCCGACGATTTTGAGGCCAACCTAGGATTGACCCCAGGCCTCTTATCCAATCCGCTGAACGATATGTTGTATGAATTTTATAAAGGGCTGATTACCCCGTTGGTTCCGAATGTGGATGCACGTGTGCAGCTGCTCTGTACAGAAGGACTGAATGAAAAACGTATCCAGGCCATTGAAGCGCATTTAGAACGTGCCCGTGATAACATGGCGAGGCACCATGCATCATCTAGCCTGATGCAAGCGCTTTGGGATAAATGCAATCATGCAAAGAGTGAGCTTGATTTTTCTGAACTGAACCCGGATTATCAAGCCGCATTGCCTTTGTTTAAAACCGCACTGAATGGAGCTCATCTTTATGTGATGTCATTTCATGAAGCGAAAACTGCAGGTTATACCGATTGTTTTGTGTGGAATAACGAACGTTCACAGTTATTTTATATTGATTCAAAAGGAAATCCTAATGAGCAAACGGGGTGCCATCTTTCGTTGATGTCTCTGCCTGAAGGTGATTTACCCTATCCGTTAGAGCATCAAGTCACTCAGCTAAGAGCGTTTGATAAACGTTTACGTTTGAATCGTTTCTCAGTAGAAAAGACCACCTTGGTTAAACAAGGCGGTCATTATTTTATTTATGCCAAAGCAGATGATTCGACTTGGGGGTACACACCGCTAGATTCTCGTGTCATATCAAAAATGAATATCGATTTCACATTAACACACCTGGCGGTGCATCAGAAATTTCAGCCGCTTTATGCTGAAATTTCAGAAAAAACCGGTTTGATTTATCCCATTCATTTAAAAAACACATATAAATTGATTGAGTTTATTACAAAGAAGCGCAAGAGCGCACTCCATTCTCTATATTTGAATGAAAACGAAGTCAAAGGATTCATCACCTCAAACAGCGATCTGATTTTACAAAAAAACGGGGTGAGTATAGAGGCGGGATGCAGTTTCATCACGATGGAATCCGCACCGACTCATTTTTATGGATTAAACTTACCACCAGAGTATATGT
>JAOAUO010000050.1:6715-15124 GCA_030157565.1 Legionellaceae bacterium
GATAAAAGGCAGCTCTATTTTATTAATCGAATGGATAGCCAAATCACGCCCCTTCCTATCGCCGCTACCGATGCAAATCAAGACACCTTGTCACGTATAAAAAAGAATCAACCCATGCTATCGACTGATTTTAAAATCATGACTGAATTGACGGGGCATACCTGCAACGCATCATGGATGAGTGATGTCGATACGCTAGTGCTCAATCAACACAATATAAAACCATTGACATCATGCATAGCGCATTCTAAAGCCTATTATGACGGCTTATGCGCAACCTCACAAGTCGCCTGCGAGACATTGGAAGAACAATTGAATTTCGTGAAAAAAGAGGACAGCAAGCTAGCCGAAGTCAATAAAAATAAAAAGAAAGCGTTAATGACTGAGTATTTCGATGAAAAAATAAATGAATTGTGCCAAGAAAAGCAAGGGCTACAAGGATTTGAACTGCGCTGGTTGACCGACGAAATCAGGCTTTTAAAACCGAATCGTCTCTATGTTAGGATTAAAAATGGGACAAAACTAGAATACAGCGTGCTAAATCATGCCGGTATCCGGCGAGGAACTTGCTTTGATTTAAACCGTATCGATTGGCCCTTGAATAAGCCGTTGTTATCTATAGATGAGCTCAACCCCTATTTACAGAAAATTTTAACGATAACGTCGGAAAAAGGAGATGGTCATACGCCTCCTCATTCGTTGGCGACTGATTACCAAGAAGCACTCAAACGCTGCTTACAGGACGAGCAAGCTGGACTCGTTGATCAAGCGATCGTTTCAGGATCTATATCCATCGATGATGGTTTAAAAGATACACAAGCTGCGTTTAACGCGCAATACCTCCATTCATACCATCAATTGAATGGTATCAATACAGCCGTGAGCGATTTCCGGCTTTATTTGAATCAAGCTGAAAAACAGCACCCTAAAAGCCGGGAGGCTATCTGGATCAAAAAAGGTATTCTTCATCGAATTGATGCATTGTCTGGTGAGTCGACACGCCCGGTAGACGATCGCATTGAAGAGATACGGGATTTTTTGAAGAAACCGACGATTCTGGATAACTTGATGGCTTATGATGGCGCACAAGACGGCTGGTATGCGCGTTTACTTCATTGTGTTTTGCACTTGATGCAATCGGTCGGTTTATACAAACCTACGGTGGAAAAACGTGTGGACGCGCTGATCGATGCCATCCCACCCTTAGATGCCGCATTACCATCACCACCCAAATCGTTCCGATTTTTTTCAGAAACAACCCGAGAAAAGATTCAGTCTTTCAGGTCGGAGACGGAGGTTGAAACGCCGCCTTTTTTACCCAGACCTGGAGGTGAGTAAGAGCGATTGTTCACCGCGTATTAGATTGGGCATTTGGAGTCTTGATTCACCTCGCCAGGGATGGGTGTTCCACTGGCCTGGCAAGATGCATCTTGTTGACGGTTATAGAATAAAGTGCCTGGAATATTGGCCAACCTCGATTCAATGGGAGCCGAAGGAGCGTATTGCTGTATTTCATTTTGAATCAGTGAGAAGCACTCTTTCGTGAGTGCCGGCGATTCAGACCCTTCTGATGCTCGTTCGAATGCATAGTAGCGGTTCAAAAAATCTTGTTCTGCAGTGGACAAAGGGTTCATGGGAAAATGAGATGGCCGCTCAATCTTGTATATTGCTTCTAAGTCACTAAAAAAAGGATCTTG
Organism: Legionellaceae bacterium; assembly: GCA_030157565.1. Taxonomy (GTDB): domain Bacteria; phylum Pseudomonadota; class Gammaproteobacteria; order Legionellales; family Legionellaceae; genus DDPF01. Next base: position 8,413 of record JAOAUO010000050.1, read on the forward strand.
CAATGCTTGTTCGGCCGTTAAGCGTTTAGAGGGATTGAATGCAAGCAGCTTTTGTAATAAATCAAGTGCAGATTTGTCCGCACCCTTGTGTTCTGCGTTTAATTGAGAGACTGGACGTGACGTCATATACTTTTTTTTTATCAATTGAATCAGACGTTTATCATCAATCCATTCCATATCATCTGACGCAGGCATGCCTAGCATTAAAATAATTTTACTCAATAATTCACCATTACTATCAGCCGTAAATAGTGGTTTCCGGTTGATCAATTCCGACAATATGCACCCAATACTCCACATGTCTGCAGGGGCTTCCCCACCGTTGCTATTGAAAAAAACGACCTCAGGGCTACGATACCAACGAGTAACCATGTAGCGTGTGAGTTTGCGATACAGTTTAGGAGGGGCCTCGGCGGTTTCTAAATGAAGTGGTTCGATGATGTCATGCGTTGCTCGAGCGAGTCCGAAGTCACAAATGACTAGGCGACAATCACTATTAATTAAAATATTGGCCGGCTTTAAGTCACGATGAACTATCCCGGCCGAATGGATATACGCGACGCCATGGAGCATTTGATATAAAAAATATTGCACATGAGCCATGCTCAGTGGCTGCTTAGAGTGGATGACGCGAAATAAGTCGGTCTCATAGCGTTTGAACACGAAGGCCATTACCTCGAGCGTTCCATCAGGCGCGGCTGAAGCGACGATGTTTTCCAAAGAAATAATATGAGGATGCCCCTTCAGTATACGCAAGAGCATCATTTCCCTGAATAGTTGCTTAGCACCAATAGAGTGAGTTGGCACCTCATTCAATATTTTGATAGCCATTGCCTGTTGTGTGACTTTATCAAGACCGGCATAAACGCTTCCAAAAGAACCATTTCCTATCAGCTTGCCAGAGATGCCATATTGAGAGTATAACGCGTTGAGTCCTTTGCCTTGAATCACTTGTTCGATCGTTTGCATCCCACCTCCCCCATAAAAAATTTTAACGCGAAATATGCAAATTTCAGGCATGTATCAATCTGTTTTCGACGCAAAAGGAGCGGAACATCCTTTCGTTGACGGAAAGTGCCGCATGCCCTATTTGTTTACGAGAGAACTCAAAAGAACGGTTCTTCCGGAAGAGCCAAAAGAACGCTCACCCCTATCGGGCAAGCGATTGATTCGTCGATAACGGTTGCTGTTGCGTAATGCAATGTATACCGCCTCCGCCGGAAAACACATCAATGGCTTGAATTTGTGTTATTTTATGCGTTGGAAATAACTGCACAAAGAGATCATACGCCGCTTGATCATGCGCTGGATGCCCAAACGCAGGCATCACAATGCCGGCGTTTGCTAAGTAAAAATTAATGTACGACAGGGTTAGTCGTTCACCGTTCAGATAGGTTGCAGGCGGTTGTTCGATGGAGTAAACCTCTAATGCGCGCCCTTTTGCATCGGTGGCTGATTTTAATATCGCAAGATTGTCATGCAAAATGTGGTAATTGGGATCGGCTGTGTCAGAGGTGATTAAAGCCAGCACTTTGCCTGGCGCAATAAAGCAGGCAATTTCATCAATATGACCGTCTGTTTCATCCCCTACAAGGCCTTTATTTAACCAAATTATTTTCTCGCCGTTTAAATAATTTCGCAGGTTTTCTTCAATGTCTTGCTGTGTTAAATGCGGATTACGGTTTGCATTCAGCAAGCATTCACGCGTAGTCAATACAGTGCCTTCTCCATCCACATGAAACGATCCGCCTTCCATCACGAAAGGCGCTCGAAATGCTTTGGCTTGGGTGTATTTAATCATTTCGCCCGCTATTTGGTTATCCAGCTCGCAATCTTCATAGTTGCCGCCCCAAGCATTGTGTATCCAATCAACGCCAGCCAATTCACCTTGATCATTCACTAAAAACGTAGGCCCTGTATCGCGCGTCCATGAGTCATTGATGGCGAGTGGCAATAAATGAATCCGATCACCACACAGACGAGCCGCCTCAGGCATGTCGTCTGGATTGACCCATACGGTCACCGGTTCATACTGCGAGATGGCTTGAGCGACCTGAGCGTAGGCTATTCGCGCTTTTTCTAAAGAAATGGATGCCCATGTGTCTTGATGACAGGGCCACGCCATCCAACAACCCGCGTGTGGGTACCATTCTGCCGGCATGTAAAAAAGGGCTTCTTTTGGAGTTGGAGTCATTCTGCAGTCACCGGTTGTGTGTTATTGAGCGTCGCGCTAGAAACGGGCGTTATTCTGGCGGCGGACGATGGGTGCGTATTCACGTATTTATTGTCATCAAGATACGTTGATTGGGTCAATATATCACGCAGTTCATTTAAGTATAAATCCGCTTTTTCTTGAGGTAAGTTGTTATTTTTTAATTGTTTTTCATAGGACACCAACAGTTTCTCGGAATCGATATGCGCACATCGCAACACGTCCGTGACCGCATCCCCTTTGACTAACGCATCAATTTCAAACCGGCCGCCTGCGTTTAACTGAACACGAATGGCATTGGTGTCGCCGAATAAATTATGCAAATTACCTAAAATTTCTTGGTAAGCCCCCACTAGAAAGAAAGCCAAATCGTAAGGTCTTTTTTCATCAAAAGAAGGCAATAATAATGTTTTTTTAATGCATGTTTCGCCGATATATTGCCTTAACGTGCCATCTGAATCACAGGTTAAATCTTGCAATATACTCTGCATGTTCGGTTTTTCTGTGAGATGGGACAGAGGGGCAATCGGAAAAATTTGCCCTATCGCCCATGCATCCGGTATGGATTGAAAAAAAGAAAGATTGCAAAATATTTTAGTGGCCAATCGTTCATTCAACTGATCCAAGAGCGTGGCATCGTCCGGATGGGCTTCCTCTAACATACGTTGTTGCAGTTTAAGACAAATCGCCGCATAGCCTTCTTCAACAGCGGCTTTCTCGGTGAGGCTTATCACGCCTTGCTTAAATAGAGCATGGGCTTGATTCAATGCGTGTTCGGCCGAATGGTAAACGTCAATCGATGAATGATCAGCCATTGATTGATAAGCGGCTGAAATATCATGCGCAATCGGTGAGTCAGCGGATTGTATCCTACGTGGGGGCGGGTTATGTTTCATCACCTCAATGTCTGTGATGTTCGTGACCAACACCGCATGGTGAGCCGTCAGGGCTCGGCCTGATTCGGAAATGATGTTGGGTTCAGGCCATTGTGTGTCTCGACATACCTCACGCATCGCCAAGAGAATCTGGGTTGCATATTCATGCAAATTATAATTAACAGAGCAATCCGTATTGGAGTGAGTGCCCTCGTAATCAACACCCAACCCACCACCGACGTCAATCGTGCCAATGGGGACATTTAAGTTCCGCAACGCCACATAATAGCGAGCGACTTCCTCCATGCAGCTGCGTATATCCTGGATATTCGCCAATTGTGAGCCCAAATGGCAGTGCATGAGTTCCAAGCAGTCTAGCGCGTTTTGTTTTTTTAGTTGGTGGACTACATCTAGAATTTGTTCTGCATTCAAGCCAAATTTTGATTTGGTGCCACCGGTATCCGTCCATTTTCCGGCACACGTGGTGACCAAGCGAATCCGTACACCAATACGAGGCTTCACCTCCAAACGTTTTGCCTCGCGTAAAATAATGTCCAGTTCCGATCGTTTTTCGATGATAATAAAAACGTCATGCCCCATTTGCTGCGCAATCAATGCGGCACGAACGTAAGTCGCATCTTTATAACCGTTACAAACGATGACGGATTTCCGTTCTCCTAATAAACCAATCACCGCCATGAGCTCAGGCTTGCTACCCGCTTCCAGCCCAATTTGATGACCCGGTGCATTTAAGAGTTCACGAACAACGCAATATTCTTGATTCACTTTGATAGGAAAGACTAGCGTATAAGTGCCGCTGTAAGCACTGTCCTCACGGGCTTGTGCAAAGGCTTCATACAGCCGAAAAACACGATCGTGAAGAATATCAGTAAAACGAATGAGTAAAGGAAGCTGCAAACCCGCCTGACTGGCGGCAAGAACAATCGCTTTTAATTCAACGCCCTTCATGCAAGCCATGCTGACTTCAATGTTGCCTAAGGCATTGACGTGAAAATATCCGTCACCCCATTGATTGATGTTGTAAAGATTCGCGTCGCTAATGGCGTTATTATTCATTCATGCTGTTCCATATGATTAAACTGATTTGAAGTTTGAACGAAATGACATACAAAAACATGCCGGTCATTTCGTTCAAATAAAAGGAGCTCATCCATCTTTAGAGGGCTCAGGGTATTTGTTGAGACACTAAATCATGGTAGGTCTCGGGTTGTCTTTGTTGTGCGAACGGGAATAAACGCCCCCACAGTGCGCGTTCACTCAAATCAAGATGCGCGACTAATACGGCAGGCTCATTGCGTGGTGCTTCTGCTAAAATCTCGCCCATAGGATTACTAATAAAGCTGCTGCCATAAAACTCAAGACCATCTTCTATGCCGATGCGATTGACTGCAATAATAAAGGCATTCGACATGATCCCTTGCGCGACCATCACTTTTTTCCACATGGGTTGGCTGTCAAATCCAGGGGCTGTGGGTTCGCTTCCAATGGCCGTAGGGTAAACTAAAATCTCAGCACCTTTCAATCCATAAATACGGGACAACTCTGGAAACCATTGGTCATAACACGTAGGCAAACCGAAGGCGTGACCGGCAATGGTATGCACCGGGTAATTTGAGTCGCCGGCTTTGAAATAGTAATTTTCATGGTATTTTTCGCCACTGGGAATATGTTGTTTACGCGTGATTGCAATCCGTTTCCCCGTATGATCATAAGCCACCGCGGTGTTATAACCGCCTGTTTCAAACAAGGATGCCGTAATAGCAACCTGCGCATCCTTAGCACATTGGCTAATAAATTTCGCAGTAGGGCCGGTATCAATATCTTCCATGTAAGGCGTTCCATCGACATCTGCACGCGTACAGAAATAAGGAGAGAGGGTTAATTCTTGCAAACACACAAGGTCCGCACCTTTTTTTGCGGCACGAACAATACCCGCGGCCAACTGTTTGCGATGTTCATGAGGATCCTCATGCCATCGTTCTTGCACTAATCCGATTGTTAAGCTGTTATTGGGCATGATAAAAGGCTTACTGTTAATCATTTTGCAATAGTTTACGCTAGTTGCATTGTTCAAACAAGTTCTTTTTAGCCCAAAAAGGCTGCAATATTTGCGTGACCACAGAAGACAGCCCAGACACGGTGGATCGTAACCATTGGGCTCAAAATGATGGGTGTTCAACCGGCTTTAAAATACCCTCTTTTGGGACAGTATGGGTGATGTGGCCACGCATAAGATGATGGCAAATTTTACAACCGGCTTTTAATTTGATATACTTGTTACTCAACCACATCAAACCAGAAGTGCCATATGTTTTCATCTAAATCATCATTTTTTACTCAGTTGCCCACCGAAAGCGAACATCCTCTTCATTTTACCGCATTCATGTTAGATAGGATAAGAGTAAAAAAGACAGATGAAGGAACGTTGAAAGATTTCATGTGTCGAGAACCCGATTATGATATCGCATTTTGCAGTGCATGGCATGTTGCTTTCAACCAGATCGATGATCAACCTGCGGATACGGCCGAATTATTATTTCAGCTATTGGATAATATACACACAAAAGCACTCAGTCACCAACCAGAAGCGCGTGAATTGATGATAGGGAAACAGAAAGCCTATATGCCGATACAGGGCCGGGGTTATCGTAATTATTATGGTCTGAATCAGGGTTGGAATTCAGACGCCCAGGGTGTGCAAGAGTTGGCCGAAAGAATTTTAAGCTCCGAGCACCCAGCAATGAATGCGCTGGAAATACGACTGGAGAATACGGAGAATAGAATACATGTTACAAACAAGGGTATTCACCTACCCCCGAGCTGTAAAACGTATCTAACTCAAGAGACGATAACTAAACAAGCCATACTCGATATAATAGCCGGTGAATACAATAAAGGCTGTTTTCGGGATAATTATGATCGACTCATTGTCGTCAGTACCGCATCTGTGAGCGAAAAAGCCCAATGGGAACGTACTCTGTTTTCAAACTACCTCACCGCAATAAAAAATGCCGATACGGATGCAGTAAAAATAGAGCATATTATTCAGTTGGTGCAAGGCTTAGAACAACTGCATATATACAATGACGGTAATGCGAGAAGTTTGTATATTCTTGCTAATTATTTGATGGCGAAAAATAAACTTCATTTATTTTACCCGGATACAATGTGTATTTTTGATGGATATTCCAAGCAAGCGCTATACGAAAAAATCATTGAGGGACAAGAGCGATTTTCAGCCAACTTTGTATCGCACGTTCACTTATCTGAAAAATTTGTTGAATATTCAGCTTCCATTCGTGCCCTTCAACAGCACCTTGATGAAATGAGTGCAACCGGGGTCAATACTAAAAAATTAAATACATCGTTTTGTGAGCGAGATTTTAATTTGATGCTGCGTCAGGCGGCGGTAGCTCCCTGGACATTAAAGGTCTTAAGGTTTCTTCTGGAACACGCAAATCTCCTTCATATTAATATTCATTCTCAAGGCAAAACGTCTGGAACAGCGATGGATGTTGCAAAAAGATACAAGAATACGGATGGCGTCAGCCCAGGGCTACCGCACGTGTGATTCAAAACAACCCATCAAGAACTTTATCTGCAA
>JAOAUO010000051.1:0-12427 GCA_030157565.1 Legionellaceae bacterium
GGTCGTGGTGCTGGACACTCAAACCGGTGAAGTGTTGGCCATTGCCAATGCACCATCGTTTAATCCCAATGCACGCAGCCATTACACGCTAGATCGATATCGGAATAAGGCCATTACCGATACATTTGAGCCGGGCTCCGTCATCAAACCCTTTAGTATTGCCAGCGCGTTGGATACAGGGCTGTATACTCCGGATACGATTATTGACACGCGACCTAGTTGGATGATTGTGCATGGGCACACCATTCGTGATGTGCATTCTTATGGTGTATTGGATGTGACGGGCGTCTTGCGAAATTCAAGCAACGTGGGCGTGACGAAGATGGTCTTAAGCAGTCCGCCTGAGCAACTGATGGGCTTGTTGATGCGTGCAGGCATTGGCCAACGCACCGAGAGCGGGTATCCCGGTGAGGGGGAAGGGGCCATTGTCAAATTAAAAGATGCGAACCCCTTCGTTTTGGCGACATTAAGTTTTGGGTATGGCATGTCGGTGAGTGCGTTGCAATTGGCCAAAAGTTATTTGATTTTTGCCAATCAAGGGCGATTGTTGCCGATTAGTTTGCTCCACAATGAGGAGCCGCACGCGGTAGAAGGCACGGAAGTCATGCGTGCTAAAACCGCCAATCAAGTGTTAGCCATGTTGGAAGCGGTGGTGAATAATGGCACGGGTAAATCGGCCGATGTGGTTGGGTATCGTGTGGCGGGAAAAACAGGAACCGCGCGGATTGCCGGCAAAAAAGGGTATGAAGAAAGCCGCTATATTTCAAGCTTTATTGGCATTGCGCCGGTGTCTCATCCTCGCCTCATCGTTGCGGTATTTATCCATGAGCCCACCCATGGTGGTTATTATGGCGCCGCGGTGGCAGGCCCCTTGTTTTCGAAGGTGATGACCACGGCTTTACGCATTTTGGACATAGCGCCTGATAAATTATCGAGTGTTTAAATTGAAATGAGGACATAATGAAACTGTCTGATTTGTTAAGGCCGTGGTGCAACCAGGCGATGCCTGATGTGGATATTGTGGGCGTGCAGAATGATAGTCGTCAGGTTAAACCGGGTGATTTGTTCTTGGCATATCCGGGTGCGCTGGTGGACGGTCGACTGTATTCAGGGCAAGCCATTCAGGCCGGCGCTGTTGCTGTGGCGTTTGATCCGGATGCATTGCCGGACTCTTTTTTAAAAACAAGCGATATCCCTTCTATTGCCGTTCCACAATTGTCCCAGCAGATAGCCACGATTGCCAGTCGGTTTTATGACGAGCCTACGCGTGCACTTCAAATCACGGGCGTCACCGGCACCAATGGTAAAACAACCATCGCGTATCAATTGGCATCGGCCTACGCTTTACTGGGGTCCTCTGCGGCTTACATTGGTACATTGGGGCAGGGTGATGTGCAGGCATTGAAACCGGTGGGCAACACAACGCCCGATGGCTTGTGTTTGCAACGGCTGTTTCATGAATACAGACAAGCGGGATTAAAGCATGTTTGCATGGAAGTATCGTCTCATGCTTTGGCTCAACAACGCGTGGCACACATTGATTTTGCGCAGGCCATCTTTACCAATTTAACCCATGAACACCTGGATTATCACCAGACCATGGAGGCGTATGCTGCAGCAAAAGCTTCATTGTTTGCAATGCCCACGTTGCAGTGGGGCATTGTAAATGGCGATGATGCATACAGTGCGCAAATGCTGGCGGCCTTGCCCTCAAGCTCTCAAGCACTCACCTATGGTTTGCAAAAAGGGGTGTGTGTACGTGCGGTGAATGTGAACGTTACCATGTCGGGCAGCACGTTTGACATCATTTCACCCTGGGGCACACAGGCCATTCGTGTAAAAACAGTGGGTGCTTTTAACGTGTATAACAGCCTGGCGGTGTTCACCAGTTTGATGGCTAATGGCTATTCAGTGAGCGATGTCACACGCGTGATGGCGATGCTCATGGCCTCCCCGGGTCGAATGGAGTTGGTTTGCGAGGCACCGTGTGTGATTGTAGATTACGCACACACGCCGGATGCCTTGGAAAAAGCATTGACTACGCTGGCTCAATTAAAAAAAGGCCGTTTGTGGGTCGTGTTCGGTTGTGGTGGGGATCGGGATCGCGCGAAGCGGCCGATGATGGGGAAAATCGCCAGTCAATATGCAGATGAAGTGGTGCTCACATCGGATAACCCGCGCGGTGAAGACCCCGATCGCATTCTTCATGAAATAGCGACAGGCATATTGCCTTTGACGAACGTGATTCAAATCGTCGATCGCGAAGCGGGTATTCATCATGTCTTGAAGCACGCAGCAGAAGATGACATTGTTTTAATCGCAGGAAAAGGGCATGAATGTTACCAACAGATAGGAGCTGAGCGGTTTGTTTTTTCAGATCAAGCGGTAGTACGAACGTGGTTTGGACTGGATCAAAACGGAATGAGCGCTCCCTTCGAACCTTGGGGAGAAGGTGGCACGAAGTGACGGATGAGGGTTTTTAGCCTTGAACGAACGCGTTTAAAGCTGAGCTAGAGCTTGTTGGGCCAAAGGCCCAATCACAAATATCCCAAGTATTTAATAAAGATGGCTTAGTGCTTTAGCCTAATGCTAGCTTCGTTTTTCTCCTCGTCAAACACCAGATCATCTTCTCCTTCAAAAGTAACCGCCTCTCCAGTGTACATTTCTTTCCACAGTCCCATGATGCCATGGAATTTATCCGGTACAGCATATTTTAGATTGAGTCTATGGGGTGCCGTACGATCTAGAAGTTTATATGGATTTTTACCTTGCAGAACTAGAGTTTGTTGATTGACTTCGTGTTGTATTTTTTCTTTATCGTCGCACTGAGATATCGCACTCAAAAAACTCAGCGCTCTTCCTTTATGTAACCCGCAGCCCAACGTATAAGATTTTAATTGTGCAGAAAGGTAGTCACGCTCAATGATAAAACGCAGTTGATCTGTTTGTTTTATATCCAATGGGGTAACGGTTAGGAAGTCAAATATCTTTATCCAAATATCGAAAGGAATACGATCGCCCTGTACTTTTGAAGGTTTTTTATCTTGCTTCATACTGAGCATCATCAATAAGTAATGCCATCCATGATTTTCCTGGTTGGTTTTAGTCAATGCCAGCGTAAAACTGAGATTATCTTCTTGTATGTAATGGGCCATGGCTTTGGCTTTTTTTAGCACGGAGTCAGAAAACATAGCGTTTATTGGATCATTCCTACTTTCTATGGATCCGGTGATTCCTTTAAAATCAAGATAGGTATCAGTAATATTTTCTATTTTGCAAACCGATAATACGGCCAGTAGCTGTGTTATGTTCTGTGGAGCCGTTCTCCAGGGGATGTGGTTTGTTAAGAATACCAGGGCTTTTGTGTCGTTTTCAAGAGCGATCTGCTCCAGAGCAGGCCAGTATAACCGCGTGTTAATATTTATAGCCGGTAAGTCTAAGCCATCGTCCGTGTAGATGCCTTCTAGGTTGGGGGCTTCGTGCAGCGCTATCAACGCCTCAATACTTTGAGCTCTGGCGGCGTCAATGAGGAGGGTATGTTCCATGTATCTTTTCTCGCAATATTGTTTTAAAAATCCCACTTTATTTAAAATAGAGCAATCTACGCAAGATGATTCAAAAATTCATTTAAATGAGGTTTTCCTTTATCCTCGCTTAGAACTTGCTTCAGTTGGTTTAACGCGCTCTCGTATTCAGCCAAATGAATCATCCCGCGCATCTGCTCAAATCGCAGGTAGACACAATATGTGTTCAGCACATCGGTTTCACAATAGTCGCGAATGCCTTTGATATTGCCCGCCAGGTATTCACCCCATACTTTATCGCCACTCATCCCCATTTTTCCAGGAAAACCCAGCATGGTGGCAATGGCATCTAGCGGGGCCACGGCTTTGTTTTGATAGCCGGCTAACACGTCCATGAGATCGAGATGCCGATAGTGAAACCGGTTTAAATAATTGTTCCATTTAAACGGTTGTTGGTGTTCGCCGGCTTCCCAGTAAGTTGGGGCGGAAATCCCATGCAGAAGGGCGCGGTAATGCAAAACGGGCAGGTCAAACCCGCTACCATTCCAACTGACCAAGGTGGGGACATGTTTATCAATCCCTTTAAAAAAACGCGTGATTAATTCTTTCTCATCCGAGTTTTCGTCACCCAAAGACCATACTTTCAGCTGACTGCCATGCACCATCACCAGTGAAATCGCGATGACTTTTTGCAAATAATGGGGCAAAAAATCATGGCCTACTTTCGCTCGTCGAATGGCAAACATGGCCGTAGCCGTGTCTTCATCGGAAAGGCCATCCAAGTGATATAAGGTTCGACCGGCCACAACGTCCGGGATGGTTTCAATGTCAAAGACGAATAAAGCCATGAATCGATTACCCTAAATCAGACATGGCCACCGCATGATACCCCGCATCCACATGCACAACCTCACCCGTGATGCCTGAGCTTAAATCAGAGCAAAGAAAGGCGGCAGTATGGCCCACTTCTTCAGCCGTGATGTTGCGACGCAATGGGGTGGTCTCAGCGTATGCCAATTGCATTTTTCTAAAGTCTTTGATGCCGGCTGCAGCCAAGGTGCGAATGGGACCTGCTGATATGGCATTGACACGAATATTTCGAGGTCCTAAGCTGGCGGCCAGATAACGCACAGACGCCTCTAAACTGGCTTTGGCAATGCCCATGACGTTGTAATTGGGCACGGCTTTTTCAGCCCCGTAATAGCTTAATGTTAAAATCGAACCCTCTGTACCGTCCATCATTGGCAATGCGGCTTTCGCTAAAGCCACTAAACTGTAAGCACTGATGTCATGCGCAATGCGAAACCCTTCACGGTTGACATGGTCGACAAAATCACCACTGATTTGATCAGCCGGCGCAAAAGCCACCGAATGAATCACAATATCCAGTTTATCCCAATGCGTTTTCAGTTGATCAAATACGGATTGAATCTCCGTGTCACAGGCTACATCACACGGAAAGGTGAGGGTCGAGTTAAAATCCGCGGCCATGTCCTGAACGCGTTCTTGCAAGCGTTCATTTTGAAAGGTAAACGCCAGTTCAGCACCCCATTCATGCAATACTTTCGCAATGCCATATGCAATGGAGCGATTGCTTGCCAGACCCACAATCAATGCTTTTTTACCGGTTAAAAATCCCACGCAAATCTCCTTCAATGGATTCATTCACCTGCGTTATTCCTGCGGAAAAATCGTGGTGATGGATTAATATTAAGCGCCTGCACGCTGCAGCAGTTCGCGCATTTTTGCTTGAATCATGTCAATGGCAATTCGATTCTCGCCACCTCTGGGCACAATCAAATCGGCATATCGGCTGGAAGGTTCAATGAATTGTAAATACATCGGCCTTACCGTGGCTTCATATTGGTGTAAAACCGCTTCAAACGAACGGTGACGCTCCACCACATCACGCATTAAACGACGGCTTAAGCACACATCCAAGGGGGCTGACATAAAAATACGGATGTCCATTAATTCGCGCAACGCTTTTTCTGTAAATAATAAAATCCCTTCCAGAACAATGATGGTGTGACGGCCAATGAATCGCGTTTCCGGCATTCGAAGGTGTTTTGAGTGTGAATAAATGGGGATTTCAACCGACTCACCTTGTTGCAGGCGACGCAGATGTTCACACAGCAGCGCATGGTCAAAGGAGTCAGGGTGGTCGTAGTTGATTTTTTCTCGTTCAGCAAAAGCCAAGTGATTGTTGTCTTTATAATATGCATCTTCAGAAATAACCACTACCTGATCAGAACCTAGTTCATTGACAATGGTGTTGGCTAATAAACTTTTACCGGAAGCAGAAGGGCCGGCAATTCCTAGAATGATCGCTTGTTTAGTCATAGTGGCCACATTGAAATGTTTTGTGCAAATGGTACGGCTTTTTGAAGATCATTTCAAGGGTCCATGCCATCGAGCCAGGAGATGCTTCACTTTGAAAAAAATAGAAAGTAAGTCTAGTCTATAACTATGCACGGCTAAATTATATTGATAATGACAAGGATGCGGCTTTATGGACATTAAAATAGAATCACAACCTACCGATGAGTCCTGTGGGGCAACTTGCTTGCATGCTGTGTACAGATATTATGGCTACGATATTCCTTTAAATCATGTCATCGACACGATGGATAGGTCCCCTTCAGGCGGAACTTTTTGCATCTCAATTGGAAAGCATGCGCTGCAACATGGATTCATGTCTACCATTTATATTAATAGTTTGGTTCTATTTGATCCCAGTTGGTTCACTGACGGAGAGGCCGATAACACGTTATTAATCGAGAAATTAGAAGCCCAAGCGCGAGTTAAAAATGACCCCTATATTATTAATGCAACCATCGCGATTGTAGAGTATTTAAAATTGGGTGGAAAAATCTGCGCTTATCCGCTCAGTGTTAAATTACTAAAAAATTTTTTTAATCATAATATTCCTGTTATATCTGGTTTAAGCGTTACTAATTTATATTGGACGTCGAGAGAGGTCTTTACTGATCAGGGTAAGTCCGTCTATGACGACATCGGTGGAACGCCATGTGGACATTTTATAATCCTTTGTGGTTATGATTCCAAGAAGAGACACGTAATCGTTGCGGACCCTTATTCTGGAAATCCAATGCAACACAGTAGTTATTATGCGGTCGATATCAATCGATTGATTAACGCGATACTGCTGGGTGTTATCACTTTTGATGGAAATCTTACTGTTATTGAGCCTAAACAGAAGTAAATCAAATGTAGCATTGGAAAAGCCGTTATTGTGACACGACTGCATAGTCAGCTTTCTCTGTGGAATCTCATGTCCGTTGCGGTTATCATATGCAAATGATAATAAATTTAGCAAAGAGTACTTCATGAATGGAGCATGTCTGGATCCCTCGTCGCCTGTGGACGCGCTGCTTGATCCGGATTGGCTGGCTCGACTGGATCGTTATCGAGCGTTGTGGGTTGGATTGAGTGGCGGTTTGGACTCGGTCGTATTGCTGCATCAGTTAGCTCGCCTGCCCGCATTGACGGGTAAAATAACCGCTGTACACATTCACCACGGGTTAAGTCCTCATGCCAACGCATGGCTTTTGCATTGCCAATCGCTTTGTACATCACTCCATGTGCCGCTGATTGCGCGTCACGTGGTGTTTGACAACCGGACCAATATCGAGGCGAATGCACGCCGTGCGCGTTACGATGCATTCGCCGCCCTCATGAAGCAGGGGGATGGTTTGTTGTTGGCACATCATGCGGATGATCAAGCTGAAACGCTGCTCTTGCAATTGTTTCGAGGAGCCGGCATTGATGGGCTTTCGGCCATGCCTACGGTGAAAGCGTTTGGTTCAGGAGAACTGCTTCGGCCGTTTTTAATGCATTCACGAAAAACCCTTGAGGCGTATGCCAGTCGGCATGAATTGACATGGGTTAACGATGAAAGCAATCAAGATACGCATTTTTCGCGTAATTATCTGCGTCATCAAATCATGCCGTTGCTGCAGGAGAAGTGGCCGGGTGTGGTGAAAAACCTCAATCGCACGGCGCAGCATTGCCAGCAAGCGAGGCAAAATCTGCGTGCATTGGCCACTTTGGATTGTGAACAAACCGGGCGGTCAGATCTGCTTTCACTGACGCCCCTCCTCTCTCTGGACAAGGCCCGTTGCGCAAATGCATTGCGTATGTGGTTGATGAATAACCAGGTTAGATTGCCACCGACTGATACATTTAATCGACTGATCATGGATGTTATTTTTGCGAACGCAGATGCACGGCCTTCTGTTGAATGGGATGGGGTTGTGGTTCGACGTTATCAGAACACACTGTATTTAATGAAGCATCTTGTTGCATCGATCAAACTAGACATTCAGTGGTCTCTTTTTCCAAAGCCCTTGCAATGGGGCGCTGTATCGTTGCGTGCATCCTTGGTTGATGCCGGTTTGCACGTGCCGAAAGGCAGTCGGCTTGACGTGCGATGTCGAAAAGGAGGGGAGTTGTTTCATTGGCGCGGTCAAACCAAGTCGCTGAAACAATTGTTTCAGCAGTGGCGTGTACCGCCTTGGCAGCGCAATGACGTGCCGCTGCTATACATCAATGACCAGCTGGCCGCTGTGCTGGGGTTTGCCGTGAGTGACTCACATTTTCGTGAGTATGCAGCCTATACTTACCGCATTGAATTGCATCAGGAGACATCATGCCCCAGCCACTGATCCACATCACGCGTAAACGGGCCTTTATTTTTGCGGGATTTTTAGTTCTGTATGAGTTTTTAACCTATATTGCCAATGACATGATCATGCCGGCAATGGTTCCTGTCGTTCAGTCATTCCATGCACCCGAATCGGCTATCGCCACGTCTTTTACCGCCTATATGTTGGGTGGTGCTAGTTTGCAGTTATTGTTAGGTCCTCTTTCAGACTGTTATGGCCGCCGCCCTGTGATGCTGTTTGGTGCGAGTTTCTTTTTATTGAGCACGATTTTTATCGCGTTATCCCATTCCATGGATCAATTCCTGGTGGCTCGATTTTTTCAAGGGATGGGGCTTTGCTTCATTTGCGTGGTGGGTTATGCCACGCTGCAAGAAATTTTTGATGAAATGGACGCCATTCGTTTGATTGCCATCATGGCCAATGTCTCTATATTGGCGCCTTTGCTGGGCCCGTTACTGGGATCCATTTTTATCCAATATTTCAGTTGGCGAATCATCTTTTTTAGCATCGCGGTCTTGGCTTTTGGGGTGCTCTGGGGACTGTGGCGATTCATGCCTGAATCGGTGGGTGTCATCAAGCGAAATGGCGATGAACAGAAGGCGGTTTCTCTCTCGCCACGTGTCATTGCTACGAATTATAAAGCATTGTTGTTGAATCGCCCATTTATGTTAGGCTCGTTATCACTGGGCTTTTTATCGTTGACTTGTTGCCTTTGGATAGCGTTTGCTCCCGTTATTTTGATCTTGGATGCCAAGCTGTCCATGTTTCAATATGGCATGTGGCAATTGCCGATTTTTGGGGCTTATATTTTGGGGAATCTTTTGTTGCAGCGCTTAACCCATCGTCACAACATTCAAACATTATCATGGTTGGGCACGTGGATTTCCATGGTGGGTTTATTGGGGATGTTTCTATTGCCCTGGTTGATGCAGGATGATTATATCTGGCTGATGCCTGGGTTAATGGTGTATTTTTTTGGTTACGGCATTGTGGGAGCACCGTTGAATCGATTCATTTTGTATTCAACCGCTGTGGGCAAAGGAACGGGATCGGCTTTGCTGAGCATGATCAGCATGACCATCATGGGAGTGGGTACGGAAGGGGTTAATTTCATTGACATGGCGCATGATCCACGTACGTTTGGATTCGGCTGCGCGTGCATGGGGTTGATTTACTTTATCCTTTTAAATGGAACATTTTTTTATACTAAGTTGAAACAATGAATGATTATATAGCAGGGGTAGATGAAGTGGGTCGAGGTCCTCTAGCAGGGCCTGTGGTCACGGCAGCGGTGATTTTAGAACAACCGATTGACGGGATAAAAGACTCTAAAAAATTAAGCCCGTTGAAACGAAAATATTTGGCGGATACCATCCGCGAACGCGCATTATGCTATGCCTACGGTCGAGCGGAAGTGCATGAAATAGATCAATTCAATATTCACCACGCGACGCTATTGGCCATGAAACGCGCGATTGAGGGCTTATCACTGACCCCGACTCAGGTGATGATAGATGGGTTGTATACACCACAAGTCTCCATGCCTTCTCAGGCCGTTGTAGGTGGGGATGGTTTGATTCTTGAAATCGGTGCGGCGTCTATTTTGGCAAAAGTGATGCGGGATGAAGAAATGGAAGCGATGGATATACTGTATCCGGGATATGGTTTTGCGCTTCATAAAGGATATCCGACCGCATTTCATCGTGCCGCACTCATTGATCTAGGCCCTTGCGACATCCATCGACGAAGCTATGCGCCAGTTGCTGCTGCATTGAAGCGGTGAAACCAGGTATCGGCGTAAATTAGAGGTCTAACGCATGCTATTGAATAATATGCGATGCGATCCTATCGACATTAAAATCCCAAAACTGGCCAGAAACGTGACCATGGCGGTGCCTCCATAGCTGACCAGAGGCAGCGGGATTCCGACCACAGGCAATATACCCATCACCATGCCAATATTCACAAACGCAGACAGGAAAAAGGTCATCGCCAAGCTCGCTGCCAGCAAACGCGTAAAGCATGTTTGTGCGTGCCGTGCAATGCTTAAGCTTCGTAGTGAAATCAGCACCACGAGGGTTATCAAAACCAATCCACCAACAAAACCAAATTCTTCTCCACAGACCGCAAAAATAAAATCAGTGGCATGTTCAGGTAAAAAATTAAGGTGGGCTTGGCTGCCTGTTAACCAACCTTTCCCCCATGCGCCTCCAGAGCCAATCGCAATTTTGGATTGAATAATGTGATAGCCTGCCCCCAGTGGATCATGCTCGGGATTGATCAGGGTTAAAATCCGTTGCTTTTGATAGTCGTGCATGACATGCCAAAGTAAGGGGGCTGCAAGGCCCAATGCCAATGCAACAAACGACACAATCCGCATCTGGATCCCGGCTAAAAATATCACGCACAGGCCCGCAGAGGTCACCATGATGGCCGTCCCCAGATCGGGTTGTTTGGCAATTAAAATGGCCGGGACAAAAATAATGAGCGATGTCATCAGCAGCGATTTTAAATCAATGGGCAACGATTTTCGGTCTAGATACCAGGCCGCCATCATGGGCACGGCCAATTTCATGATTTCTGATGGTTGAAATCGAAAAAAACCTAAATCTAACCAGCGCTGCGCGCCTTTACCAATCTTTCCCATGAGCATGACCGCCAGCAGGAGCGATAAGCCAATGGTATAGATCCATGGGGTCCATAATTTGTATTTATGAGGTGGAATAAACGCAAAAAAAACCATAATCCCCATGGCGAGTAGGAGTCGTGTCGATTGACGAAAGAGCATGCCTGCATTTTGATTGGACGCGCTGTAGAGAATCAATAAGCCAACCATCATCAATAAAAACAATAAACCCAATAAAGGCGCGTCAAGGTACAACGACTTACCGGTGAAGCGATACATGGGACGAGCTGAATTCATTTTCATTGGACGGCGGGCCTTGGCTGAGGTAACTGAAAATAAGCGTCTAGTATGGTGCGTGCGACAGACGACGCAAGGGTATCATTTTCGACCAGGACAGCAATGGCTACTTCTGGATTTTCAACGGGTGCAAACGCAATAAAAAGCGAATGATCGCGCAAACCCACCGGTAAATTCGTGTAACTTTTTTTATCATCTTGGCTCAAGCTGAATACTTGAGAGGTGCCGGTTTTGGCCGCGACCGAATAAGGGGCGTTGCGTCCAAATCGATATCCCGTTCCTTCATTGTTCGTGATAACCGCTTGCATGGCCTCCGTCACAATGTTCCAATTGTCATTGTTTTTTAGCTGAATCGGGTATTCCTCTTTCGGCTTGAACGCATGTGTATGACCTTGATCATCTTCTGACCGATGAAGCAAATGCGGACGAAAACGCCGCCCGTGCTGGCTAAGAGAGGCGGTTGCGTTGGCCAGTTGCAGCGGCGAGGCCAACAAGAAACCTTGTCCAATCGAGGTAATTAACGTGTCCCCAGGGTACCAGGGTAGACCTTTATTCTGGCGTTTCCAGCTTGGGCTGGGCACAAGCCCCGGCGCTTCTTCATGAAGATCAACATGGGTCATTTGTCCAAATCCAAATTGCATCAGCATGTCTTCAATCGGCAATATCCCCATTTTATTGCCCAATTGATAAAAAAACGTATCACAGGACACGGTGATGGCCCGCTTAATATTCATGACACCATGGCCTGTCCGTTTCCAGTCACGATATGCATGGGTGACGCCAGGCAATCGATACCAACCGGGATCATATGTTCGGCTATTGATGTTGATGATGTCGTGATCCAAGCCTGCGATGGCAACAAACGGTTTGATGGTGGATGCAGGTGGATATAAACCACGGACGGCGCGGTTATATAAGGGCCTGTCTTCTGTATTGGATAAGCGCTTGTAATCCGTGTTGCTAATGCCGTTTACAAATAAATTGGGGTTAAAGCTGGGGGAACTGCTCATGGCGAGTATACTGCCATTTCGGACATCTAGAACCACAGCTGCACCGCGTTTCCCTTGCAAGGCTTCGTAAGTGACTTGCTGCAAACGTGCATCTACGGTGAGATGGATTTTTGAACCCGAAACGGGCGCCTGCTTGGTGAGTACGCGGACCGCTCTGCCACTGACATCGGTTTCAATTTGTTGGTAACCCACTTTTCCATGCAAGCGCTCTTCGTAGAATTTTTCGATGCCCGATTTTCCGATGAAGTTGGTTGCACGGTAATTGCTGCTATTGACGTGTTG
>JAOAUO010000051.1:12437-12872 GCA_030157565.1 Legionellaceae bacterium
TGGCGCACCAGTCGCGCTTTGATGCTCACGCCGGGGAATTGGTACTGATTGCTGACAAAAACGGCCACGTCGTCTTGGCTGAGTTTTAATTTAAGAGGACTGGGCACGTAAGCGTGATTTGGATGGCGAGCACGTTCAAACTGTTCAATGTCATCCTCAGTGATCGTAGGCAGTAGGTCTTTTAATTGGAGAAGGGTTTTCTTCATATTTTTAATGTGTTCAGGCACAATTTCAAGCACGTAGACCGCGATGTTTTCGGCCAAGATCACCCCGTTCCTGTCCACAATAATGCCGCGAGGGGGAGCCAAGGGAAGGATGCTCATTTGATTTTTTAATGACAACGTTGCATAGCGTTTATATTGTGAAAACTGGAGGTAAGCTAGACGAAGAATTAAACCCAATGACAAGATGATAAGCATGGCCACCAGCAAGCTG
>JAOAUO010000051.1:12882-15065 GCA_030157565.1 Legionellaceae bacterium
AAATGGGTGCAGGTTTGATTCGGCACGGTCACGTTGGGCTGGCTTGTTCTGGCGCATGGATTTTTGTTACTCAACGCGCTCGTGCCATAGGCCGTCTAGATTATAAAACGCACGGGTTTCAGGTTGCATGACGTGCACAATGAAATCACCCAAATCAACCAACGCCCATTCGCCGCCTTCGAGCCCATTGCTGTTGATCGCGGGCAATCCAGCTGCTTTCATGTGTTCCATGATTTGATGCGCAACGGCTTTTACATGGCGTGACGATCGGCCACTGCAGATGATCATATAATCCGTAATCGAGGTGTGTTTTCGAACATCTATCACTGAAACATCCATGGCGTGTGCGTCGTCTAGCGTTTTCAGTAAGGTGTTTAATTGTGGGTTTGTATCTTGCATAGGGGATAATCAACTTAAGTCAAAAGTCGGGATCATACCAGACATTACGCGTATATACAAAATTGAAGTTAGGACGAAATGACATGAAAGAATACGCATTTGAAATGGAGTAATGGAATAACAGAGGTCAGTCCACATGTTTTGGGTGTGTATTCTTCGATGTAACGATAGCAGTTACTATACTGGTCATACCGACAATTTAGAGGCGCGGTTGCACAATCATCACAATAGAGTGTTCCCGAATGGCTATACAGCAACCAGATTGCCTGTTGAGCTTTTGTATGCAGCTCAATAACTACCGCCACAAATTTAAAAAAGTGAATGGAGGATAGGGGGCCGGCTGTCCCATTTAAATGGTTGATTTTCCCTTCTTCCCTTGGGGAGAAGGTGCCCGACAGGGCGGATGAGGGTGTCATCAGGTGGCACGGTTTTGAAAGAATGTGGTATCATTTTATTCTTAATTAAATATGATTAGGGGCATTTCATGAAAACGGATTCTGATCATACAATTGACCCGAAAAATCAATTAATAGAGCCTCTTGCAAAATTGCAAAAAATATTGATCATTCATCAAGTCAGATGATTTTTTAAAATTTCAATTTAAGGCCCAATGATCAACAACATAACAGATGTTCATTCTGCTGTTTGAGGAAGCCAAGATATAAAATTAAGGTGGATTAACTGATGACAAAACTAGTGCACTTCGACTGGGCAATAAAAAATTTATTAAGAAATAAGGCGAATTTTGATATTTTAGAAGGATTTTTATCTGAATTATTACAAAAAAAGGTAATCATAGAGGCTTTGTTGGAATCAGAAAGCAATAAAGAGCACAAAGACGATCGATCTAATCGAGTTGATTTGCTTGTTCTGACGGAAACAGAGGGGCATGTTATTATTGAAGTACAAGCCTCGATGGAATGGGACTTTTTAAGCCGAATTCTATATGGCGCATCTAAAGCGGTAACAGAATATATACAGGCTGGTCAGGCGTATCGAAATGTTCATAAAATTATTTCTGTAAGCATTGTCTTTTTTGATTTAGGTCGTGGAGAAGATTATGTCTATCATGGAACTACGGAGTTTCGCGGGACGCATCAGCATGATGTCCTGCGGCTGGGCGAAAATGAACAAAAGGCTTATGGTCCTGAAAAAACACCATCTGATATATTTCCAGAGTATTATCTGATTAAAGTAAACCAATTTAATGAGCGTATTAAAGATAAGTTTGATGAATGGGTGTACTTTTTAAAAACAGAAAAAATTCAGCCAACATTTAGTGCCCAAGGAATTAAAAGTGCTGCCAAAAAATTGGATATACTGTCATTAACAGAAAAAGAACGAAAAGCTTATGAGCGTTACGAAGAAAATACTCATTATGAAGCTAGCATGCATGAATCCCATTATGGCCGTGGAAAATTGGATGCAACACACGGAATTGCTAAAAGCATGCTGGAATGTGACGTTGAGGTTGCTGTAGTAATGAAAAGTACAGGGTTAACACGAGAAGAAATTGATAAAATCAAGGATAGTCTCTAGCGGTGACTATACTGATTACGGTTTTTGAAGCCCTGTTGTATATAATCCGATCATTTGTGTGATGCGTAAAAAATACATTTCTGCGCTATAATTAGCCATGCATTAACGAATAAGCAATAAAAACACATGAGCTTAGGATCGCGCCCGAAATAACTTCCTGTTCTTGGAATATTTATGAGCACTCTGACATCTGGACTTTAGCCTTTTTAAATCCCAATACTCCAAAATCCGTTCGCCCTGAGGAG
>JAOAUO010000052.1 GCA_030157565.1 Legionellaceae bacterium
GCGTGTAATAGGCCGGTGAATTTTTGCAGACAAAAGATAGTGAATCGATAAACTAATCAATAAGCCGATGAGCGTGATAAAAATAGTAAAAATATACATTTGATAACGCTTGATTAAGATGGGTTGCGCGTCCATGTTCAGAGTGACCCAACCCAATGGTTCGTTTGTTCCGAAGCCAACCGGACCTGCCATCACATAGTGATTGAATAAAGGGGGCATAATGGGGGCGGTAAAGGTCACCGAATAGGCCGACGAGGGTTGGCTTTCCATCCAGCTGATGGTTTTTTGGGGCGGCGTGAAGGCGGTCAACATGGCGTGATTTCCGCCGTGATAGGCGAGCAACTGGCCTTTGGCATTGTAAAAGGCAATGGCTTGTATTTCAGGGTTTACACTCGACTCATCAATGAGTGTTTTTAAAGACGTGTGATGATCATGCAACATGGCTTGTTGTGCCGCCGGCAGCAGTTGGTTGATAAATGCGTGCCCTAGGCGTGTAATTTGTTGATTCAGCGCGTTGTTGTATTGGGTGTTGTAAACGAGAGCAAATAGCAAGGCGACCAGGATAACCGGGATTAACGTGATGATTCTTAGCTGGTATTTGATCCCAAGGCGTTTCACATGTGCTCACAGAGGTACCCTAGTGACTATGCGCGACTAGGAAAGTCCGCTATTATAGCGCATTTATTTCGCAGTTTACAACGGAGTATCCGATGTTAGTCAGAACCCGATTTGCCCCCAGTCCCACTGGTTTTTTACACGTAGGTGGCGCACGCACCGCGTTATTTTCTTGGTTGTATGCTCGCCATCACCAGGGACAATTTATTCTACGCATCGAAGACACCGATCGGGAGCGTTCAACGCCTGAATCCGTGCAGGCGATTCTCGATGGGATGCACTGGTTGGGCTTGGATTGGGATGAAGGCCCTTTTTATCAAACCGATCGTTACCCACGGTATGCTGAAGTGGCACAGCAATTATTAGATGACGGATTCGCGTACCGTTGCCGTTGCAGTAAAGAGCGCCTTGAAACGCTGCGTGAAGGGCAGTTGGCTGCAAAAGAAAAGCCACGGTATGATGGCCATTGCCGCCATGAACATTGGCCTGCGAATGAAGAACCGCACGTGGTGCGGTTTAAAAATCCAAGCGATGGTGTGGTGTCCTTCACAGACGAGGTCTATGGTGAGATTCATGTGAACAATCAGGAGTTGGATGATTTCATCATCACACGCTCCGATGGAAATCCCACGTATAATTTTGCCGTGGTGGTGGATGATTGGGACATGGGCATTACGCATGTGATTCGGGGGGACGACCACATCAACAATACGCCCAGACAAATCAATGTGTTTCATGCACTCCGTGCGCCCGTTCCTGTGTTTGCGCATTTGCCGATGATCTTAGGCGATGATGGTAAACGCCTGTCCAAGCGTCACGGCGCGGTGGGCGTCATGCAATTTAAAGAAAACGGCTTTCTTCCACATGCGCTGTTGAATTATTTGGTGCGATTGGGTTGGTCTCATGGCGATCAAGAATTATTCAGTGTAGATGAGATGATTGCGAGCTTTGATTTGAAACAGGTGAGCCGCGGGGTATCGAGTTTTAATGATGACAAATTGCATTGGATCAATCAGCATTATCAAAAAAGCGATTCACCCGCAAGTGTCGCCGCTGCATTGGCCGGCCACTTTGAGCAGCAAGGGATTGATGTTTCAGAAGGCCCCGCACTCGCTGATTTAGTGGCGGTGCAAGCCGAGCGGTGTAAAACATTGGCTGAAATGTGCAGCATCAGCCAATATTTCTATCGAGACGACATTGACTATGATGAAGCGGCCGTGAAAAAACACTTGCGCCCAGTCACGCTCGAGCCCCTGGTTGCATTGCACGCGCGCTTGGCTCAAGTGACGGATTGGAACCGTGATGCATTGCAAACGTGCATCAATGACGTCAGCGCTGAATTTGATATCAACATGGGTAAAATTGCTCAACCATTGCGCGTTGCCATCACGGGCAGCAGCATGTCGCCCTCCATTGACATGACATTGACCCTATTGGGAAAGCCGCGCGTTCTGAGCCGATTGGAGCGTGCATTGGGGTGGATTCGAGCACGCGCTGAAGGGTAGGCGTGAGATACACGGAACGATGGATAACTCTGAACTGCCCCCTCGCCCGCGCCGGAAAAACGATGAGTCAACTGGAATATTTCGCGGGAGAGGGTTGGGGAGAGGGAAATGGAGAAGGCTAAACTTCGGCAATATGCGCGTGACTTGCGTAAGAACAGTACGGATGCTGAGAAGCATCTTTGGTATCATTTACGTGCAAATCGTATGGGCTATAAATTTAAAAGGCAGGTACCCATAGGGTCTTTTATTGTTGATTTTGTGTGCATTGAAAAGCGGCTTATTATTGAACTCGATGGTGGACAACACCAAGAGAATCAGGCCTATGATGCACGCCGGTCAACTGAGCTGAATCAGCGTGGATTTCAAGTTTTGCGATTTTGGAACCATGACGTGTTGCAACAATCCAAAGCCGTTACCGAGATGATTTTTAAGGCCCTCTCCCCAGCCCTCTCCCGCGAATGAGTGCCGTCTATTGTTCGAGTTCCCGGCGCGGGCGAGGGGGCATCCTGAGTTATCCATGGTTTCTGCGTTATTGGAGATTGGACAAAAGAACATGCAAAAAGACGCATGTCCTTCTGTCCATGATAATGGGT
>JAOAUO010000053.1 GCA_030157565.1 Legionellaceae bacterium
TACTCACCTTCTGTGTGTGCCAAGTATAATCTTTATGGCATAAAATGTCATGACGGCAATCTCTTATAATCATGCAAGAGATCTCTTGCTTTTGCCCATGAAATCTCTTACTGCCATGATCATAAACCATATTATCCCCTACGCATGATCTGAGCATAGATTTTGGCAGCTTCATTTGGATCAGTAACTCCTTTTAACGATAGCACAGGAAGAGGATTCGCTGATTCGTTCTCCATTGGGTTTAACCCATAAATTTTTGGCGCTAACTTTGAGGCTAACCATTTACGCGTATCAATACGAAGTCTAGAGCGGGCAATGAACTCAGCATTACATATTTTATTACCTTGCTCATTGATGATAACATCTTGAGTTGCATCGTCTGCTATCTCAATGATTTCATCAACCAGTGCTTCAATTTGAAGTGATTTTGCTCGCGCGTATTGGGATCTAAATTGTGGATCTTTTATACACCAACGACGAATCGTTATCTTCTCGGGAATGTCACCATACATTTCACATAGTTTTTTTAATCCGACTCCATGCGTTGCTATACGTTCACAAATGAGATCCGCCAATTCTTGTGAGTAGTCGCTGGGACGACCTAATTTGCTATTGCTCATGTCTAACCCCCTCTGCAATATTGGCTGTGATGCTGAGACCAGATTGATCAATCTCAACACCATTGCCAATTTTATCATAAATAAACGGCTCATACTTATCAAAAACTGCAATCAGGGAAAAATGCAGATGTTACTATTCACCAGCAGATGCCCGCAGGTATGCATCTGCTGCGCTGACAGTTGTTTCATTTGGTGGATTTGAAACCGATAAAACCAATGAAACCGATTCTACACGCCATTTTTCTGCGGCACTGTTACCACTACAACGGACAAAACGCAAACCATCAACCAGTCGTCCCGCGTGTCGTCTGATCCACCATCCTAACTTGCGACGATTAATCTCACCTCGTTCATCGGCAATATCATGTAATATTTCTTTTAGTTCAGCATCGTAAACTCTATTTACAGCTTCACGTACCATGGTTGGTGTTTTTCCAAATGCTGCATACCAAGCGGTTAGTAAACGTGCCAATGTCTCCCTGTCTGGGTCTTCTGATAATGCTTCAAATACCGATACAGTTGGATCGCAACACCCAAGCCACATCAATGGCTGACGGCATAAGTCAGACCATTCACCATAGCCTGTCAAGGATTTGCAGATTGACATGGGTTTGTCAGCAACGATCCATGCTCGTATAATGGTTAATGCAGCTGAAACATAGCGCTCTCGTTCTTGTAGTAATTCACGAATTAAATCAGGTCGATTAAATGTACGTGCCGCTGGGATCTCTACCGCAGGATCTAACCGAATAGTGATGCAACGCCGTGACATATCTTGAATTGGTCCAACATTATTGCCACTGGATAGCAACAGTGTGCGAGTACTGACCGTAGCTGTTTTGGATACACCCAGTATGCGTCCACTAATATACTCGGAGGTTAACGCCGTGCACAAACTTTTGTGTGCTAACAGATCACTGGTGAGATTATCAAACTCAATAACGGCTGGTGCGCGTAGGAATTCTGCTAACAGCAGTTTGCGGCACTCTTCATCATCAGCTGGAAACGCGGTCGGAGCGCCCCGTTGAGGTGTAGCAAAAGCGGTAATCAATTCACACAAATAAGATTTACCTGATCCCACTGCATGTGCTCGCACATGAAACATAGGAGCAACCGTTAGGCTTGGGCGGATCGTTGCGGCTAAAATTGCTGCTAACGCCGCCGATCGATCATAATCATTAACAAAACGAAATTCAGCTAATAGATCTTGCAATAGTTCAAGAGCCATTTCTGCCTGCATACGTGATGGCTTATCAGAAACCGAAAATTTATTCGACTCAAACACCCCAAACATATGTGTATCTAAATCATATCCTGCTGTGATCATAAGACTGCCATCTGGGCGAAGATAAGGTTGTCGTGCCAAGCCATTGAGGATCGGTAAATGCGGATAATGGGCCGCATCAAATAATATTAATGCATGACGAGCCGGGGGATCAGTGCGCACCCAATCTTCTTTTTTACCATCGAATCGCTCCCAAATAGCAATACCTGCCAAGGCTCGAACTAAGGCATGTTGAGATATTCCTTGTATACGAATCTCACGTGTACCTGGGTCATTCAAGACTACTACGATTATACCTCCTCGCTGGTAGTATTTTTCTGTTTGAGCTAACTCAGCTTCAGCCGCGTCTACTATACAAGGAATTTCACCAGCTATGATACGAATGATAGGTTTCATGCGAGCATCACTTACTTCGATATCTAGCATACGAAGTAAATCGCGAATATGTCTTTCGGCACAATGAGCATGCAAACATTTAAAACCGCCAATAGGCCAGTTGTCGTCTGGTTCAAAATAAGCCGTACCACTATCCACGCCATCCGTGTGCTCTTTTTTCCACGGACAAGTGATATCGTGCTTGCCGCTACCTAGCGGCTTTTTATATAAGCCGCGTTGTTCCAATACAAACATAACCGTATTTTCGGCTGGACATGGGATCCATACGGAATCCGCATCTGCATCGCAATTTGTTGAGATGCGTGATTTTTCTTGCTTTGGACGCGCTGTACTTACTATGTCCAACTGAAACCCATCGACCAATTGTTGTACTGAATACCGTCGATCAGGTGACCAGATTTCCATTCGGCACGAGAATGGTGACTCATGTTTACCATTTACTGCGACAGGTAATCTAGCTAATCGTGCTGTTGGTCCACCCGCACCAGGATCACACAACCCAGCCTTTATGATAGCTTTCATCAGTTGATCTGCTGCTTTAATATTGATTAATGGCTCATCCAGTAGATAGCCTGCTTGATAATTACCTGGCGACGTTTCTAAAAACCAGCTTGGTGGCAGAGTTAGTCTTTCCATTTCGACCTTGCTACCTATATCATCAAGCATTACAGCGTAGAGACCCTGAAAATGTTCTTTTTTTCGTCGATATTGTCCAGCATCATCGGGTTTAAAGCGCGCGAGGCTAAAATAATTATTCTCCTCAGCGACAAAAACAATAGGAGAGGAATCGCCAGTCCATGGACGGCTACCCCATTTTTTACCGGAAACTGTATTTGGATTTCCTCTAAAGCTAACCACCAATGGATGAGCATTATTCAAGCCACTACCAAATATAGTACTCAAGAAACTGTTGTTATCCACTATGTCAATTTGATTGCTTTGATTGGTTTTGTTGGTTTTGTTGGTTTTGTTGGTTTCGGTGTGTGCTGATTCCAAATCTGTTGGAACGGTACTTATTATTTCCGGCAAAGTATTCAGTGAATCTTGCTCATTTAATACCAGCATCGGTAGTAAATTATCGATTGACGGCTGTTGCTCGATTTTAAATTTAGGCATTTTTTTACGTGGTGCTTGATTATTGTTAGTCATGATTGACCGCCTGATTGTATTCACTGGTTGAGGTAACTAATTTGTGATTTTCAATCCAGTTAATAACGTCAGATTTTCTATATACAACGCGCCCTGAGCATTTCCGGTATGGAATGCCTTTTCCTCGCCATCGATCAGACTCTAGGCTTTTAATACCTCGCTGGATTACAGGGGCTATCGTTTCTTGACCAAATAACGCCTCCGGTGGTGCCGCCCAGAACGTTTGAACAAGTTCATTTTCGGGCTTGCGCGAAGTCGCTTCTCGTGGTTTACGAATGGATGTGAGTGTATTATTGTTGGAAGATGTTACTGTTGTCATACTGACCCCCGTAGGTTAACTATCGAAATTTAAAAATCGATGGTACCGTTTAGGGGAATGTAAATATCTGGGGCAAAAACCATCATTTTTAGCGATTTTGCCCATACATCATTTTTAAATTAACAATTCACCAGTCCAGCAAGAGGGGTTTTTATTAATTCAAGAGCAGTCATATCTTTTATAATCTTTAAATTCTTAATATTCTGAATGGTTTTAGCTTTGATTTTAAGTGCGAGTTGTTTAAGATTAGTTTGGGCGGTTGAGTTAAAAAAGTAAAAAATGATTCTGTTGGCCGAGTCAAGTATGAATTGATCGCTTACATTGGCAGGTAATCGATCAGTTTTAGATGGTGTTAAAAATTTAAGATAAAGCAATTCTAAGGTTTTTTTTGTCATAAGTTCTCTTGCCAAATCTGAGTGGCTTTTGCCTGTGAGATAGATATTATTTTCTTTGTCGCTTTGTAATAAAGCGTCTAATGTTGCGTAAAATAAGTGCTCTATGACACAGGTTTCAAATAAAACTGAGCCACTTGAGCGCCACTCATTATTGAGCATATTCATTGCATTTCTTCTTTTCCGGTGTCGTTTTTTTCGAGAAACAACTTTTTCCAATTTTCCTTCATCGTCAATAAAGCAATTAATGATCGTTGCGCACATAAAATCCAACCAATATTTATCTACGAGATCTTCGATGGTTATTGGTATATATTCTCGCGGTCTTATTAAATTTTTTTGAATCATCATTTCTTTTGTATCATAAAATCCAGATGGTATGTTAAATTTTGTTTTAGGTTGATTAATTTCATTAAAAAAATGATTTTTGCTGATTTGTTCGATTACAAGTGGAACCTCTTTTTTTGAGAGGGAACTTAATCTTGTTAGGATATGATAGAGCTCTTTAAAGTCTGGAGAATAATCAATTATTCCTTCATTAAGAACGATGGTTTTATTTTTTGTCATCACACTTGTCCTGTTAATAAACTAGTTGTCTTGTTTTTCAATTTTGACTTGATTCAATTCAAGATTATTTTGTGCCGTGGTTATTTTTTTCCCTGATTTTTTTTCTAAGTCTTTAAGTGCATTCCCAGCCACTTGCCCACCGGCAAGAGCGGCCTTTTTGTTTTCTGCAAACCCTTTCGCGTCTTTATTTCGTGCTATTTCAGTCGTTGATGCTTCACCTAACATGGAGAATATCAATTCAAGATCTGTCATATGATCGCGTAAATTTTGACGCTCTAAACCTTTAAGCTGCTTATATTCGCTGGGAGTCATGCCAAATGTGGCTTTAGAAATTTCAGCGGTGAGAATTGCGTATTCTTTGTTGCTGCCAACGTCGCGATTTTTCCATTCCTCAGTTAACTCACTACGGATTTGAATGCCGCGCATTCTTTTTTCAATCCATGCGTCGGGGTAGCCTTTGGCTTTGTATATTTCGCGAGCACGATGTGAAGTTAATTCAGGATCTTCGATTTCTTGAACACGCTCATAGCCAACTTTGGCAAGCCAGCGTTTGAATGGTTCGGCTTTGGGAGAGGGGATTGATTGAATAATACGGAAAATAGTTTCAGTATTAGCGCAATCTGTATTATATGATTTGCCATCAGATGCCTTTAATTTCAGTTGTCGACAATTTGTCGACAACTCAGCACCATCTTCAGTTTTTACGCGAACTTTCATTTTGTACCAATAATCTCGGGGATTCGTGCTATCTGTTAAACTCTGGATAATATCAATAACAGAAAACCACCATAAATCATCAACGAAGATTCTTCGGATGGAGCGATCATTAAAAACAACTATGTGGTTATCTGGGGGGCTTATTGGGTTCATTGGATGGCCTCTCTTATTATTTATTTTTAAATTTGGCAGACAGTGTGTGCCAAATTAGATTTGTCTCTGAATTGGGTACTCACTGAGTACCAAATTCATTAATACACATTCGTTCTATGATTCGGATCTCACTGCGATCCAAATGTAATTACTCTCAATTCGGACTGCAGTGAGGTCCAAATTAAACAAACATTGTGTGCTGCTGATTTATCGTTTGAATATTGATCACTTCCGCTGACCCACGCACTCCCATGCACTTCAAAATATAATCAGTAATGTGTTGCATCGGTTTTCTAAGGCGTTCAACATCAGCCACAATATAGCCAGCAGTCACATCATTACTCATTTTGTGATTCATTAACCGCTTGAGTGCATAAGCAGGGATGTCTAAACTTTCAGCAATAGTAATAAAAGTTCGTCTTAAGTCATGAACCGTAAAATGAATACCTGTCGCTTTAATAACATGAGCCATTTGTTTTCGTGGTTCAATAATATGTCCAGCAGTACCAGTTCCCTGAAATACATAATCATTGGTTTGATGTTGTTTGCGCTCTTTCAACAGCTCATACAGAAAATCAGATAAAGGCAAGGTATGGGGTTCATGATTTTTAGTGTCGAGCACTTTCATGGTTCTACCTACCATATCGATCTGATCCCAGAGTAACGTTGCGGCTTCTTGACGGCGCAATCCGCTAAATAAAATTAATAACAAATAGTCTCTGAGCGTTTGGTTTTGTAATTGATTAACAGCTTGATACCATGCTTCTAATTCATGTGATTTGATGAAGGTTTGGCGGCGGTCAATACGGTACCAAGCCCGCGTTTGCGATAACCGTTTAACAGGATTTTCTTGTATCAGTGATCGGCCTTCTGCATCTTCATATTGCCCAGCAGCAAAGTTAAAAAGAGCGCGTAGTACACGCATTGCCAGATTAGCATAAGCTTCACCGTGTACTTTTCCCATATTTTCATGATGTTTGGCTATTTTGTCTTTGGTGATTGAAACAAGTGGTTTATTGCCCCAGTTATCAAATGCTTTGTTGATGATTTGCTGATAATTTGTAAGTGTCGTTTGTTTGAGTGTCTTGCGCACTTGAATATAATCATGAAATACTTCATTTAAAGTGACTCCACGCATTTTATCAGCACGTTTATCTGCAATTGGATCGCCACCTGATGCTATTTGACCAATAATCTTTTGCGCTTCTTTGCGTGCTTGTTCCGCCGTAAGAGCACCATATTTGCCTAAAGTGATTCGGCGTACCTTATTCCCAATATTTTTTTCAACCACAAAGCTTTTTGTGCCGGATGCCGTAACACGTAAAGCGAAGCCTTTCAGCTCTGCATCACGATAGAAGACTTGATCTTTATCGGTGGGGGTGTCTGCTTTATCAACAAACGTTTTATTTATCTTTATTTTTGTGCTCATTGATATTCCTTTTCTACATGTAGAAGCAATGTAGAAAGATCGTGTAGAATTGCATAGAAAAATTTAGTAGTGATTATAATGCTAACTCTATACGGTGTATAGGTTATTTAGTGTTTTTTAGAAATATATAGTGACAAGTAGAAACCATTATTTTATAATTCGTAATCAATAGGTCGTGTGTTCGATTTACATCAACGGCACCAGTTTTGGGCATGGTTGTAAAGGCTTTTAAAAAATAGGGAAAAGTTTATGATTGACATGATGTCCACAAAAAAAATCGCTGTTGAGCAGTCAACACCATGCGCAGGTTGGCAGGTGCTGATGCTATTCATTTTTACAGCCATGAGTTTTGGTAACGTGTTGGCTAATAGTACTTGGCGAGGGCCTCTTGGTGCTACTCTCGGCATCCACTTTAACGTGCCAGCTGGGCAACCTAATACAACGATCAACTCATCATCCTCAACTTTATGGTGTAACGATAGTTGTACTAGCCCGCAGCAACATAGTGCAACTAACAACGGCACAGGATTTAGCGTAGGAGTCGGCAATTATACTTACGTCTGTACACGGAACGGTAGTCAATGCTTTCCTGCAAGCAACCTCCAAAACGTTTGTGGTGGCACAGGTAGCATTAAAATCATAAATAACTATGCAAATGGGCACACTTTCACATCCCAATGTTTACCCGTTACCATCAGTTCAAATACAATGGTAATGATTATACCAAGCACGCAAACAATGTGCACAACGACGATGGCAGGATCATGTACGTGAGTGTATTTCGCAGTTTATCTTATACCATGCAAACATTCCAGCCAACCTTATAATGAATGACCGGCCTCGGTCATTGTTTCTGGCGAAACGATGACGAAGGCCTGAATTACCTTAGCGGCCACTAAAAGCAGTACTGAAAAGCATTGAGATATTAAAAGCATGTATTCCAGCGAAAAGCACGAGCCCTTTTTCATGCTGTTCTGTCCAAACTCCAAATGTATAATCACTCGCACTCGGCCATAATAAGGAGTAGAATTGAGCATCTTTTCCGCCCAGTAGAATCATCCACCTTATGAAAATAAAACTACACGGCAAAGCAGGTCCTTTGTATCTGCGCTTGCTGGCTTACGTGAAACCATTCTGGCCTATGTTGTTGTTAGGGCTTCTTGCGAATATGGGTTACTCCGCCATTGATGCCGGCTTTACCTACATGATGCGGCCTTTTCTGGACAAAGGGTTCATCAGCATTGACATGGCGTTTGTAACCAAAATTCCATTGATAGTGCTGGTGGGCATATCTATCCGTGGTTTGGTGAGTGCGTTGGGCAGTTATTCAATGACGTGGGTCGCGCGTTCAGTGGTGAATGTGCTCAGGCAACGTGTGTTTGCGCACATCATTCGGTTACCGGCGGATTATTATGATGAAGCCACCTCTGGGCAATTGTTATCAAAAATATTATATGACGTGGAGCAAGTGGCGCAAGTGAGTGCCGATGCATTGACTGATTTCGTTCAAAATACGTGCCTGATTATCGGGTTGTTAACGGTGATGATGATCACGTGTTGGCAGTTGTCACTGATGTTTTTACTGACGATTCCGTTTATTGGCATTGTCGTGAATTATACCAATAAGCGCGTACGGCGTATTAGCCATAAAGTGCAGCGGTCCATGGGCCTGGTGACGGAAATTGCTAGTGAGGTCATTGATGGATACCGCGTGGTGCGTATTTTTGGTGGTGAGTCGTATGAGGTGAATAAATTTAATAAAGCAACCGAGCGATCACGACAAAATGACATGAAAGTGGCGGTTTCGAAAGCCATGAATGTCTCTTCGGTGCAAATCATTATCGCAATAGGGATTGCGGGCATTATTTTTGCAGCCATTCAAATGTCAACCGTGATTACCATTACAGCCGGCTCCTTTCTGGCCATCATTGCAGCCATGCTTCAGTTGATAAAACCCATGAAAACATTGACGACGCTGAATGCGACCATACAACGTGGCTTGGCCGGTGCTGAAAGTGTATTCTCTTTGTTGGATCATGCGGTGGAATCCCAGCAGGGTGAGCCCATTCTTGAAAAAACACAGGGTCTGATTCAGTTTGAGCAAGTATCTTTCGCGTATCGCCAAGGGCTTCCTGTTTTGCATGGCGTGGATTTTCAGATTAATCCCGGAGAAACGGTGGCGTTGGTGGGGCATTCGGGGAGTGGGAAAACGACCATAGCCAGCCTCTTGCCACGCTTTTACGAAGTGAATCAGGGACGCATTCTGCTCGATGGCGTTCCCATCAATGCACGGTCTTTGGCGAGTTTGCGAGAGCAAATCGCATTGGTCAGTCAACACGTGACCCTATTTAACGATACATTGGCCAATAATATTGCGTATGGTTGTGAAGACGTGAGTCGAGAGGCCATTGTTGAGGCGGCGCGTTTGGCGCATGCCGACGAATTCATCCAACATTTGCCACACGGTTATGATACACGCGTGGGTGAAAATGGCGTCTTGCTGTCAGGGGGGCAGCGTCAACGGCTGGCCATTGCTCGAGCCATTTTGAAAGACGCGCCCATTCTCATTTTGGATGAAGCCACCTCGGCATTGGATTCTGAATCGGAGCGTTATATTCAAGCCGCTCTGGAGCACGTGATGAAAAATCGAACCACCTTGGTCATCGCACATCGACTGTCAACGATTAAAGGAGCCGATAAAATCATTGTTCTTCATCAAGGGCGCGTGGTTGAACAAGGTACGCATGCGCAATTGCTGGCAATGGGCGAGCATTATGCGAAATTATATCGGGTGCACAAATTGGGTTTAGAGCATGAAGAAGTGGTTGCTTAATTGGTGCAATGAGCATTGGTACACGCGCCGGCCCTCTCGATGGCTGTTGCAGCCCTTCGCGCTAGTGTATCAAGCCATCACGGCGTTACGCCGCTACTATTTACAACGGTTTCGTCAACAAACATTTTCCGTGCCCATTATTGTGGTGGGCAATATCAGTGTGGGTGGTGTGGGCAAAACGCCATTCGTGATAGCCTTAGCCGATCAATTAAAAGCACGCGGGCTGCGAGTGGGCATTGTGAGCCGCGGCTATGGCGCCAGCGTGAGGGATTTTCCGTATGAAGTGCAACGTCATGATACGGCTGTCTGGGTCGGCGATGAGCCCTTGTTGCTGGCTCGGCGAACGGCGTGTCCGGTGGTGATAGCACCTGACCGAGTACAGGCCGTGCAATATTTGCTGGCGCATCATCAAAGCCAGGTGATCATCAGTGACGATGGACTGCAGCATTATAAAATGGGGCGCGCCGTCGAAATCGTGGTGATGGATGGCGTACGGGGCTTAGGGAACGCGTTGTGTT
The DNA here is from genome assembly GCA_030157565.1 of Legionellaceae bacterium. Classification (GTDB taxonomy): domain Bacteria; phylum Pseudomonadota; class Gammaproteobacteria; order Legionellales; family Legionellaceae; genus DDPF01. The sequence goes on from JAOAUO010000053.1 coordinate 10,379, forward strand.
TGCCAGCAGGTCCATTGCGAGAGGGTGCTTATCGATTATCTGAGGTTGACTTTATTGTAGTGAATGGTGGAACATGGCCCAATGGATACCGCATGGATCTCCAGTCAGGTCGTTTGACACAGTTGACCCATGGAGTCACCATCGACGTTGCGCAGTTCAAAGCTCCGGTCGCGGCCATTGCGGCCATAGGCCATCCAAAGCGATTTTTTAACACATTGGATGCATTAGGACTTCGGTATAACGCATATCCGTTTCCGGACCATTATGCATTTAAGCCGGATGATTTATGCCTAGCGGAAGCGTGCGTAGTCATGACGGAGAAAGATGCGGTAAAATGCCAACCGTTTGCCCATGACGCGATGTATTATTTACCGGTGGACGCCATGGTTTCAGATGCGTTTTGGCAAGCGTTGTGGTCACATGAAAAACTAAAAGGTTGTGTTTAAAATGATTCTGGTTCGATTAGGTCAATGGTGTTTAGGTGCGGTCTTGATGCTAAGCAGTCTGTTGCATGCCACACCCGTAGATTCTGAATCGGTTGAATCACCGGGCTTTTCGCCAGCCGCTTCCTCAGAAGCGAATTGGGTATTTTCCGGCATGGTGACCAATGAAAATGGCGAGCACTACGCTTACTTTTTTCAGATGCAACGGCATGAAAATGAATTCCATGCCGTTTCAGCCTTGTTTGATGCAGAAAAAAAAGTACTCCTTTCCATGGATGATGGACACGCTTCGATTCTTGATCCTGAGCGTTACAATTGGCACGTGGGGCTGTCTTTTTTGAGATTCAATGCCATTAACAACAGTTGGGTTTTTGGGATTAAAACGCCGGATAAAAAAGGGTTTAATTTTAAAGTGGACATGTTAAATCAGCCCAACGATGCACCGGTCGCTCAAAATTTACGTGAAGGCGTGGCGTTCATCACCAGCCAGACGGGGCAGTTAAATGGACACATTCAAATGGGCGATGCGAGTGCGGAGCAGTTTGTGACCGCTAAACATGCGTGGTTTCGGCAAATTTGGTTGACCAATCCGCAGAGCAAACCCCATCAATTAAGCAGTGTGCTCTGTCGATTTGAAGACGGCAGTGGGTTTTATTCAATGAAAATGCCAGAACCCGATGCGACACTGGGCGCCACGGCGGGTTGGTTTGATACGGAAGGCGCAGCGAGCGTGATGTCGCAGTTTATTCGCGTAAATGAAGCCAAAGATGGCGCTTGGCATATCCGAATCGCCTCGCCCGACATGCATTTGGTGTTGTCTGATTCCGTTAAACAGTGCGCGGTGGTTGCAGGGTTTGTCTCTGAAAAGGACAAGCAGGGGTTTTGCATGTTGAGTGAAGATGCCGTGGGTTAAATTTGCGTTTCACCTTCATAAACAAACGCTGCCGGGCCTGTTAAAAAAATATCACCATCTATATCGGGCCACGCCACGGTGAGTTTGCCTCCAGGTAAACTCACGGCGACTTCTGCCTCCAATTGATGATACAAGCGGCCCACAGCCACCGCCGCAACCGCACCACTTCCGCAGGCGCGTGTTTCACCACACCCTCGCTCGTAAACACGCAATTGTATGTGCTGAGGCGTTAAAATATGCATAAACCCCACATTGGTTTGTTCTGGAAACAAGGGGTGCTCGCTTATTTTTTGTCCCATTTGGTGCACGGAAGCATGACGCACGTCGGCTACCCGTATCACTGCATGGGGATTTCCGACGCTTAGGGCATGCACGGCTTGTGTATTTTGATGGTCGAGTGGAATGTCATACAGCGGTGCTTGCTTAGGCACCAGCAATGGAATTTGAGTCGGATGAAGGCGCGGTTTCCCCATATTAATGGTGACCGTCTGATCCGTATTTATCTGAAGTTTCATGCGGGCTGTGTGGGTTTCAACCGTTATCGACTGTTTCTGGGTCAAGCCATAATGCTGTGCAAAGCGAGCGAGACATCGCGCTCCATTGCCACATTGCCCCACTTCTTGACCATTGGCATTAAAAATGCGGTAAAAAAAATCGACGTCTGGATCGGGGCTGGTTTCAATGACCAAGCACTGATCAAAACCAACGCCCGTGTTGCGATCGCTCAATGCGGCTATGTCAGCGGGCTGTAAATGAAGGCGCTGATTGACTGCATCAATCACCATGAAATCATTGCCCAGCCCATGCATTTTCGTGAATTTAACGCCCATCGAGTGTCTTATGGATTTTTTGTTGTTGAGGGTCTGGCAGATACAGCGGGCCTTTCTGTCCGCAGGCTGAAAAAAATAAGGTGAGTGTGCAGATAAAGCAGAGTCGTTTCATGAGGGTGGGGGCATGTGTTAAATCAATCATTATAGAGGCGTTTTTTATAAATCACCAGACTGGTGATGTTCGTTCCCCACTCATTCTCTCATTATGTTATGATCCACCCTTCATAAGACCCATTATCGAGACTGTTTTCACTATGACGATTGAAAAAGTAGTCATTATCATCCCGACTTATAACGAAGCGTCTGTCATAGCAGAGACGCTCACTGCCGTGTTCGATGCGACAGGCATGATTCCAAATGTCGATATGCATGTGCTGGTCTTTGATAGCGCATCGACCGATGGCACAGCCGCTTTGGTGACACAAATGCAAGCGATGAATGATCATCTGCATTTAAAAGCAGAATCCGCTAAATCGGGATTGGGCTCTGCTTATTTGCAAGCCATGCAATATGCTTTAACCGAACTATCAGCGGACATTGTATTTGAATTTGATGCGGATTTGTCTCATCAACCCGAATACATTGCGCCAATGCTTGAACAATTGAAAACCCATGATGTGGTTGTGGGGAGTCGTTATGTCAAGGGTGGACGTATTCCTGCAGATTGGGGCTGGCATCGCAAGCTATTGTCCGTGATGGGTAATTACGTGGCTCGCGCATTACTGACGCCGACCTACAAAGATTTCACCAGTGGATTTCGAGCCACACGAAGAGAAGCGTTGCAACGCGCATTGCCTAAGGCATTTTTATCCAATCATTATGCATATAAACTGCAATTATTGTGGCTCTTGCATCAGCACCGCTTTAAAATAACGGAGTATCCCATTGTTTTTGTCGATCGACAAAAAGGCTTCAGTAAACTGCCGGCTAACAGCATCATGGATTCGCTTCATGTGATCTTGACACTGCGCTTTTATGAATTCAAACGTTATATAAAAATGTGTGTAGTGGGTTTGTCAGGAATGACGGTGCAGTTTTTGTTATATAACGCATGCCGCCATTATTTTTCACCATTCCATGCCGCGCAAATTGCGGTGACTGCGGCCATTATTAATAATTTTATTTTAAACAGCCGCTTTACATTCAAACATCGCCAGCCCGCCTCGCGAATGCATCAAGTCAAATCATTGGGCGTTTTTTTGGCTTATTCCGTTTCGATTATTTATTTACAAAGTTATTGGCTGGACTTCGGCGTAAAATATTTAGGTTCAGGCCCCTTACGCGAAAATTTAATTGTGGTCACGGGCATGATCATCGGATCGTTTTTAAATTATATTATTTATTCTCGAGTGGTGTGGCGAGAAAGGGCGGACTCCATCAATTGCTAGAGAAGGCACGAAATTTACTTCGCTGCGGTAGTAAATAAAGATTAAAACGGTCATTGTGTAGCGTTGAATCGGCTTCGTAAGATGAAATGTCAACAGCCCCTATAGGCATCGATCAAATTAAATATCTATTTATTTGTAAATTTATATTTAATCGTTTAAGTTATTTCTGGACTTTAGCCTTTTTTAATCCCAATACTCCAAGATCCGTTCGCCCTGAGGAGGCGCGAAATCGATCTTTATCATTATGCATTGAAACTCAACGCGCCGTCTCGAAGGGTTTCTCGCCATTATTATGCAGCTATACCCAACCAGATTCAAATCACAGGTTTTAAAGTTTGAAAATTATCATTGATTCTTGTTCTGAAATCATCAGAAATCACATCCCATGTGTCAATGAAAAACGCCCGCACTTTTTCCTTAAACTCATTGAACGTTTTAAATACCAGATTATTTCTGGAGAATTCATTCATTACTTTCCAAAGCCTTTCAATCGGATTTAAATTCGGACTATATGGAGGCAAAATATGCATCACAAATTTCGGGTGTGGGGGCGGTGATTTTAATGAGTTTAACAGTTGACCCGCTGTTAATTTATCGGTATCAAGAATCGCTATATTTTCAAAAAGTAAAACTTCTTTTTCCAAAATTAAACCCAATGCATTTTTCATTTTTTTGGTTAAGACCGTATTGTTTCCTGGCAACTCAATCCCATAACTGTTTTTCAAATAATTACGATTAACAGCATTCGGTTTTGACCAAA
>JAOAUO010000054.1:0-6046 GCA_030157565.1 Legionellaceae bacterium
CATGCGTGTAGAGCACGTACTGCCTGAGCTATATGAACTGGCTTTAGGAGGCACTGCGGTCGGTACAGGATTAAACACCCATCCTCAATTCGCAGAAAAATCAGCCGCTCAGATTGCCAAAATAACCGGTTTACCGTTTATCACCGCGCCCAATAAATTTGCAGCACTCGCTTCGCACGAACCCTTGGTGATGGCACACAGTGTCTTGAAAACGCTCGCGTGTGCGCTCATGAAAATCGCCAACGATTTACGTTGGCTAGGCTCAGGCCCTCGATGTGGGATTGGCGAGCTAATTTTGCCCGAAAATGAACCCGGCTCATCCATCATGCCCGGCAAAGTCAATCCAACCCAGTCGGAAGCCATGACCATGGTCTGCGCACAAGTCATCGGCAATGACACAACCGTTGCCATGGCCGACAGTCAAGGCAATTTTGAATTGAATGTATTCAAGCCTGTTATTATTTTCAATGTATTGAATTCACTGAATTTACTGGCCGATACCTGCCGTTCGTTTCAAGCATTCTGTGTGGAAGACTTGCAAGCCAATCGCGCCGTCATTGACGATTACCTCCAAAATTCATTGATGTTGGTAACGGCACTGAATCAACACATCGGTTATGACAAAGCGGCAAAAATTGCGAAAACAGCGCACCAAGAAAACACATCATTGCAAGATGCCGCCGTAAAATTAGGCTATTTAACCGCCGAGCAATTCAAAGAATATGTGCGCCCCGAAGAAATGACCGGACCGCGTTAAAATAATCATTGACACACGGTGCTAAGTTGCGTAGATTTAGCACCGATTGCCGAGGTGGTGGAATTGGTAGACACGCTAGCTTCAGGTGCTAGTGGGGGAAACCCCGTGGAGGTTCGAGTCCTCTTCTCGGTACCATTGTATGCGTTTTAAAACACATCGTAATGGTTCGCAAGTATTCGTAATCAATTGATTATTATTGAAGAAAATCGACTTCTCTCTCAAATCTTTCTCAACTATTCGTATTTTTTCGACATATCTATTCATTCCGAATGACTCTCAGTTTAAATGAGAATAGACTTGACTAAATGGTTGCATACCATGAAGTAAAATGTCAGCAGGAAAGAACGCCTAAGAGGTCGAAATGCAACGCCTACAAAAGAAATATTTCATCATTCTATGTCATTTCGCATTCTGTCAAACCATCGCTATGGCTAATCCCCTCATCCAAAATATGCTTTCCATTGGAAGCGCTCCAATGACGGTAGCAACAACACCCATTTTTTCAATAGGCACGACTCATGGTTCAACGGATAGCATTCTTTCAGTTACAGTTACAGCCTGTAACTTCCCCGCGGCTAGTTGGTCTGATTGTTTTAATGCGGATAACAATGGATCAGAAACCAGTGCAGGTGATTTACCAATAGTAACAGGAGATACAATCTTGATTAGTATACCTGCAATAGCACAACCGCTTCATTTTTGGCAGAATTTCTATCCCTACAATACCCCCCATACGGCTGTCCGGATTTCTAATTCGCAAGGCGCAAACTGCGACAGTCATGTGGTTGCATACAATTGCACTTCATCCACAACGTGTCCCGGTTTGTCGTTGACACCTGTAGTCACTTGTAATTTTCCATAAAATCATGGTGAGAACTGATGAGCATGAACGCCCCTGTTAAACAAAAACATTCTTCCAATACTCCGTTTAAGCCATCCAATGGCACACTCCATGTTATCCAAAAAAAAACATATGTAGCGCCCAAATTAACATCATTGCTGAATGAAACAAATATTGCCGGTAGTAATCAGACGAATGTTGCTGAGGGAACAGGAGGATTTTTGGCTGCCAGCTCATGAGTTTCAAATTTCAAGCGAACTTCATTCATGCTGAATGCGGTGCTTTTTCTTCGCTTAGATTGTATTCGACCGCTAACTTGCTCGCATCAGGTTTTTCTGTTGAGATAAACGCATGAAGACGACGTTTATAATGTGCCAACTGGTCGGGCAATGCTGTATTTTGAGACGCGACAATATTTTCCACCTTTTCTTTGACCCCACCACGATCAATGTTCAGCATACGTCTAAGATCGATCCCCGTATCATCCTCAGCACTTAATCTCTCAATTAGCCAATGTGCGGACCGAGTATCCGCCGAATATGCCCCTCCGCTTAGATAAATCCTTCGTTTACAGCAATGCAGACAAAGCGCTTTAAACGCTTGACTCACCTGTTTCTCATCAACTGCAGCAGCAGCATAAGAATATAAAAATCTAAGTTTGTTATTAATATCCATTTCTTTGAGTCCAGCACTGCTCAACAAAAGCCCGTTAGTGCTGGTTTTTCGCTCTCGGCTTAAATGAGTGCTCTGATCCAGATATTTGCTCTCAATACCCTCTTTGTTTGCAACATCCTTTGGTTGATCGGTCAGAATTTTATTTTTTACATCATCACTTGCATGCAATGCATATTTATTAAAATCCTGCTGGAGAAAATCCCCCTGGATTTCTGGAGTTGCATGCCTTAGCAGCGAGATGTCATTGTTTATCATTTTTTTTTGTGTCTCGTCAGGTGCTTTTTTTAAAGCATGCCCCAAGACCTTGTCTTTGGATATATACAAATTATTTGTTGTGCTCTGTCTATATTGCTCAATCTCTTCATTAGTAATATTGGGAGCGTCTTTTTGCATCTTCTTAATTCTTTCATCAATATATTGCTCTATGTTTTTGGAAAAATCATTTCTAAGCAAAAGATTCATCAGTTTATTTAAGGTCTTGTTATCTGCTGAGTCCACTAAGGATTGAATATGACTCACATTTTTTTCCCGAACATTATTTTTCTGATCTTTTACTGCAAATTTCTCTAAAACCTGCATGCAATTATAAAAATAGGCTCGTTCAGAAAGATAAGCGCTTTTATCATTCAAGAGGTATTTAAATGCTTCGACTCGGTCGCTTGCGCGCATTTGCTTATAAATACTTTTCGTTTCAGCGTAAGCATCCGCAAAACTTATTGGAGGCTCCTGATTGTTCAGGGCCGATAGCCGCATAGCGTCAGAAGCCAACTGAAAATGCCAGGCTATATTCGAATTTGCTACCGTGCAATTTCCAGTTTTCTGATCTGACTTGCTTAGCATTTCGGAGAGTCTTAAGTTGATTTTACCCTGATTGTCATTTAAAAATTTCGACATATTGACGCGCGGATTAAATGATTTCGCAGCTCTCATCATGTTTCCGGCAAATGCTTGAGCATCCTTCTCCCCTACGGAAAAAACCATAACAGCAGCTGCGTTTTCTTTGACTGTTGACCCATCCTTATTATAATGACGCTCTCCACGATTCACATAGATAAAATGAGTCGTCTCCCCCTCTTTGACTGCATGCAAAGAATAAACATGACCGGATATAAATCTAAGACTCTTACCTTTTATCAAACCAGAGAAATCAAGGCTCCACCACTTGCTTGCGAAACCCAGATATTCTCCATGCGACAGATTAGATATTGCTTTAACAATATTTTGAGACGATTTCGCAGACACTAAACCAAAATTTAATGTCTGACCTGACCCTTTCTTCAACGTTTTGTACCTGCGCTTTAAACTACTTAATGCTGAAGAGAGCTGCCAACCCGTATTTTTACTCACTAGCATCAAGGGATTATCCTCTAACCCAAGAACGTGAGCCATTTCAGAATGAGACCTGATCATGGATTTCATCTTAACAAGCGCATATACATTAAATATAGACTAATCATTAGCTATTTTGATTAAATTAAAGCAGTTTCATTTGCCACTTGAGCGTCCACGTTGGTCAGAACCTATCGGTACACCGCTTGATTTTTGGGATATGCTGGATGATGGGGCGGCCGATGAAGCAGGCATTGAGCTCAAAGAACATTCCGCATTGGCCTGTTGGCCGCTAGAAGAACGCATAACAACCCTACTTCAAGAACACACCTCCTTCACCTTGCCTGCGTTGGTGGACGTTTATCCCTTGGAGTTTGCATTGGATGAATGGGTTGGTTATCTGTCGGTTGGAATGAAACATCCGGAGCACCAGGTGGATATGTCTGAGTCCGTCCAACACGAAGAATTTCTAGTGCCACACCTGACCTTTTGCCGCCGTAGTCAAACTCACCATCAGACGACAGTCAGCTCCATCATAGGAATCAGCGATGTCTAGAGCACGAACAAAAAAAGAAGGATCGGCGCTCGCCACAGTGCTCATCAAACGATTACAGTTTTTTTTGCTTCAAGAAGATAAACAAGCGAGGGAAACGTTACAATGTCAACAAACGGTCGTCCGTGAGTATTTTACAGCCTTAGGCTTGCATCTTCATTTGGATGAACAGGATGGTTACGCGTTTTTACGAACCACTCCCATGGACGAGAATGAGAATGGGATGGTTTCACAGAAATGTTTAAATAAGCCGCCCTGTTGTTATCCCCGCATTGCCCCGCAGAGCAAATGGAGGTGAATAGTGGCCGGTTAAACAATCCATCAACAGATGATTGCATTGGCATAGGTATGGCCCGTTATAATCGTATTCATCCGTGTCTTTCAACACACAGGATGGCGCTCGTCGCCCGGACTTTGTGCGCCAACTTTATTCTATTCTGCCTTTAAATTACCTATATCGAAAAAAATAATGTTACAATTGCCACAAATTATTGTCTGGTATTAAAGTGAACTGTGGACTATTCGGTCAATTTATCCGAACGATCACCGAACCGAGTCATCTTAATGACCTCCTGTCGGTTGTAAATAGTACGAAACAACACGTCGTTTTTATTAAAAATGAACACGGTCGCTACTTGTTTGCTAATTCAAATTGCATGCAACTCATGGGATTAAACAGTTTTCAACAATTACGGCGGACTTCGGATGATGAACTCCTTGCGAATACTACAGAGGCAAAAAAACTGCTAGAGATCAACGATTATGTGTTAGAAGAAGGGCAAATATTGCAGGTGAGCGAACCCATTTCTCCGCGCCACCATAAGCCACTGACCAAAACCATGGAAGGCAAGCTTTACCCTTTATTCACGGATGGTGCCCGTGCAAAATATACAATGGGCATTGCTCTGCCACAAACGAAGCTTCTGAAACTGGATTGGGACTCGGTATTTGGTCTATCAAGCAGTCAGCTGGATTCGCTCTTAGTCAAACGTAGTTACCCTATTCACTTAGATCATGGGCAAATCACATTATCAAAAATGGAGATTAAAACCTTGGTTCAATTATTAAAAGGTGAGCATTCGGGTGAAATCGCGGATTCGCTCAGATTAAAGCAAACCACCGTTGAATCCTATTTGAAAAACATTAAAAACAAATTAGGCGTTAGTTTAAAAACAGAACTGATTCATCAAGTGATCGATTCGAAATTATTAGAGCAAATCATTATTTAATCTTGTGTTTCTTAAGTGATGGTATCACTGTGTTGGAGATTCAGATGGACAAGCCGACACGAATCACACGTCGAGTAAAGTAACGAACGTCAAACCCCTAACGCAGTCAGGTGGTTTGGGGATTCATTCTACGGAACAATCGATTCCTTTTAAAATGACAAAAGGATGCCTTATGGAGAAGCTTGAATTTATACTGCCTGAAGCACTGGCTCAACTTCAAGACTATTTCGTCGCATACCCTTATTTGGATAACGATCATGAAGAAGACCTAGTATGTTGCTTCCCTTTATCCGACGACAGCATTGACTGCTCTGTAGTGAAAAGGCAATTTTTGAATGCATGGGCAACGGAAATTCTTTTAAATCCAGCAGCGTTTCATCATTTACCTGCCCAGAAACGACAGAACACCGTTGAGATATTTTTTCTGCACGCGACGCACTTGAAGCAACACGCATTGAGCACGACAAGCCCGCATTTAAATCCAAAACAAAAAGAAATGATAGCATTGCATTGGATGGCGGCCGCTCATACGCTCAGCCCTGAATTGACGCTTGCGCTCTTACAATAAATTGGCGTTTGGACGAAACAACATGCAAAAACACGCATGTCATTTCGTCCAAAGATAATCAGCTTATCCATTTTTTGCTCACCCAATACGCTAT
>JAOAUO010000054.1:6056-7743 GCA_030157565.1 Legionellaceae bacterium
GAAGAAGAAAAAAACATAGTTAAAAACTATGATAAATAAAAAATAAAATAGTATTTATATGGTTCAAATCATGCCAAAAGTGATCTTCTTCTTTGCCGGAACGGGACGTACAGCGAAAGAGTATAAAGCAGAACACGATACTTTTTTAGACTTCCCAGATGATGTGACTCGGATTTATGTCAATGGATGTCAAGATTCGGCTGTGGGTGGCGGGCATTCTGTTATAGGTGGTGTCGATGCAATGATTTCGGCTGATCTTGATGTACTCACTGCACCCATTATAAAATAACCAGGTAACCAGGTAACCAGGTTACAATGCTGTTACCTGGGGGAAGGGGGCGCGTAAGAAGCCACTAAAAAGGAGTCGGTGATCGGGTCTTTATCACCGCCATACTCTTCATCACTATCATACCCTTCATCACTATCATACCCTTCATTGGACGTCACCTGAACGCCTGAAGCATCAAAGACGATCCTCAGGGATTGCGCTCCACTGGTTTGATAATGACGTCGATCATACGTTGTCTTGGCTGATGTAATAAAATATTTAGCGCACTGCTTTTCTGCATTTCGTTGCAGTGCTTCCACTTCGTGCTCCGTACCAGATAACCCCTCTGCGGCGCGTTCGCCACCGATTAGATACAATGCATGAAGATGAGGGCGTACTCCGCGTTCGTTGTCTGCCCTAAAACGCTTTAATATATCGCCTGAAATCCCACGAATAAGGCCATCAACTATTCGATCAGCCTGTTGATCCGCATTCGATGCTTGTCTATTGAATGAACAATCAAACCCATCCCAATGATACATCGCACGATAAGGAATGCCCTCGACATCTCCTTCCGCTAACAAACAAATACACGTAGATACTCCACCGGTTGTCAAGACAGTATTGGGGGCGTCAAGTCTCACAACCTCGGTTTCGTTTGCATTTACTTTTATGACTCGCTTCATTCACTCACCATCAGATTATTTTGGAGTTTAGACCAAACGACATGCAAAAACACGCATGTGATTTCGTCAGAGCGCGAGTTTTTGGGCGGATGACCAATAAAAAGACTCTTTTTTGCGGAAAAAAAACACGGGCCATGAATAGGCCGTCATCAGACGGCCCTGATTCCTGAGGACTCAAACCGCACATGCGATTCAAACGCTCATGCCTTCTTAACGTCGATTAAACACGGTCTTTCCGGCGTATGGCAATCCGGTTCGTTCGCTGATGCGTAACAATTGGTTGTATTTGGCCACTCGGTCTGTGCGGCAGAGTGATCCCGTTTTAATTTGCCCGCAACCGGTTGCCACGGCCAAATCCGCAATAAACGTATCGCCGGTCTCGCCCGAACGATGTGACATCACACAATGGTAGCCATGGCGATTCGCCAATCGCATGGTTTGGCGTGTTTCACTGAGCGTACCGATTTGATTTAACTTGATCAACACAGCATTCGCAATGCTTTGGTCAATGCCTTGCTGCAATAGCGCCGAGTTTGTCACAAACAGATCATCCCCCACCAATTGTACGGATTGGCCTAACCGTGCAGTCATGCGCTGCCAACCCGCCCAGTCGTGTTCATCCAATCCATCTTCAATGCTGACAATGGGATAATGCGCCAGTAATTCGGCATAATAATCAATCAAACCATCACTGCTCAGTGTTTTGTGTTCCGAAGCCAGATGATAGGCCCCA
>JAOAUO010000054.1:7753-12259 GCA_030157565.1 Legionellaceae bacterium
GCTACGTCCAGTGCAAAAACGATATCACGGCCGATCGTGAAGCCTGCTAATTCCACGGCTTGAGTGAGCAAATCCAATGCTTCTCGATTGGATTTTAAGTTCGGAGCAAAGCCGCCTTCATCACCAATGGCCGTATTCAAGCCGCGCGCTTTCAGTACCGATTTCAACACATGAAACGTTTCGGCCCCCCATTGCACCGCAGTTTGAAAATCGGGTGCACCCATGGGCATGATCATGAATTCTTGAATATCCACATTGTTGTCCGCATGCGCACCGCCATTGAGCACATTCATCATGGGCACGGGCATCAGCATCGTATCGTCGGCGTCATATAGCGATTCGAACAGTGGCAGCTCACGTGCCTGCGCATTCGCTCGAGCCGATGCCAATGAGACCGCTAAAATGGCATTCGCGCCTAGACGCGATTTATTTTCAGTCCCATCCAATGCGCACAACTGCGCATCCAACGCGACTTGATCTGAAACAGATACACCACGCAGCGCTTGATTGATCTCGTGATTAATATGGCCCACCGCAAGGCGCACCCCCCGCCCCGCAAAACGCGCCAGATCTTGATCACGCAATTCACAGGCTTCAAGACTGCCCGTCGATGCGCCAGACGGCACGCTGGCCCGGCCCATGGTACCATTCTCCAATATCACATCGGCTTCTACCGTTGGATATCCGCGTGAATCTAAAATTTCACGCCCGTTAATGCTCGCAATGCGCATGCGTTATCCTTAAAATGGTCTCAGAGGACTCAGGTGGCGAATGGGCGCTATTGTTTTGCGTAGCGCGGCCGATGTCAAGGGAAAAAACCATTCCCAGCCAGCAAGATTGATTGCTCACGGATTTCGTGTTCAAATACTTCTATTATTTCTATCCATTTTCCTGAGAGTGCTCACATCATGCCATCGTTTGATATTATTTCTGAAGTGAATGAAAACGAATTACGCCATGCCGTGGAAAATGCCGTTCGTGAAATGACCACACGGTTTGATTTCAGAGGCGTAGAAGCCAGCATGACGCTGGACAAATTGTCCGTAACACTCAAATCAGAGTCGGATTTCCAAGTGCGTCAGTTGGAAGAATTATTCCGTAATCATGCCACCAAACGCGGGCTCGATGCCTCAGGCGTTGAAATGGAAGACAAGCCTGTACACTGTGGGAAGATGTTTTCACTGACCATGACCTTCAAACAAGGCATTGATCAACCCACCGCAAAAACCATCATCAAATCATTAAAAGACAGTAAAATCAAAGTACAAGCCTCCATTCAAGGAGAAAAAATCCGCGTGACGGGAAAAAAACGAGACGATTTACAAGAAAGCATGGCTCACTTGAAAAAAGCCGAGATTGATTTGCCGCTGCAATTTGATAACTTCCGCGATTAAGAGAACGCTCTTAACAGGCCGTCAATGCGTGCGCAAAGACACTAAATACATTCTCGCGCCCCAGTAAGGCAAGAATGCCGCCTTTGCGCAATTTGGCCTCCACACGAGGATTAGCACCCGTTAATATCACACGCACGCCGCGTTTGTGAAGGTCAACAATCGCATATTCCAAGGCTTGTAATCCTGTCAGGTCTATAAACGGCACCCAACCTAAACGAAAAATCAGCACACGAGGGTCTGTGTGTGTGTAGGCCAATGCCAATTCAAAATTATCCACCGCCCCGAAAAAGAACGGTCCATCCACCACATAGACCAACACCCCTTCCGGCAGTGTCGTTAACTGCTGTTGAGCCAATTCATGCGCCAAGTGCTCATCGGTTTGTTGTTGCACTTGCACGCTCAGGGCCATTCGATGCAAAAAATGCAAAACCGCCAAAAGAACACCGATGTTCACAGCAACAATCAAATCGACAAACACGGTCAAAAAAAACGTCACACACAAAATCAATAGATCCGCTCGTGGTGCACGTCTAATCATCCTCATGATATGGTTGATTTCACTCATGTTCCAAGCCACCAGAAAAAGAATAGCGGCCAGCACCGCCAACGGTATATTCATAGCCAGTGGCGTTAAAAACAGGAGAATTAAAACCAACGTCAACGCATGCACTACTCCGGCCAATGGGCTATTGCCTCCGTTGCGAATATTGGTCGCTGTTCGCGCAATCGCACCGGTTGCGGCAAACCCTCCAAACAAGGGCGTCATGATATTGGCAATGCCTTGACCGACCAACTCTCGGTTGGAATGATGACGCGTGCCGCTCATGCCATCAGCAACCACGGCAGATAACAAGGATTCGATAGCACCCAACATCGCGATGGCAAAGGCCGGCCCTATCAACTCAACGATTCGCTGGAGGCTGATATCAGGCATGTGAAAAGCAGGCAGCCCTTTTGGAATGCCACCAAAGGCACTGCCAATGGTGGCGACCCCCGTGAAATGAAACAGTGCTTGTGCGCTGGTGGCCAGCACCAAAGCCACGAGGGGGGCTGGCACTCGCTGTAAAAAGGGGATTTTGTTGACATAAAGAAGCACAAACAACGAGATGAGCGCCATGGCCGTTGTGGTGCCATGCATTTGAGGGAGCGCTTGCACTAAAAATATTAGCTTTTCATGGAAGTGCGTGCCTGGGGGCGTAGGCAGTCCAAAAAAATAGTGCCACTGCCCCACCCAGATGACCACAGCAATCCCGGCAGTAAAACCTAAGATGACGGGTTTTGGAATAAATTTAATCACCGAACCTAAACGCCCCACCCCCATAAACAACAACATAAAACCGGCCAAAACACTGGCAATTTGCAAACCATCCATGCCATACGTGCTGGTAATGCCGGATAAGACCACGATGAAAGCGCCGGTCGGGCCTGCAATTTGAAACCGACTGCCACCGAATAAAGAAACCAATAAACCGGCAACAATCGCGGTATAAATCCCTTGCTCAGGTTTGGCACCACTGGCGATTGCAAACGCCATGGCCAGCGGCAAAGCCACCACCCCCACAATGATGCCAGCGATGATATTCGGCCCGATATTTTTTTTCTGAAAAAGCCCGGCTCGATACGATTCTACGATGGTTTGCATCATGATACATCTCTAAAAAATAGCCCTTGATAAGGCCTAATTGGCGTTTGGACAAAACGACAGGAGAAGAAAAATAATATATCATCCCCTCTCTCTGCACCACCATTTTTTTAAAAGGATCACCTCAAGCAAAGGGTTCCAAGAGGATTAGACACCATGGCGCATTTGATTGACATCTCATTACTAAAAAACAACCGTGATTATGCTTTTTTATATGGCGGTCAATTTATATCCTTTATTGGAACCATGATCACCCATGTCGCCCTTCCCTATCAAGTGTATCATTTGACGCAATCGACACTCATGGTGGGTTTGTTGAGTTTGGCCCAATTGCTACCCTTATTGATCACCGCGTTATTAGGTGGCGTATTTGCCGATCGCTACAATCGACGGAAACTGGTGATGATCAGTGAATCCTTGATGCTGTTAGGCAGCGCTACCCTTGTTTTTAACGCACATCGATTGCATCCCTGTTTACTCGTGATTTTCATCGTGGCATCCATCCTGTCCGCATTGACGGGATTGCATCGCCCGGCATTGGATAGCCTCAGTCAACAATTGGTCAAACCGGAAGACTATAAATCGCTTGGCGCACTGAATAGCTTCAAATTTGGTTTTTGCCTGATCGTCGCACCCGCCATCGCGGGGTTACTGATCGCACGCTATGGAATCGTCGTGACTTATGTCATCAATCTCCTCACCTTTTTAACGTCATTAATCAGTTTAAGCAGGATGGGTCCATTAGACAATGCGGCCGTCGTAGCACATCCTTCTGTCATGTGTTCACTCAAACAAGGCCTGCATTTTGCGTTTAGTCGGCAGACATTGATGGGCAGCTATTGTGTGGATTTCATTGCCATGGTTTTTGCGATACCCACCGCGTTATTTCCGGCCATGGCTGAATCATTTGGCGGTGTAAAAACCCTTGGTTTTTTGTATGCGGCTCCCGCGGTGGGCTCCTTGCTGATTTCTTTTTTTAGTGGCTGGACCGTTCAGGTCAAACAAGACGGCAAGGCCATTGCCATTGCGGCGGGGCTTTGGGGATTGTCCATGGTTGGCTTTGGCTTGTCTTCCATGCTTTGGCTGGCCCTTCTTTTCTTAGCGCTATCCGGTGCACTCGATGCGGTCAGTGGCATTTTTAGAAGCACGCTCTGGAACAACACCATTCCACATGATTTCCGAGGACGTTTAGCCGGGATTGAAATGCTGAGTTATCTAGGCGGTCCCAGACTAGGGGATGCCCGAGCGGGCGTGATGGCCTCATGCTTTGGCATCACGACCGCCATCGTGTCGGGTGGCTTGCTGTGCGTGGTGGGGGTCACTCTGTGTTGCATATACATGCCTAAATTTTGGAAATACCACGCATCATGAACGCTCCAGTAATCGATTCAATGGCGGCGAAAGCCGCCACATCAACAAGGCCACTAACAATGCAGCAAGCCCAATGCAACCAAACACCTGCGTGTAAAC